>NZ_JBNDIU010000003.1:0-433852 GCF_050434565.1 Ensifer sp. 4252
AGAAAACCACAAATCCTGCCACCGCAACCAAAGCAAAAGCCCGCTAGACAGAAATGTCAGCGGGCTTTTTGGCGTTCTGAGGCAAAACAAAGCAAACGCAGCTAACCGCCAAGCGCGCCTGAAACAAACTCCAGAAAAACCCGCAACTTTTGCCGGTGCGACGCTGATGTATGCGGCGCAAGCCTTCGGTCTTGCCTCCTGCCCGATGGGCGGTTTCGATCCGGACGGTGTCGCGCGCGAGTTTGCTCTCGGGCCACAGGAAATCCCGGTGATGCTGCTGGCCGTCGGCCATGGCGAGGCTGGCAACTGGCCGCCAAAACCCCGCCGTGCCGTGGCGGACGCGCTTGGCCTTGCCTAATGCATTGGCTCGAACCGGCGCCGTCCTGGAAGGGGGCATCGGTTCGGCCGATGTGAGCCGCTGCATCAGACGCCGTAACCTGGCGTAGATCCGGCATGATGGCGCCGATCGCATGAGCCGGCGTGTTACCCTGCCTTGCAGGCGTCTGCGGCGATGTGCGGGCAGTCGACATCAGTTCGATCTTTTAATGTTGAAGCGCTCAGCGTCCTGGACGGAGAAAACGCGTCAATAGCAGGTGCAGCATCGGCGCCTCTTCGAGGGGATTGAAGCCTGGATCGACGGCTATGCGCCCGAAGATGCCGTCGATGATGGCTGCAATCCAGCGTGCGCCGCCTTCGGGATCGATGACGGCATCGATCTGTCCTCGTTCGTGTGCGGCTTTGATCACAGCGGAAAGGGCGCTGCGCAGCTCAGCGTCATTCGCCGCCACCAGTTCGCCAATGCGTTCGTCGCGCGTCGCCTCGGCGGCGATCTCGAGCGCCAGGCTAGAAAAGACCGGATCGGCCGCCAGCCGCAGGACAACGTCCATGAAACCCAACAGCGCGGCAAAAAGATCCGGCGCTTCATGGAGTTCACGGAAAAACTCCGCCGTTTCTTGACGTTCGACCTCCACGATCGCGGCGATGATGGCGTGTTTGGTCGGAAAATAATGGAAGAGATTGCCCGGGCTCATGCCTGCCTCGGCGCAGATTTCCGCGGTCGATGTGCCGTGAAACCCCTTGCGGGCAAAACAGACGATGGCTGCATCGAGGATGACTTGCCGCCGTGCAGCATGTTTCTCCGGGTCGATCTTGCGCATCGTGGCTCTCCGCAATGGTCCACTATTCTTTAATAGACTGATCGATCTCATATGCGATGCGAGCCTAGCAGAGTCAATAGAAACGGCCTGGTCGGCCAGGAGCGCCATGTTCCCGCAATGATTGTATGCGATCGCCTTATTATTGACGCGTTCAGTTGATGAAGTTATTAGATTGACTAATCGAATAAATAATTTTCTTCTGAACGCCTAATCAGGAATTGTCGACGCGGTGCGATCCTTGCGAGGAGTAGCCGACGTCCGTTTCCGTCAGCGAAAGCCAACCAGGATGAGACGTCCCCCAGTTCTGAGCGCAGCAATGATCGCCATGTTCATGCTTGTTGGAACGACCGGCGAGTTGCTTGCCAACGAAGCTGCGGCATCAGTGAACGCCGATGCCGCAGCTTCAACCCGCACCGTCTCGACGCTTGTTACGGACAGGCAGCCGCAGAAATGGATGCGGTCCTTTGCCGGTATCTTCGTCGCTCGCGAAGAGATTGCCGTCGGCACGACGTTGACCGAGCAGCGGATTGCCAAGGTCGAGGTCGAGATCGGCGATCGGGTGGTTGTGGGCCAGGTTCTTGCGCGGCTCGAAACAGAGATGCTGGAGAACCTTCTGCGTGAGGCGGAGGGTCGCGTGGCCCGCGCCGGGGCGGCGGTTGCTCAGCAGGAAGAGACTGTCCGGCAGGAGGAAAAGAAGCTCGATCGCGCCCGCCAGCTGCGGCATCTGAAGGCAGAAACGTTCCTCGAAGAACGGGTCTCGGCCGTGGCGATTGCCCGGGAGGCGGTGAAGGTCGCGCGCGCCGACGACGCCCAGGCCCAGGCGCTCTACGCCGAGGCGCGCCGCAAGCTCGAACGCGCGGTGATCGTCGCGCCTTCCGCCGGTATCGTTTCCGAGCGCCTTGCCCGCGCCGGCGCTCTGGCCGGATCGGAGCCGCTGATGCGCCTGATCCGCGACGGCGAGATCGAGCTTGCTGCCGAAATACCGGAGAGCGAGCTTCCCCTGCTGGCCGTCGGTCAGAAGGTGAAGATCAAGCTTTCCGGACGCACGGACGTGATCGGAGGCCATATCAGGGTGATCAATCCGAAGATTGATAGTGAGACACGGCTTGGCACGGCCAAGATTGCGCTCATGACCGACAAACCACCCTATGCCGGAACGTTCGGCCGCGCCGAGATCGTCGTTGCGGAACGTACGGCCATCATGGTCGACGATTCGGCGCTGCTTTACGGCACACCGGACGGAATGCCCTCGGTGTTCATCGTCGAGGGCGGGAAGGTCAAGCGCAAGACGGTCCAGGCCGGGATGCGCCAGAGCGGCAAGGTGGAGATCGTGTCGGGCCTCGATGCCGGCGAACGCGTCGTTGCAAAGGCCGGCGTTTCTCTGCGCGAGGGCGAGGCCGTCGCCACCAGGGACATTGAACCCGCTCGGACAGGCGCACTGAAATGACCAGCAACATATCCGCCTGGGCAATCCGAAAGCCCGTTCCGACGCTCGTCCTGTTCGTCGTTCTGACGCTTGTCGGCATCGCATCGTTCCTGCGCCTGCCCGTCAACGCCAACCCGAGCGTTTCGTTTCCGGTCGTGACCGTGACCATCACGCAGCCAAGCGCCCAGCCGGCGGAGATGGAAACGCAGGTGACACGTCGGGTGGAGGGGGTGGCCGCCGGGCTGGTCGCCGTCAATCACATTCGCTCGACGGTCGCCAACGGCGCTTCGACGACCACGGTCGAGTTCAAGATCGGCACCGACCCTGATCGTGCCGCCAACGACGTGCGCGAAGCGGTCGCCCAGATCCGGTCCGATCTGCCGCAGTCGATCCAGGAACCGGTGGTGTCGCGCGTCGACGTCGATGGCAGCGCCATCGTCTATTACACCGTGCGTGCGCCGAACATGTCCGCTGTGGAGCTGTCGTGGTTCGTGGACGACACCTTGAACAGCGAGCTTCTGACGCTTCAGGGCGTCCAGAAGGTTCAGCGCCTGGGTGGCGTCAACCGCGAAGTTCGCGTTTCGCTCGATCCGGAGCGTCTCCTGGCGCTCGGCGTCACCGCCGACCAGGTCAACACAGCGATGCGCGAACTCAATACCAATGTGCCGAGCGGACGAGGCGAGATCGGCGGCCGCGAGCAGTCGATCCGCACGATCGGCAGTGCCACCTCGGTCGAAGAGCTTTCGCGGCTGTCGGTCCCGATCTCAGGCGGCCGCTGGGTCCAGCTCTCCGATGTGGCGACGATCGAGGACACCTCATCCGAGCCGCGCAATTTTGCCCGGCTCGACGGCGAACCCGTCGTCAGCTTCTCGGTGTCGCGCAGCAAAGGCGCGAGCGACACGGTGGTTGCCGATCGCGTTGCGGCACGGCTTGCGGAAATCCAGGCGCGCACGCCCGGTATCGAGATCAAGGAATTGATCTCGCTGGTCGAATACACCAAGGAGAGCTACGACGCGGCAGTGACGGCCCTGTTGGAGGGAGCGGCGCTGACCGTCGTGGTCGTCTTTGCGTTCCTGCGCAATTGGCGGGCAACGTTGATCTCGGCACTGGCCATGCCGCTATCGATCCTGCCGACCTTCATGGTCATGGATCTGCTCGGCTTCACCTTGAACAGTATCAGTCTGCTGGCACTGACGCTTGTCATCGGCATTCTGGTCGACGATGCGATCGTCGAGATCGAAAACATCGAGCGGCACGTGGACATGGGCAAACGACCTTTCCTTGCCGCGATCGATGCCGCCGACGCGATCGGCCTTGCGATCGTTGCGACGACGCTGACGATCGTGGCGGTGTTTGCGCCCGTCAGCTTCATCGGTGGCGCGGTCGGGCAATATTTCAAGCAGTTCGGTCTGACTGTCGCCATCGCCGTGCTGTTCTCGCTGGCGGTTGCCCGCCTGCTGACGCCGTTGATGGCGGCCTATCTGCTTCGCCCGAGGATGGGGCACGGACATGAAGTCAAGCGTTCACGCATCGGCGACGTCTACGTTCGATTGCTGGGCTGGACACTCGATCACCGCAAGACGGCGCTCTCCATCGTTGCCCTGATCTTTGTCGGCTCGATCGCGCTTCTGACGATGTTGCCGACCGGTTTCATACCCACGAGTGACAGCAATCTCTCGACATTGAAAGTCACCCTGCCGCCGGGCACGCGGCTCGAGGAAACGGCCCGTGTCTCGGACGAGCTGACGCGCAAGATCAAAGAGCGGCCGGAGGTCGATAGCGTGCTTGCGACCGCCGACCAGCTCAATGAGGTGAGCCTGCTCATCAAGCTTCGGCCACGCAAGGAGCGCGGGCTCGACCGCAAGTCGTTCGAACTGTCCCTGCGTCCATTGCTCGCGGAGACGCCGGACATTCAGGCGACCTTTGCGTCCGAGCAGGGTGCCAAGGATCTGTCGATCTATCTGACCAGCGACGACCCGCAGGCGCTGACCCAGGCCGTGCGCCAGCTCGAAAAGGAGATGCGGGCGATGCCGGGTCTCGTCAACGTCCAGTCGACTGAACCCTTGCTGTCACCGGAGCTGCTCGTGAAGCCTCGCCTCGACGAGGCTGCCCGTCTCGGCGTCTCGGTAACGTCGATCGGGACGGTGGCGCGCATTGCCACCATGGGGGACAGCGAAAGCAATTCGGCGCGGTTCAATCTCGGCAACCGGCAGGTGCCGATCCGGGTGATGCTCGACGAAACCGCACGGGCGGATTTCGACACTTTGCGAAACCTGCGCGTCGGTACCAACTCCGGAAAGCTGGTGCCGCTCACATCCGTGGCTGACATTTCCTTCGGCGCGGAGGAGGGCAGTGTCGAGCGCCTCAACCGCAAACGCCTGATGGCGGTCGAGGCCAATCTGAATGGGATTACGCTCGGCACCGCATTCGAAGCGGTCTCTGCTCTGCCTGCCATGATCAAGATGCCGGTGGGGGTTTCGCAGGCGAATTACGGCGAAGCCGAATACATGTCGGAAATGTTCCGCAATTTCGCGCTCGCTCTGCTTGCCGGCATCCTGATGGTCGCAGCGGTGCTCGTCCTGCTGTTCAAGGACTTCCTGCAGCCGATCACCATCCTGATTGCCCTGCCGTTGTCGATCGGCGGCGCTGCGCTGGCGCTCATTCTTTTTGGCGCAGCACTCGATCTCTCCTCGACTATCGGCATCCTGATGCTGATGGGCATCGTCTGCAAGAACTCGATCCTGCTGGTCGATCATGCGATCGTCTGCCGGAACGAGGGGGCGGACCGGCGAACGGCCTTGCTGACGGCGGGCACCACCCGCGCGCGCCCGATCATCATGACGACGATCGCGATGGTCGCCGGCATGGTTCCGGCAGCAATCGGTGTCGGTGCGGACGCGGCCTTCCGCGCACCGATGGCGATCGCCGTGATCGGCGGACTGATCACCTCGACGATGCTCAGCCTCGTCTTCGTGCCGGTGATGTTCACGGTGATGGATGATATCAGCGTGCGCCTCGGGCGCTGGCTAAAGCGTCTGTCATCGGTGACCGACGAGGACAAGATCGCCGATGCGGCCCGCAACGGCAGGCCGCTCGTATCGGGTTCTTCGCAGTGAGCGGGTCGGCCTACTCGAAATAGTTGACGAGCCGCGTTTCGCCGACGGCGTGAACGCGGCAGTCGACGTCGAAGATCGCCTGCAGGCGCGACGGCTCGATCATGTCCTTCGGCGCGCCCTCGAAGGCGAGCCTGCCCTCGCGCATGGCGACGATGCGGTCGGAATAGGCGGAGGCGAAGTTGATGTCGTGCAGCACGACGACGACCGTCTTGGCGAAATCGTCGGCCAGCCGCCGGAGCAGCTTCATCGTCTCGACCGCATGTTTCATGTCGAGGTTGTTGAGCGGCTCGTCGAACAGCATGTAGTCGGTATCCTGGCAGAGCACCATGGCGATGAAGGCGCGCTGGCGTTGGCCGCCCGATAGCTCGTCGAGGAACCGATGCTCCAGGGGTTGCAGACCGACATAGGCAATCGAGCGCTCGATATGCTCGACGTCGACCGCCGTCAGGCGACCTTTCGAATAGGGGTAGCGCCCGAAGGCGACGAGATCGCGCACGCTGAGGCGCGCGGTGATGTGGTTGTCCTGGCGCATGATCGACAGGCGCCGCGCAAGCACGTCGCCGGCGGTCCTGCTGACATCGAGCCCGTCGACCAGAACCTGCCCTCCATCCATCGGCATCAGCCGGCTGACGATCGACAGCAGCGTCGATTTGCCGGCGCCGTTCGGGCCGATGATCGAGGTGAGGCCGCCGGCCGGCAGCGTCATCGAGACCCGGTCGACGACCGCGTTGTTGCCGTAGGATTTGGTGACGTCGCGGATTTCGATCATCGGGCGGAGCCTCGGACAAGCAGGAAGATAAACACAAGGCCGCCGACGAATTCGATGACGATGCTGAGCGCGGTGTTGAAGGCGAACAGCCGCTCCAGGATCACCTGGCCGCCGACAAGGGTGCCGATGGCAAGGCACACGGCGATCGGCAGGACGAAACGATGGCTGGCCGTCGGGGTGATCTGCCAGGCAAGGCTTGCGACCAGAAGGCCGAAGAACGTCACCGGGCCGACCAGGGCGGTGGAGACCGAGACGAGGACGGCGATGAGCACCAGCAGGATGGTGACGGTACGCTGATGGTCGACACCGAGCCCGATGGCGCTTTCGCGGCCGAGCGAAAGTACGTCGAAGGTCGGAAACAGCCTCCAGAGAACGAAGGTCACCGCGGCGACGGCGATTGTGGAGATGCCGAGAAGGTCGGCGTTGACGGTGTTGAAGCTGGCAAACAGCCGGTCCTGCAGCACCACGAACTCGTTGGGATCAAGGATCCGCTGCAGGAAGGACGAAAGGCTGCGGAACAGTCCGCCGAGGATGATGCCGACCAGCATCAGGAGATGCAGGCTGCGGGTGCCTCCGGAAAACAGCGCCCGGAACAGGAGCACGGAAAAGCCGACCATTGCCGCCGTCTCGATGACGAACTGCAGTCGCGGGTCGACAGCCGTGGCGCCGGCGGCACCGAGGAAGAATATCATGACCGTCTGCAGCAGCGCATACATCGCATCGAAGCCGATGATCGACGGCGTCAGGATGCGGTTGCCGGAGATCGTCTGGAACAGGATGGTCGAGACGGCGATGGCATAGGCGACGAGCACCATGCCCGCGAGCTTGGTGCCGCGGAAGGAGAGGATGAACGCCCAGCTTCCTTTGGCGCCGAGCGTCATGAAGGCCAGCATCGACAGGAGCGCGAGCACCGTTGTTACCAGCAACATGCCTGCGGGCGAGACCCTTTTGATGTCAGCCTGCATGGGCGCGCCTCGAAAGCAGCAGATAGAGGAAGACGACACTGCCGATGACGCCCATGACGGTTCCAACCGGGATCTCGTAGGGGGCGATGATCATCCGGCCGACGATGTCGCAGGCCAGCACCAGCCCGGCGCCGGTGGCGGCGATCAGCGGGAGGGTGCGTCTGAGGTTGTCGCCGACCACGAGGCTGATGACATTCGGCACGATCAGTCCGAGGAACGGTACCATGCCGACGGTGGCAACGACGGTGGCCGTCACCATCGAAACGATGCAAAGGCCGAGCGTCACCACCCTGTTGTAGTCGAGGCCGACATTGCGGGCGATCTCCTCGCCCATGCCGATGACGGTGAAGCGGGCTGCGGTGACATAGGCGACCAGCGTCAGGGCAAAGGCGATCCACAAAAGTTCGTAGCGGCCGCGCAGCACGCCGGAGAAATCGCCTGACATCCACGCCCCCATCGACTGCATCATGTCATAGCGATAGGCGACGAAGGTGGTGACGGCGCTGATGACGCCACCGAGCATGATGCCGACCAGCGGCACCATCAGCACTGAGCGCAGCGGGATCTGACGCAGGATTTTGAGAAACAGCGCCGTGCCGGCAAGGGCGGTGAGGGCGGCGACGGCCATCTTGGCGGCAACCGGCAGAGTGGGCGCAAAGATCATCGTCAGCAGCATGCCGAGGGCGGCCGATTCGGCGGTGCCAGCGGTCGATGGTTCGACGAAGCGGTTGCGCGCCAGCATCTGCATGATGGTGCCGGCGACGGCGAGACCGGTTCCGGCCAGCATCAGCGCCAGGGTGCGTGGCACCCGGCTTTCGATGAGCAGCAGCCAGCCGCGTCCATCGCCCTCAAGCCCGGAGGCGAGGATGCCGACGCCGGTCATGACGCTGATGACGGCAAGCAACAAGATGACGGGAACGGCAATCAGAAGTGGTTTCATCGATCGGTCTTTACCCATGCCCGGGGTTCGGCGAAACCCCATACGCCTTTTTGAAGGCTGCCATAAAATTGGAGGGATTGGCGTAGTCGACGGTCGTGGTGGGCTCCCCCAATCGTTCGCGGTGCGAAAGTGGACTGCAAGCCGTCGGTTCCGCATGGGTCGACATCGTACCGGCGCTTGGCCTACGATCAATGTCGGGTTGAAAATGGCTCTTCCTGGCCGACTGGCTGCCGTTCATTCTTCCGCCGCCTCCGAGCAATTGGCGCATCTTCCGTTCGTGCACTTCGGCAAGGCGAAAGCGTCGCCGGTCAGGTACCGAACTGGAGCTGAGCTTCAATCATATATATGACATCTCTAGTCAAGTTTCGTCATGCGAAGGTGGCAGTTGGTCCGAACCGGTTGACGGCAGGAAGGGAGTATCTCTGCGGCTCGTGCGCAGACCACAGACCGCCCCATTCTGTCCGTGTTGCAAGACTTTGAACGGTCTTGTTGCCCTCTTTGGAAAATCGCGCTAGACGACGGAAAACATGAGGAAATAAGTCATGAATGTATCGCTATTTTCTAATGCTCTTCGTAGTGCCGCCGTGGCTGCGATCCTGGCACTGGCGCCGGCCGCAAGCGCTGAAACGTTGAAGATCGAGCACAGCAGCGGCACGACGGATGTCGAAAAGAATCCGAAGACCGTGCTGGTTTATGACTTCGGCATGCTCGAGACCCTGGATATGCTCGGCGTTGCCGTGGCCGGCGTTCCCGGTTCTGCGATCCCGCCCTCCCTCGAAAAATACAGGTCCGACACCTATCCGAAGATCGGCACGTTGTTCGAGCCGGACTACGAGGCGGTCAATGCGGCCGAGCCCGATTTGATCATCGTCGGTGGCCGTTCGCAGTCGAAGTATGCCGAACTTGCCAAGCTCGCTCCGACCATCGACCTGACCTCCGATGACAAGGATCTGATTGGCAGCGTCAAGAAGAATGCCGCCATTCTCGGCCTCATCTTCGGCAAGGAAGCGGAGATCAAGGCAGCTTCGGAGAAGCTCGACGCCTCGATCGAAAAGCTGCAGGGTGTTGTCAAGGGTGCCGGCACCGGCCTCGTGCTGCTGACGACCGGCGGCAAGATCAGCGCCTATGGCAAGGGTTCGCGCTTCGGCGAAATCCACGACATCTTCGGTGTAGAACCGGCCGACCCGAAGCTGCAGGTCGCAACGCATGGCCAGGCCGTTTCCTACGAATATATCCTCGAGACCAATCCGGACTGGATCTTTGTCGTCGACCGCGACGCGGCGATCGGCCAGGAAGGCCAGCCGGCAGCAGCCCTGCTCGACAACGAGCTGGTGCGCCAGACCAAGGCCTGGAAGAACGAGCGGGTCGTCTATCTCGATTCCGCCAAGCTCTATCTGACGAGTTCCGGCCTGAAGTCCGAACAGGATATCGTCGATCAGCTCACTGAAGCGCTGAGCAAGAAGTAAGTTGAACTTCGGACAAGGGGCGGCAGGAGCGATCATGCCGCCTTTTGTCTTGCCCCTTACCTGCCAATCGATCCCATGCAGTGTGGAGAAGAACATGTTGAAAGCCACGAGCGGTTTTACCACAGAGCGCGCGTCGCAATACCTGCAGCAGCTGTCCAAGCATTTCGCGCATAAAACGACGGTCGAATACACCGAAACGGATTCGGTTGCAGTGATTGGGGCGAGCACCGCACGCATGACTGCCCGCGGAGATCATCTGTCTTTCGTCGCGGAATCGCCGGATGCCGAGGCGCTGGCGGAATGCAAGGACGTCATCGAGCGTCATATCATCCGCTTCGCATTTCGCGAGGAACTGAAGGCGCTCGACTGGGCCGAAACCGCCGAGTGAGCGGTCGGCCTCCTTCCGATCGATGTATTCAATGCTTGATCCTTGAACCGGTGTCGCCACGTTTGTTCGGTCGTGCCTGCAGATGCGCCGATATGCCGGATGGCAGGGATGGCTGAAGCAGCGGTGGCGCGGTCGGCAGGCGCACGGATGCATCAAGCGTTCGTTTGGGCGACACCAGGACCCTCGGCGGCGGCGCAATCGATATCGGAGTTTGCTCCGGTTCGGGAACCTCGTCCTGTGCGGTTTGCATGGCCGCCTTGAGCCGAATGACGGCCTCTTGCGCCTTCAGCTTGCAGCGCGTGTGATCCGGATCGTCGGAATGGATATCCTCGAAGCTGCTGAAGATGCCGAGGGCCTCTTCGCCTCGGCCGATCGCGCAGAGGGCGACGCCGAGCTTGTAGCGCACGAGGCTTAAGAGCGGATGGCGAGCAAGCAAGGCCTCAAAGGTCTCGGCCGCTTCAGCGTAGTGCCCCTGCGCCATCTGGCTGTCGCCGAGTCGATGCTGGATCTTGCCGGCCCGCGGCATCGTTGCAAGCAGGCTTCTGTAAAGATATTCGGCCTCGTCGTGCTCGCCCTTGTCGTCGAAAAGCTGGGCGAGGCCATAGCGGGCTCGGGTGTGTGTCGGCACGGTGTGGATGACCTGCCGGTAGCCGGGTTCCGCCTTGTCCAGTCGCCCCTGGCTGTGCAGTTCCACGGCGCGTTCGTAGACATGTTCGATGCTGCGCGGGTTGAGGCAGTTGCGCAGATTGCGGCCTGATCGCGTCCTGACAAGCATGCTGCGAATGCGGCGCTCTTCGACCCCGAAGGAATATTTGTAGCCTTCGTTGCCGCGCAGGAAATCGTAGATCCGATATCCCCCGGCGATCGCATCGCGAATGGCAAAGCCGTGCAGCAGAAGCCCCGGGGAAGGGGTCGTCCACGTCTCGTCGCGGCCGGTGATATAGAACAGGATGGTCTTCTTCTGCCGGTCGAGCAGATTGGCAAGCACGCCGAGCGGCCGGTCCTGATACCACAGAACGGGAACATCGAGCGCGCCCTCGTTAAAGGCATCGAGCAGCATCTCACGCGTGAACGTGATCAGTCGATCGACCTTGTGGCCCTTGCGCTCTGCCCATTTGATGCGCCACAGCCGGAACAGGGTGTCGAGGTCCCTTTCGATCGTCTCACTCGTCGCATGGGTAATTCGGTAGTCGGGTGATGCTTCGACCATCCGCATGAAGCGACGCAGCTTCTGTCGCGTCTGCGCGCTCATATGCGTGCTGAGATAATCCTCCCAGCTTTCCGGCAGGTTCACATAGGGGCAGATCGTATTGTCGATATTGTCTGGGTTGCTGCGCTCGTTGCTGGTCTGGACGAACTGGTCTTCGGGAAAGGCGCCAAGCAGGCGGTCGAGCCGGGACGAGGCCGTGTAGAAATAGTCGAAGGTAAGGGTTGTCCAGTTCTCCTTGCCGATATGGGCAGAAAAGGCGTCGGCCGCCTCATCCTCCAGGCCGGGCCGGCACAGGAAGCCGGTGTAGTCGGCGCCGTAATTGCCTGCCATGCGGATCTCGTCGCAGAAAAGCTTGGTCGTGTCGTCCTGGTAGGTCGACACTTTCAATGGCAGGAAGGCGCAATACTGCCCATCGCCTTCCTGCTTGAGGGCGAGAATGAACCAGCGGTGGCGGTGCGACAGATATTTCTGCAGCCACTCCCAGGAAAGAAAGAGATGAGCTTCTGGGTCTTCGAGATAGACCCTATCCCAATCGCCGCGAATTTTTTCAAAATCTTCTGAAGTATCAATAATATCTATTTTCATAACGCCCTCATACGCAACTGAAAAATACTTCTCATTGTAAGCATATATTCGAATGAATTTTCTTCAAAATTACCTTGTGTACTAGTCAATACTTAGATTTGTTGTGCTAATGATATTATCCGAATAGTGGGCATCGATTGCCGGCGGTGGCAGTCGCGCTTCCGTCTCTAGATCGAACGCTCGTCGAAGTTCGGCCGTGAGCGAATGAAGGCCCAGAGGCTCTTGCTGATCTCGGTAATCTCCTGAATGGCGGCTTCGAGCCGCTCCAGTTCGCGGGCGTCCAGTTGCTCGACCTTGCCGTAGCGAATGTCCTTGTCGCCCTCGACCAGGCGCATCAGTTGCGTGCTGGAGATCTCGCCCTGCTCGTCGAAGGAATAGATGCAGTGGTTGTATTTGTTGCGCATCTTCGACTGCTGTTTCAGCCGGTCCATGATCGAAAGAACGCTGTCGCGCGTGTCGACCGGGGTGGCCGGCAGCTTGGCCAGGCGTTCGGTCAGATCGATGCGGGCGCGCGTCGTGTTCAAGGTCAGAAAGACCACGATCGCCTGCTCCTTGTCGACGTTCAGCAGGTGGGCGATGATGTAGATCAGCAGGCTTTCGGTGTTGGTCCAGACATAGTTGAGGCGGCCGACAAGCAGAAGCACCTCTTGTATCGCTGCCATCGAACGTCTCCCCTGTGCGCCATCGATGACGCGCTGCTGTCATCGGCGCAAACCATTCTGACGGAAATGACCGAGCCTTCAAGGCGTTGGCAGATCGCTGGTGAAACAGCGAAAGCTGCGGTCCCATTCTGCTTAGCCCCGTCGTCATCTCCGCCCCCCGTACTTCGCCTTCAGGTTTCCTTGAAGGCGCGTGACATGCTGTCGGTGATCGGCTTCGTCAGATACTCGAAGAACGTGCGCTCCGACGTCGTGATCAGCACTTCCGCCGGCATGCCGGGCACCGGATGGAAGCCGTGGATACGGTGGATCTCGCTGACGGGAACCTCGACGCGGACGATGTAGACATCTCGCTGCTGGCCGCCGCTCATCTCTTCAACGGAATCGGCCGAGACATAGAAGACCTTGCCGCTCAGCACTGGCGTCGTGCGGCGATTGAGCGCCGACAGACGGATCGTCGCGTCCTCGCCCACTCGCAACTGATCGATCGAGGTCCGCAGCACCTGCGCCTCGATGATCAGCGGCACATTGGCCGGCAGGATTTCCATGATCGGCTTGCCAGTCGCGATCACTCCGCCGGCGGTATGGAAATAGCTGCGCACCACGGTGCCGTCGACGGGCGAACGGATGGTGGCACGGCCGAGAACTTCGCTTGCCTCGCGCAACTGTTCGCGCACGCCATCGAGATCGGCTTCTGCGGCTTCAAGCCCATCGAGCGCCGCCTGCTTGTTGGCGTTGACGGCGATCACCGCCTCCTGGCGATAGCGATCGATCTGCGACAGGCTCTCCTTGACCTCGGCGTCGAGTCTGCCGATTTCGCCCATGGCGTCCGCGGCAGCACGGTCGAGCGCCATCAGTTCCGATTTCTTGGTCAGTCCACCTTGGACAAGCTTGCTCTTGGCGGCCCGCTCCTCGTTGAGGATATCCAGCTGCTTGGTGAACGATTCCTGCTGGCGCTCGTAGCCTTTGGCTCGGAACTCCAACGACTTGATGTTCTGGTCGATGAGGTTCAGCTGATCGTCGAGCTTGATCTTCTTGCTGTGGAAGTTGACGTTCTGGCTCTCGATGATCGCGTGGATATCGGGATCGCTTGCCTCTTTCTTGACGATGTCCGGGATCTTGAACGTATCGCTGCCCATGGCCTCGGCGCGCAGCCGCGCGACCACTGCCTCGAGACGCAGCCGCTTCAGGTTGAGCGCGCGTTCGTTGGCGCGCGACGGCGTCTGGTCGAGCTTGACCAGGATGTCGCCAGTCTTGACCTTGTCGCCTTCGTCCACCAGCATCTGCTCGATAATGCCGCCCTCGAGGTGCTGAATGATCTTGTTGTTGCCGTTGGCGACAAAACTGCCCTGGGCGATGATTGCCGCTGCCAGAGGTGCAGCGAAGGCCCAGTAGCCGAAGCCGCCGAATGAAGCGACGATCAACGCGAGGCCGGCCAGGCTGTGCAGCTTGATCGATCGCGGCACCTCCGAATACCACTCGACGGCATGTTCTTCGGCAGCGTTCTTTTTTTCGCGGCTCATGGTCATTCTCCGGCGATACGGGGTGCGGACTTTTCGTCCTTCGGCTTTGCGCCGATGGCTGCAAGCACGTCGGCACGTGCACCGAACATGGCAACGGTGCCCTCGTTCAGAACCATGATCTTGTCGACGCATTGCAGCAAAGCGGGGCGCTGGGTGATGGTGACGGTGGTGATGCCTTGTTTCTTGGCATGCATCAGCGCCCGGGCAAGGGCTGCTTCGCCATTGGTGTCGAGATTGGAATTGGGCTCGTCCAGCACCACGAATTTGGGGTTGCCGAAGAAGGCGCGTGCCAGTGCAATGCGTTGCTTCTGACCACCCGAGAGCGGCGCACCGTCCGCGGCCACGATCGTCTCGTAGCCCTGCGGGAACGACGCGATCAACTCGTGCACGTCGGCGAGTACGGCCGCTTCGAAGATTGCGCTGTCGTCGACATCGTCGCGCATGCGCGAGATGTTGGCCTTGATCGTGCCGGGAAAGAGCTGCACGTCCTGCGGCAGATAGCCGATGCTTTCGCCGAACTGCCGCTGGTCCCAGTTTCTCAAATCCATCAGATCGAGGCGGACATTGCCAGAGGTCGGCACGATCGAACCGACGAGCATCTTGCCGAGCGTCGTCTTGCCCGAGCCGGAATTGCCGATGACCGCGAGGGACTCCCCCTTGTTGAGCGAGAAGGAGATGCCGTTGAGGATCACCCGCTTCTGCGGCGGCGGCACGAAGAGGATGCGTTCGACATCGAGCCGGCCCTCCGGGTTCGGCAGTCGCAGGCGCGGAAAGTTCAACGGCGAATTGACCAGCAGCTGCTTGATCCGGCCGTAGGCGGCCCGCGAGTGGCTGAGCTGGTTCCAGCCCTCGATCGCCCCTTCGACCGGCGCAAGCGCGCGCCCCGAGATGATCGAAGCGGCAATCACCATGCCGCCGGTGATGTGCCCGTCCATCGACAGATGCGCGCCCCAGCCGAGCAGGGCGACCTGGGTGAACATGCGCACCGCCTTTGACGCTCCGGTAAAGACGATGCTGCGATCCTGGGCATAGACCTGCGATTTCAGCGAGCCCGCCGTTTCGCGGCCCCACATCTTCACGGCTTCCGGGATCATCGCCAGCGCGTTGATGATCTGCGAATTGCGCGACATCGAATCGAGATGGAAATTGGCGCGGCTGAGGAAGGCGTTGGCCTCGCTGAAGGGCTGCGACGTTGCCTTTTGATTGAGATAGGCGATCACGAACAGCACCACGCAGCACATGACGACGATTAGTCCGAGCTGCGGCTGGATGATGTAGACCACCACGACGAAGAACGGCATCAGCGGCGCATCGAGGAACGAGATCAGGGTGCCGGAGACGATGAAGGAGCGCAGCTGCTGAAGGTCGCTCAACACCTGATAGTCGCGACCGTTACCGTGCAATGACGCTCTCGCGGCCGCACTCAGGATTGGTGCGCCGAGCTGGACTTCCATTTCGACGGCTGTGCGCATCAGGATGAAGCGGCGGATGGAATCGAGGATGACCTGCAGGATGATGGCGCCGAGAACGGCGATCGTCAGCATCACCAGCGTATCCTGCGAGCGGCTCGTCAGCACGCGGTCGGAGATCTGGAACAGATAGATCGGAATGGCAAGGACCAGAACGTTGATCGCGATGGTAAACGCGATGACAATCATCATGTTGCGGCGGACGACGGCCATGCCGTTGCGCAGGCTGGCGGCAAAATTGACCGGTCCCATGCGCTTGTGGAACGTGTGCTTGTCGCCACCACCACCACCGCCACCACCGCCATCGGTCGGAACGCCATTGCCGCCGCCACCGTCGCGGACGGTCGGACGGCGGTCGTTCTCCTTCAGCGGGCCTGGATCGTTGTCGATCGTCTGCGGCAGAGCGCGACCCGGTCGGCTCTTCAATTCATCGGCCGGGTCGCTGTCGTTGCCACGACGAGCGGTGATTTCCTGTTGAGCCGGGCCCGCCTGCGCATCGAGCGGCTTAGGCTCCTGCGTTTCTGCCGGCAAAACCTGCGTCGGTGCGGCTTTCGCAAGTGGCACCTCGACGATTGGTGCTTCTACCGGCGCCACTTTGGGCTCGATTTCCTGCAGCGGCGCACTTTCGCGGCTCTGCCACAACGCGCCGTCGCGCCGGGGGCCGAAATGATAGCCGGCCTGTTTCTTCTCGGTATGACGGATGGGGTTTGCCAGGGAATGGGTAACGGCAAGCAATTCGGCATCGGAATCGTCGTGGGCGGCGGGCGCTTCGGCGACTTTCTCGGGCTCGGAATCGGCTTCCTGTTTCGATGCGTCTTTGTCCAGTGTCGTGCGGATCTCAAGGCCGACTTTTCGCAGTCCTTCCACGGCCTCGTTGATCGCAGCGATGCACTTGTCGGTCAACGCTGCTTCGAGCTCGTCGACCGCTTCCAGAACCGGCTCGCCCTGTGCAGGCGGTCTGCCAGCACCGCTACGCCACTTCGAAAGATCGTTCATGCCTTCCCCCGTCGTGTTCTTGTTAGGTCAGCACCGTGTGCATGACGTCGTTCCATTGGCCGTTGGACCAGGACATGTCGTTGCCGGCGTCGATCACCGTTTCGGTCGGATGCGACGGCGCGTCGTCGTCGCCGATGAAGGCGATCACTTCGTTGGCGAGCCGGGCTCCCTTGGGGGTCACGTCAGGAGTGCTGGTGTCGTGATCGACAAGACCGGCCTGGATCAGGATGGCATCGGAGTAAACCTGGCCGCCGACATAGGTCGTGTGACCGAAGGTATCGTAGTCGATGATCTGAGCGGAGTTGATGACGGCGTTGCCGCCGGTGTGGATTGTGATTTCGGCGTCCGGATTGTCGTCCAGTATTTTATTGGCGACATAGCTCACGGAGTCGGCATCACCGAGAATGCTGATCTGCTTGATGACGTTGACGTCGTAGAGATTGCCGGTGATGTAGAGGATATTCAGGCCTTCATAGCCCTGGAAGTTGAGGTCGAGCGAGAAGCCCGAAGGCAGTTCGTTGATGCGATCGTTGATGTTGTCGACCGCTTTCTCGATATAGTCGGGCATCGCCTCGAAGCGATCATTTGCGCCGACATTCTGGATCGATGCCTGGTTCCAGATGAGGTTTCCGCTCTGGTCCACGGTCATGCCGTTGCCGGCGGTGATGCCGTTGACGTGGTCGTTGTCGTAAAAGACAGCGACCTGGGTGATCATGTTCAGATCCAGGACTTTTCCGCCGACGATCACGAGATCGTATTGATCGCCGATGCCGAGGAACGATGCCAGGTTCACCGCGACGTTGCCGCCGGTCAGGGCCGTGGTCTGGACGCCGCTGGTCGTCACGGTGACTGTGTCGTTGTCGTTCAGGAAATTGTACTGCTCGACCCAGTGAACGAAGGAAACATCGCCATCGACCACGCTGACGCGCCAGGAATTCGGGAAGATCGAAGCTTGGGCTGCATCGTCTTCCTGATCGGATGACGAGGAATGATAGGCCTCGCGACCGAAATGGGCGATGTTCATCGCGACCGTGCGCGATGCGGATTCGGCCGAGTTGTCGCACAGAACCTTGTCCAGCTCGTCACTGTCGGCATAGGCGTAGGATTGCGAGATGACGTCGATCTGATGGTAGCCGCCCATCACCGCCGTCACAGGGGCGATGACGCTGGTCTCGACGATGCTGACGATATTGGCGACGATGTTGGCGCCGGCCTCGACGTAAACGGAATTGCCGCTCTTGTCGTCTTCCTCCTGCAGCGGACCGTCGGTGCCTTCGGGATCGGCGACCGGTTGCGCCAGTCCACGATCGGGCATGAGGTCGGCAAGAACCGGGGCCTCGTCGACTCGGAAACCGTTGACGTAGACGCCCTCGATACTGTCGGCGGCCAAAGCGAAATTGCCGCTGTCGTCCACCGGCAATTCGTCCGGCGACACCGTCAGGGGAAGATCGATCTCATCGTTGAGCGGATCTGGACCGGCGGGCTGCTCGGTGAGCGCAGCGCTCGTGCCAGGATCGGTGCCCGTGGCGGCGTCTGGCTCGTCGCTTGAGGCGACCGGTTCCGGCGACCGGTTTGCCGCGGCGTAGCCCGACAGATCGTCGGCGATTTTCGAAAGCCCCTCATAGGTATCGACGCGGGTGTAGTGCGCGAATGGAGTGGCTTCGGTCGCCTCTGCGCTGAATTCGGCGAGCTTGTAGGTGACGTAGGTCGTGTCGCGCGGGGCCCCGGTCGAGTCCGTCATGTTCAGCACGTCGTCGTCGCGCACCATGTTGGCCTGGACCACATGGGCAATGACCGAGCCCGGGCCGTCGTGGACGATCAGCTTGTCTTCGACAGGTGCACCGTCGGGTTGGCCGAAGCTGCTGAACAGTTTCACCGGAACGGCGTTGCCGTACTGGGCGACGGCATCGGCAAAATGGTCGCCGAAGCCGCGGATCCGTCCGAACAGATCCACATCGGCAATCTCATGGGAGGGGGTTCTATAGAGCACTTCAGGATCGTAGTCGTTCAGCTGGAATGAGGATGCAAAGTCAGCCGACTTTGTATCGCCGTCTTCGACCTGCTGCACGGCTTCCTTGAGATCGCCGCCTTCGAGCTGTTTTGCTCGCAGCCGTGCTTCATCGGTATCCGCTTCGAACATGCCGATGAAATGCGCAATGATTTCATTCAGTCTTTCCGTATGCATCGTCCCGATCCTTCCCTTTTTTCCGCATCAAAGGGAGACTTCGGCGGGCTTAGACAGGAATGCCCCGGTAAAAAGAAACGAACCGATCCGAAATCAAATTTCCGCGACTGCACCGGCCGCGCGGGGCCGGTGCAGTCTTCTTTTGTGAAAATGGATCGATCAGCTGTCGGTGTCGTGACCGACATCTGTGGTGTGCGAATTGCCGCCGATGACGCTGGAGTCGACAGCGTTGCTGACGAGGTTCGCGCCCTGGACGATTTCCTGATGGAAGCCGGAATTTGCCAGGATAGCCGAAGCGTCAGACGTCGTGCTGCCGTTGATGCCGTCGCCGGCCTCGAGGTCCCAATCCGACTTGGTGTCGAAGTTCAGACCGTCGCCACCATCCGAGTGCCCGCCGTCGGCGCGCAGGTCGTTGTTGGCGTCCGAGTTGTTCATCCTGAAGTCGTAGGCCGCGTCTTGATCGGCAAGGTTGTTGGCCTGCACCACGCTGAAGCCGGTGTCGTTGCCGGCGCCTTCGAGCGAGTTGTTGAGGATGTGGTCGACGTTCAGGTTGAACGAGAAGTCGTCGCCGATATTGAAGGTGAGGTCGCCGCCGGCGATGCCGAGGTTGTCGAAGTCCTTGACGTCCTTGAGCGTGGCAAAGTCGTCGTCCGATTTGTTGATGATGTCGTTGTCGGATGACGAATAGTTGTTGCGGTTGTCACCGTTTTCGTTGGCTTCGGTTTTGATGTCGGTATCGATATCCGTATCGATATCAGTCTTGGTGGTCACCTTGCTGTCGTAATCCCATTCATAGGAATTGTCGCGGTTGTCACCATTGTTCTTCTGGTCGATATCGGTTTCGACCTTGCTGTTGTCCTTGTAATCGTAGTCGTAATCGTAGTCGGTCGAGCTGTCGGTATAATTGTTACGGTTGTCGCCGTTTTCGTTGGCTTCGGTCTTGATGTCGGTGTCAACATCAACGTCGACGTCCGTCTTGGTGTCGTTGTCCTGCGAATTGTCGGTGGAATGGTTGCCGTTGCCGATGCCAACGTTACTCGTTGAGCCATCGTCTACGTCAAGATCATTGGCGGCACTGGTTGCCAGCCCATCGGCGAGAGCGCCGACTTTCAGATCATCATCGGCCTTGATGCTATCGTCGAGAAGTGCGGACATGTGGTTCTCCTCCTGAGAAGGAGCCAGCACCGAAACCCCTACATCTTTTATGGGGTTTTCATCCGGGGCTGGCTCTTTTTTGAAGTTCAGATGATGCTCCCGCGGGATATTCATCTGTTGGGTTTCGATATATTTCAGTGTTATTTTAAGTATATAATAGCGGCAGGTTAAATCCTGCACTCAATCATTACGTGTGACAATGGCGTTGTTTTTAATACTGATTTACGCTTCACTACGCTTACGCATTCACACGGGCCGCGAGCCAGGACGCACACACAGTTACCGGGCTCGGATCACACGAAACTCAAGTGCGATGGGAGGAGTGTGGCGCTGAATGCGATGGGACGATAGACATCAATTGGAGCTAGTAGACCCATTTCTGGGCGGATTATCTGCGGTTTTTCGGGTTTTTGGGTGGGGATTACGGATGGCAAGGGTTTGTTAATCTTTGCAAAAATCGATCTGTCGCAACCCCTGGTCATCGCGGCTAAGTTGTGCGTCAGAGCGCAGAGAGGTCTTGCCAGCCATCGCGTGGAGTGTAATGCTCACCCCAGAGATAGCTACTAGGAAGTATTGTTAGGTATTTGCCTAAGGCTCTCTCTGCAGAGAAGCTATTTCCGGTGGCGTGGGCTGGCGCACAGACGGTTTGCGGGCCGGCGCTGCCGATGGAAATGAACGATATGAATGGCTGAGTTAGTCTAGGCTGAAAGCCCGTTCAGCGCTTCGGATACGGTCGGGTTATACATTTGGTTAAAGAATAGCCCAAAGATGGTTCTAATTAGAACGATTTAAGGGGCTTTCTGGAGGGCTTCTAATCCTTTTGGGTTGTTCCACCCCTCCAACCTTTACGATACATTAGCTACTGCGAATTTTCCGTCTGTGGGGAGGGTTCGCGCTATCCACTGGTCATGAATCAATTTGCTGAGATGGGCGTAACTCCAAGTCAGGCTGGCGCACCCATAAAAATAAATGGGAAACCCGAGGAGGGCGTAATGCATCCTGAAGGCCATAACGTGGGCGATTTTGAAGATAACAACAAGGCTTTGTCGCAAAAGAAAAAGATTGTCATGCTTGCCAAGATCGACCTGTTCGCCGAGTGCCTGATGCAGGCCATCGGCTCCCGGTTTCCTGGGCACGACATCGTTAGTCTTTCCGACCCCGACAATTTGCTCGACGGTAATCTCGTCGACGTAACCCTTATTATGCTATACCGCATGTCCGCCAAGACATTCCCAACAATCCTGCGGACCATTCACGAGTTTCATCCCAAGGCCTCGATCGGGCTGGTGGTGGACAGTGCCGAAGAGCTCGATCCGTCGATCGCCGGGTTTGTTGAAGAGCGGTTGATCCATGGCGTGCTTCCTCTCAATCTGCACCTCGATGTCTGCCTTGCGGCGATCGATCTGCTGATGAAGGGGGGCGAGCATTTCCCGGCTGCGCTGTTGCGGCGGCTTTCGGTAGACCCCTATACCTCGACCAAACTTTATGGCCGGCAGGCGGAGGCGTCGGATGGTGCTGTCTATGCGAATGCCGGAAAGCGGCGGCGGGAGGCAAGTCTGGGTGGGTTGACAACCCGCGAAGTGCAGATCCTCGATTTGATCTGCATGGGAACCCAGAACAAGATTATCGCCGATCGCCTTGGGTTGTCGGAAAACACCGTGAAGGTTCACGTTCGCAACATCTACAAGAAGATGAACGTGCGAAACCGGACGGAAGCAGCATCGCGCTATTTTACCACCGATGCGGATTCCGAACACGCGGCGGGACCGTTTTCATCGCGCTGGAAAAACTGACGCAGGCAGACGTCGGGGATGATGCTTCCGTTGCTCATCGCCAATTGGCGAACTTGAGGGCCGGTTTGCGTTGGGCGTGTGCCTACAGCGCCGCGCGTCTTATTGGACGCGCAAAGGTCGCTGTAGCATTTTGAATTGCTGCATGTTTCCTTAAATCGAATACGATTTAAGGAAACATGCAGTAGCCCAAGTACTCTCGCGTCATCTGTGATGTTCGTTGTGGTGGCCCAGGTGGGCGCCGCATGTTTTGTCGTGGCGGCGAGTATCGCGTGTCGCAGACAGAGGTACGGGGAAGCGTGGCCATATGGCGTAGATCCGATATGTCGTCGATGCCTGATGGTGGAATGACGGAGTAGTTATTCTCCAATTTCTGTGTTTAACGCACCCATTCCGGCATGTGTAATTATATCTGTTCGATATCTATATATATTTTGTCATGCCTTCTAATATTTTCTTTCAAATTTGGTACAAGTTTAATTGTTGTAACTTGATTATGTATGGCATTTTTTATTGTTATTTAAATTCCGTATTGACTATGTATTAATTATTTGCTAATTATCTAACATATTAAATTAATGAAGAAGGATTCGTGGTCCTTCTGTGTATTGTTTTTATATTGTCGGGTCGTGATTTGAATTCTTGATAAAGAATATTTCCTTATTTTAGCTTTCAGTCACGCCTCGTCTCCAATCACCAGATGCAATGGTGTGTATAATAATTGGAGGTGTGTAATGCGCCAGGTCGTTCGTGGTGAGCTGCCGGTTGTCGGCGGACAGGATTTTCTGAAGAAGGTAGCAGGTATACCGAAGCGAGTACTGGTGACCGGAGGCGGCGGATTTCTCGGGTCACATCTTTGCGAAAGACTTCTTTCTCTGGGGCACAGCGTTGTCTGCCTCGACAATTTCTCGACTGGTCGGCGAGAAAACCTCTCTCATCTCAGCGAGATAAGCCGCTTCCACATCGTGGAGCACGATGTCCGCAAACCCTTCCTTTTTGACGTGGACGTCATCTTCAATTTTGCTTCACCGGCGTCTCCGCCGGATTATCAGGCCGACCCGGTGGGAACGTTGATGACCAACGTGCTCGGCGCCATGAACGTGCTGGAAAACGCCCGTGCTACCGGCGCGACAGTCGTGCAATCCTCCACTTCGGAGGTCTACGGTGATCCGCTGCACAGTCCGCAGCGCGAAAGCTATTTCGGCAACGTCAATCCTATCGGGCCGCGCGCCTGCTACGATGAGGGCAAGCGCTCCGCCGAAACGCTGTTCTTCGACTACCACCGCACCTACGGGGTGAAGACGAAGGTTGCTCGGATCTTCAACACCTACGGCCCGCGCATGCGTCCCGACGACGGACGGGTCATTTCGAACTTCGTGGTGCAGGCGTTGCTTGGCAAGGACCTGACGATTTATGGCGACGGCCAGCAGACGCGCTCTTTCTGTTATGTCGACGATCTCATCGAGGGGTTCCTCCGGCTATCGATTGCGGACGACGGCTGCATCGGTCCGATCAACCTCGGAAATCCTGGCGAGTTCACGGTTCTCGAACTTGCCGAGATAGTTCGCTCGATGACCGGCTCGCGCTCCCATATCGTGCACCGCGCGGCTGCCGTCGACGATCCGCGTCAACGCCGACCGGATATCTCGCAGGCCATGGCCGAGCTCGGCTGGGCACCGAGGGTCTCGCTGCGCGAAGGGCTTCAACGCGCCATCGCCTATTTCGATCGCCGCGTCGGCACATCCGATCTCGCCGTGGCGGGAGAGGCGGTATGATATGTCGCGCGTCGTTCTTGTCACCGGCGGAGCCGGCTTCATAGGCAGCCACACTTGCAAGCGCCTCGCTGAGGCCGGCATCCTGCCGGTCGTCTACGACAACCTGTCGACGGGGCACCGGACCAATGTCCGTTGGGGACCGCTGGTCGAGGGGGGGCTTGAAGACACGGGTCGGATCGTCGAGGCGGTCCGGACCTTCAAGCCCGAATGTCTGATCCATTTCGCCGCCTCCGCCTATGTCGGAGAATCGGTCGAGGATCCTGGAAAGTACTATCGCAACAATGTCGCCGGCAGCGTCTCGCTGCTGGAGGCCTGCCGCCAGGCGGGGCTGGCGCGCATCGTCTTTTCCAGCACCTGCGCGACCTATGGTGTGCCGCCGCGTTTGCCGATCACCGAGGACACGATCCAGCTTCCGGTCAACCCTTATGGCCGCACGAAACTGATGATCGAGCTGATGCTCGGCGACTATGCCCGGGCCTATGGGTTCCGCTCCGTTGCCTTGCGCTATTTCAATGCTGCCGGCGCCGATCCCGATGGGCAACTGACTGAGCGCCACGACCCCGAGACCCATCTGATCCCGCGGGCATTGATGGCTGCAGCCGGCCGCGTCGACAGGCTCGACGTCTTCGGCGACGATTACGATACGCCCGACGGCACCTGCATCCGCGACTACATTCACGTCACGGACCTGGCTGGGGCGCATGTTGCCGCCGTCGACTACCTGCGCAACGGCGGTGACCCGCTCAAGGCCAATCTCGGCTCTGGCCACGGCACGTCGGTTCGGCAGGTGATTGACGCCATCCACCGGGTGACCCGCAGGCGGGTCCCGGTGCAGCTCCTGGCGCGTCGGGCCGGTGATCCGCCGGTGCTTTATGCCGATACCACCTGGGCACGCCGGACGCTCGGCTTCCGGCCGTCGCTGTCCGATATCGAAACCATCATCAGAACGGCTGCCCCCGGTTTCGGATTGGAGGTAAGGTCATGACAGACAAGATCTCATCCGCCTCATCCTTCGGGTCCGATGCGTTGATGGCGCCGTCAAACGATGCCCCAGTTAGGCTCGTGTCGCTCTTTTCGACGCGCATGCGGATTTTGAACGGCGTCGGCATCGCGGCCTGGTTGTCGGCATTCCTGTTCTTCTGGGCGTGGTGGCTTGATCCTGCCCATGTCACCCATTGGCCATCCTACGTCATGATTACGATCGTGGTCGGCTGGATCACGCTGCTGCCGGCCTATTTCATCTTTATCTTCGCAGGCGCAAAGGTCGCGGGAAAGAACGGCCGGGCCGTCCCCACCGGTCGGATCGCCATGGTCGTGACCAAGGCACCGTCGGAGCCCTTCACTGTTGTCCGCAAGACGCTGCTGGCAATGCTCGATCAGATCGGCTGCGACTATGACGTATGGCTGGCGGACGAAGATCCGTCGCCCGAGACGATCGACTGGTGCGCGCGGCAAGGCGTGTTCATTTCGACGCGCAAAGGGGTAGCTGATTACCACCGCGCCACCTGGCCGCGGCGCACCCGCTGCAAGGAGGGAAACCTCGCCTATTTCTACGATCACTACGGCTATGACCGTTACGATT
The DNA here is from genome assembly GCF_050434565.1 of Ensifer sp. 4252. Taxonomy (NCBI): domain Bacteria; kingdom Pseudomonadati; phylum Pseudomonadota; class Alphaproteobacteria; order Hyphomicrobiales; family Rhizobiaceae; genus Ensifer; species Ensifer sp. 4252. The sequence goes on from NZ_JBNDIU010000003.1 coordinate 25,157, forward strand.
TCGTCGCCCAGTTCGACGCCGATCACGTGCCGGAGCCGACCTATCTTATCGAGGTGCTGCGCCCGTTCAACGACCCAAAGGTTGGCTACGTCTCGGCGCCGAGCATCTGCGATGCCAATGCTGCCCGCAGCTGGTCTGCGCGCGGCCGTCTCCACGCTGAAGCAAGCCTGCATGGCTCGTTACAGGCAGGATACAACAACGGCTGGGCGCCGCTTTGCATCGGCTCGCATTATGCCGTCCGCACCAAGGCGCTGAAAGAGGTCGGCGGTCTGGGACCAGAGCTTGCCGAAGACCATTCGACCACGCTGTTGATGAACGCCGGCGGCTGGAAGGGCGTGCATGCCCTGCATGCAATTGCTCATGGGGACGGACCCGCAACCTTTGCGGACCTCGTCATCCAGGAGTTCCAGTGGTCGCGCAGCCTGGTGACGATCCTGCTCAAGTATTCGCCAATCTACGTGCCGCGGCTGCCGATGCGGCTGAAGTTCCAGTTTGTCTTTTCGCAGCTCTGGTATCCGCTGTTTTCGCTGTTCATGGCGCTGATGTTCGTCATGCCGATCATCGCACTCGTCATGGGCCGTAGCTTCGTCGCCGCCACCTATCCGGACTTCGTGCTGCATTTTGCGCCGCTGTCGCTGGTTTTGGTCGCGCTCGCCTATTTCTGGCGTTCCACCGGCACGTTCCGTCCTTTTGATGCGCGGGTTCTCAGCTGGGAAGGCATGCTGTTTCTCTTTGCCCGTTGGCCGTGGTCGCTGCTCGGCTGCGCCGCGGCCATGCGCGATCACATCAGCGGCTCCTTCGTCGATTTCCGCATCACGCCCAAGGGCACAGGGCCGGCAGCGCCCCTGCCGCTGCGCGTCATGATGCCCTACCTCCTGCTTTCGCTCGGCTCTGCTCTTGCTCTGTGGTTCGTCTCCGACGCCGGGACGGCGCGCGGCTTCTATATATTTACCGGCATCAATGCCCTTGTTTATGCCGGCCTGGCTGCCACCATCCATGTCCAGCATGCGCGGGAAAACCGCCTTGCTCTCGTTCCTCGCACGGCAATGACGGCGCTGACCGGTGGCTGCCTCTTGGTCATCTCGCTGCTGTCGGGGCAGTCGGCCATCCGCCATGGCGCAGAGGCCACCGAGGCGCTGTCGCAGGGGCTCGGATTTGTCAGGCTGACCGAAGCGAAGTTTTCGGTCGCCGGTGCCGGGCAGGGCGGGTCGGACCTCAGGGTCGTTCGTTTTCGTTTGAAATGGAAAGGGTTTTCGCCGTCCGCGACAGACGGGCTGCGGAAAGGCTCCGGTTTGCCGGAGGTACGTGAGACGAGGGTGACAGGCAAGGTCGGTCGGCTTCAGGCATCGCTGTAAGCGCAGCGTGCCGCAGGCCTCTCGCACTGCAAACGGCCCTCAAGCGAGGAGAAAAAGGGATGAAACGGTCCATGAATGTATTGCTTCTGCCGCTTCTGCTGCCTCTCGCAGCCTTAGCGACCTATACGGGCGCACAACCGGCCAGGGCGAAGATGGAGATCAAGCCGATCCCGTTGAGCGCCTACGAGGTCTATTCCCTCTACCGGAACAAGACCTGGCAATGGCCGACGGGCGGCGCTCGCTTTACCGCACATGACAGGAAGCTGGTCGCTTTCGTCAACGACAAGGGCAAACGCTCGTTTGCGGAAGGCAACTGGTATGTCAGCGACCTCGGCATGATGTGCATGCAGGCAAGGTGGACGGCGGCCGACGGCTCCGGCCCGGCCCGCACCTGCTTCGGCCACAGCAGGATTGGCGACACGATCTACCAGCGGCGCGTGCCGAATGGCGAGTGGTACGTCTTCAAACATGCAAAACCGAAGCCCGGCGACGAATACAGGAAACTCGTCGCTTCCGATGCAATCACGGAAAGGGCGTTACGCCTGAAAGACCAATTGCTGGTCAAGAAGAGCGGTCGAACCGCCACAGGAGGATGACATGAAACGCAAATTGGCATTCGCCCTATGCACTGTGTTTGCCCTGCATCTGGGGGCCGGCGCAGGCCTCGTCTCCGCCTGGGCACAGGAGAAGGCCGATCTTGCCGCCAATGGTAATGCAGGTCAGACACAGACAATGGCCGACAAGCGCCCCGTCATCCATCCCGGCGGAACGCGGTTCGGCGCCTATGATCCGCACGGCGATTTCGGCGGCCAGACCGATGTCTCGACAGAGGCCCTGTTTCTGCCATGGGAAGACGTGGATCTGGAATCGCTGCGGATCGCCGACGCCTATGCGCTTCAGCGCAAGCGCAAGCTGCTGGTCACCATCGAGCCGTGGTCCTGGTCGCTCGACTGGAAGCTGACACCTGACCAGTTGCGCGACCGGACGCTCAGAGGCGAATACGACGCCAACATGGAAGCGATCGCCAGCATGCTTGCCGAGCTGAAGAGCCCGGTCATCGTGCGCTGGGGACAGGAAATGGAAGACACGTCCGGGCGGTTCTCCTGGGCGGGATGGGCGCCGCAGGACTACGTCAAGGCCTACAAGCACGCGATGGATATCGTGCGCAAACGAGTACCCAATGTGCAGCTGATGTGGTCGCCCAAGGGCATGCCGAATCTTGGCGAGTACTATCCCGGCGACGACTATGTCGATCTCGTCGGTCTTTCAGTGTTCGGTCTCGAGCCGTTCGACGCGATCGAATACGGTGGGCCGCACACCTTCAAGCAGGCTCTGAAACCCGGCTACGATCTTGTCGCCAAATACAACAAACCGATCTGGGTCGCCGAGCTAGGCTGGGAGGGCGGCAAACCCTACATGCAGCCCTGGATCGACACGGCGACCCAGCCTGATCCGGATTTCCCCAACCTCGCCGAGGTCGTCTACTTCAACGATCGGGACGTGCATGAATGGCCGCATAATCTCGGTCGGCCGAACTGGCGCGTGGTCAACGACGCAACGAACTGATTGCGTATGGCCTCAGACATGGAAAAGCCCCTCGCTGGAGGGCGAGAGGCTTTCGCTGAGGTTTGAATTTAGCGCCACTGCAAAAGAGCCGAGGCGCTGGCCGTATTACTCGGCAGCCTGCGGTCCGAGTTCACCGCGGCGGATCTGGTCGGCCTCGATCGATTCGAACAGTGCGCGGAAATTGCCCTCGCCGAAACCTTCGTCACCCTTGCGCTGGATGAATTCGAAGAAGATCGGTCCGATGACCGTCTTGGAGAAGATCTGCAGCAGGATCTTCGTCATGCCGCCGTTCACCACGCCTTCGCCGTCTATCAGGATGCCGTGCGTCTTCATCCGGTCGATCGGTTCGTCATGGCCGTGCACACGGTCGTGCGACATGGCGTAATAGGTGTCCGGCGGGCCTGGCATGAACTTCAGGCCATTGTCCGCCAACTTGTCGGTGGCATCGTAGATGCCTTCGGTGCCGACGGCGATGTGCTGGATGCCTTCGCCCTTGTACTTGCGCAGATATTCCTCGATCTGGCTGGTGTCGTCCTTGGATTCGTTCAGCGGAATGCGGATCTTGCCGCAGGGCGAGGTGATTGCGCGGCTGACGAGGCCGGTGATGCGGCCGTCGATGTCGAAGAAATGGATCTGGGTGAAGTTGAACAGTTCGCGGTAGAAGGCCCACCACTTGTCCATGTTGCCGCGATAGACGTTGTGCGTCAGGTGGTCGAGATAATAGAACCCGACGCCTTCCGGCTTCGGATCGCGCTCGCCGGTCCATTCGAATTCGGTCTCATAGGCCGAGCCCTTGGCGCCGTAGGTTTCGACGAAATAGAGCAGCGATCCGCCGATGCCGACGATCGCCGGAACATCCAGACATTTGTCGGTGCCGGTATAGGGGATCGCGCCCTTGGAGACCGCGTGGTCGAAGGTGTGCTTGGCATCGACGACGCGCCAGGCCATCGACGGGGCGCAGGGGCCGTGCTCGTCGACGAAGCGCATGGCATGCGAGCCCGGCTCGGCGTTCAGGATGTAATTGATGTCGCCCTGGCGCCAAACGGTGATATTCTTGGTCTTATGCCGCGCGACAGGACTATAGCCCATGCGGGTAAAGAGCTCGGCGAGCTTCTCCGGCTCCGGATGGGCGAATTCGACGAATTCGAAGCCATCCGTACCGGCCGGGTTTTCCGCCGTGATCGTTGCGGGCGGGGCATCATGCGGGAATGGGCCCATCGGAAGTCTCCTCTTTTAAGCTCTCCAGATCGCTCTGGCCTCCAAACTTTGCTGGAGTATGACGCAAATCCGATGCATGATGCTTGTATTCTTGCAAGTTTTGGGCAGGGTGACGCACGAAACGTGCGAAATACTGTATAAGGATGCATGAATGGAGCAGCTTGACGGGTTCGATCTCAAGATCCTCAGCGAACTGCAGCGCGACGGACATCTCACCAATAACGAACTATCGGAGCGTATCGCGCTTTCGCCGTCGCAATGCTCGCGCCGGCGCACCCGCCTGGAGGCGGAAGGCTTCATTACCGGCTATCAGGCGCAGATCGACCGGCAGAAGCTCGGGCTCGATCTGATGGTGGTGATTTCGGTGACACTCGCCACGCACAACCGCGACAATGCCAAGCGTTTCGGCAAGCTGATCTCCAGCCTGCCGGAGGTCCTGGAGGCTTACGCGCTGACAGGTGAGATGGACTATCATTTGCGGGTGGTGACGTCAGACCTTGCCGGGCTTTCGCGCTTCGTCAACGATGTGCTGCTGCCGCATGACAGCGTGCAGCACGTCAAGACGTCGATCGTGCTCGATACCTTGAAAAGCTTTCAGGGCGTGCCGATCCCGGAACGCATGAAGGGCTGAGTCTTACCGGCGGGAAGGGCGCCTCTCGGTTCTGTCGATCGCCCGCTCGACCGCTTCAAGGCCGGCGGACAGTGCCTTCAAGCCACCGGCGCCGATCAGGTCGCCCAGTTGCGTCTGGTAGGCGGTGGCAAGCTCGGTCAGTTCGCGATAGGCTAGCCGGCCGGCCATGGTCAGTTCCAGGTGCTCCAGCCGGCGGTCGTCTTCGTCCTCGCTGCGCTTCAGCCAGCGCCGCGCCTCGAGCGCCGAGACGGCGCGGCTGACCTTGGTCTTGTGCATGGCGGAATGGGTGCCGACTTCCGTCGCCGTCATGGCGCGAGCCGAACTCCCAAGGGCTGCCAGCGTGCGCCACTCCGGGCGCGTCAACTGATAGCGCGCCTTGTATTCGGCCGCGAAGCGCACGGCGACGAACTCGGCGGCGCGGTTCAGTCTGTAGGGCAGGAACGCATTGAGCTCGAAGCCATCAGCGGCCATCTGTGGCATCCTTGATAGTTACAAAATCGATAGTTACGATTGCAACTAATAGGTCGGCAGCGCGCTACCGTCCATTCGGATTTGAGGCGGCGCCCAGACGCATTGAACGTGCCGACGCCTTCCGGGATCAACCGTGATCATCGGTGGGGCGGGCATTAGAGGAGGAGGTTCAAGCCATGTTGGACAAGGCACAGAAGCAGGCGGGCGCGGGATCGGCCGCTGATCAGTCGCTTGATTACATGCCGGGGTTCGGCAACGATTTCGAGACCGAGAGCCTGCCCGGCGCCTTGCCGCAGGGCCAGAACAGTCCGCAGAAATGCGCCTACGGGCTCTATGCCGAACAGCTCTCCGGTTCGCCGTTCACCGCACCACGCGGCACCAACGAGCGCTCCTGGCTCTATCGCATTCGTCCGAGCGTGCGCCACACGGGGCGCTTCCAGAAGATCGACTATCCGCACTGGAAGACCGCGCCGCACGTGGCCGATCATTCGCTGGCGCTTGGCCAATTGCGCTGGGGGCCGCTGCCGGCGCCGTCGGAAAAATTGAATTTCCTCGAAGGCATCCGCACGATGACGACGGCGGGCGACGCGCTGACGCATGGCGGCATGGCGGCGCACGCCTATGCCTTCAATGCCGACATGGTCGACGACTACTTCTTCAACGCCGACGGTGAGCTTCTGATCGTGCCGGAATGCGGCGCCATCCAGGTCTTCACCGAGCTTGGCAAGATGGATGTCGAGCCCTCGGAAATCTGCCTGGTGCCGCGCGGCACGATGTTCAAGGTGATCCGCCTCGGTGAGGAAAAGGTCTGGCGCGGCTATCTCTGCGAAAACTACGGCGCCAAGTTCACGCTGCCGGATCGCGGCCCGATCGGCGCCAACTGCCTTGCCAATCCACGCGACTTCAAGACGCCGGTTGCGGCTTACGAGGAGAAGGAAACGCCCTGCCGCGTGCATGTGAAGTGGTGCGGCGCCTTTCACGTCACCGAGATCGGCCATTCGCCGCTCGACGTCATCGCCTGGCACGGCAATTATGCGCCTTACAAATACGATCTGAAGACCTTCTCGCCGGTCGGCGCGATCCTGTTCGACCATCCCGATCCGTCGATCTTCACGGTGCTGACAGCGCCTTCGGGCGAAGAGGGAACGGCGAATATCGATTTCGTCATCTTCCCGCCGCGCTGGCTGGTGGCCGAGCACACCTTCCGGCCGCCCTGGTATCACCGCAACATCATGAGTGAGTTCATGGGGCTGATCTATGGCCGCTACGATGCCAAGGAAGAAGGCTTCGTGCCCGGGGGCATGAGCCTGCACAACATGATGCTGGCGCATGGACCGGATGCTTCCGGCTACGACAAGGCGACAAATAGCGAGTTGAAACCGGTGAAGCTCGAACATACGATGGCCTTCATGTTCGAGACCCGCTTCCCGCAGCAGCTGACCCGCTTCGCCGCCGAACTGGAGACGTTGCAGGACAACTATATCGACTGCTGGACGGACCTGAAAAAGCGCTTCAACGGCACGCCGGAAGGCGATTGGTCTTGAGGGCACGCCTGGTTCTGCTTGGCAGCAAGGGTGGTCCGGCAATTCGTCCGGGCGGCCCTTCGCCGACCTCGTCCCTGCTTGAGATCGGTGGCCGCACTGCTGTCGTCGATTGCGGTCTCGGTGTCACCCGCGGGCTCACCGACGCCGGCGTCAGCCTCAAGGCGCTGGATCTGATCTTCATCACCCATCTGCACTCCGACCATGTGCTCGAGCTCGGGCCTTTGATCCACACCGCATGGACCGCCGGTCTTGCCACCGCCATCAGGGTCTTCGGCCCGCCGGGAACCCGCGACTACTGGCGCGGCTTCCTGCAGGCGATGACATTCGACATCGATATCCGTATCGTCGACGAGGGCCGACCCGATCTGGGCGAACTCGTCGACATCGTCGAATTTACCGAGGGCAAGGTTTTGGCCGAAAGCGGCCTGACGGTGTCGGCGATGCGCGTCGATCATCCGCCGGTTGACGATTGTTTCGCGCTGCGGTTCGACCATGCGGAGACGAGCGTGGTGTTTTCGGCCGACACTGCCTACTTCCCGCCGCTCGCCGATTTCGCCAAGGGCGCCGACATTCTCGTGCATGAGGCGATGCTGGCAGAGGGCGTCGATCGTCTGGTGGCCCGCACCGGCAACGGCGCCCGGCTGAAGGAGCACCTGCTTGCGAGCCACAGCTTTGCCGGGGAAGCCGGCGCGATTGCTGAAGCCGCCGGCGTCGGGCGACTGGTGCTGCATCATCTCATTCCGGCCGACGACCCTGAGTTCACTGACGCTCATTGGACCGCTGCCGCGCGCAAAAGCTGGGCTGGTGCCTTGACGATCGCGTCCGACGGCCTTGTTGTGGAACTTGCGGACGAATCGTCTGCGTAGAGGGAGGATTGCATGAAACTGGCGACACTCAGGAATGGCTCGCGTGACGGAAAACTCGCGGTCGTCTCCCGCGACCTCACCCGCTGCTCGGAGGTCGGGCATATTGCCCGCACGCTGCAGGCCGCACTCGACGACTGGGCACATACGGGGCCGCGGCTCGAGCGCGTTGCCGAAGGCATCGAAACCGGTGCGCAGCCGACGGTCCGCTTCCACGAACACGATGCGCTTTCGCCGCTGCCGCGCGCCTATCAATGGGCGGATGGTTCGGCCTACGTCAATCACGTCGAGCTGGTGCGAAAAGCCCGCAACGCCGAGATGCCGGCGAGCTTCTGGACCGATCCGCTGATCTACCAGGGCGGCTCCGACAGCTTCATTGCGCCGCGCGATCCGATCCTGATGGCTGATGAAAGCTGGGGCGTCGACATGGAGGGCGAGATCGCCGTCGTCGTCGACGACGTGGCGATGGGCGCCTCGATCGAGGAGGCACGCGCCGCCATCCGCCTGGTGATGCTCGTCAATGATGTGTCGCTGCGCGGTCTCATCCCGGCCGAGCTCGCCAAGGGGTTCGGCTTCTACCAGTCGAAGCCGTCGTCGGCCTTCTCGCCCGTCGCCGTCACGCCGGACGAGCTGGGCGATGCCTGGGACGGCGGCAAGCTGCATCTGCCGCTTCATGTCGATCTCAACGGCAAGCCTTTCGGCCGTGCCGAAGCGGGCGTCGACATGACCTTCGATTTCGGCCAGCTTATCGCCCATGCGGCGAAGACAAGGCCGCTCTCCTCGGGCACGATCATCGGCTCGGGCACCGTCTCCAACAAGCGCGACGGCGGCCCTGGAAAGCCGGTCTCCGAAGGTGGCGCCGGCTACTCCTGCATTGCAGAGCTGCGCATGATCGAAACGATCGTAGGCGGCGCGCCCAAGACGCATTTCCTGCGCTTCGGCGACATCGTGCGCATCGAGATGAAGGACAAGGCGGGCCACTCGATCTTCGGTGCGATCGAGCAGTCGGTCGGGCCTTACGAAAAGGCCTGATTGTGGGCAGCGCACGCGACGAGGGTAGCAGCATGGCCGAGACCGTTCTCTATGACTATTGGCGGTCGTCGGCGAGCTACCGTGTCCGCATTGCGCTGAACAGCCTCGGTGAAGCCTACCGCTCGGTGCCGGTGGACCTGCTTGCCAGGGCCCATCGCCAGGCCGAGCATCTCGACCGCAATCCGCAGGGGCTTTTGCCTGTGCTCGACATCGATGGCGAGCGGTTGACGCAATCGCTCGCCATCATCGAATACCTGGCGGAAACGCGGCAGAAGACCGGCTTCCTTCCCGATGACGCCATCGGGCGACAGCGCATGCGCGCCTTGTCCTATGCCATCGCCATGGACATTCATCCCGTCTGCAACCTCGGTGTCGTCTCCTTCGTCATGGCCAGTGCCGCAGACGGCGAGGCGGCGCGCCGCGACTGGATGCGCAAGTTCATCGGCGAGGGGCTGGTTGCCTTCGAGCGCCTGCTCGATCACCCGTCAACCGGGAGCTTCTGCCACGGCGAGACCCCCGGGATGGCGGATTTCTGTCTGGTGCCGCAGGTCTATAATGCCCGGCGCTGGGACGTCGATCTTTCCGCCTGCCCGCGACTTGTCGCGATCGACGAGCGCTGCGCCGAGATCGACGCCTTTGCCCGCGCCCATCCCGACCGCACCCCGCGTTAGGCAACCCAACTCCCATTGCAATGTCGCACCGGTGCCGTCTGGCCGGTTCCGTCCAGCCGATGTCGCGAATGGATCGACAGGCGGTCGAAGGCCGCGCTAGTTTTCGCGTGACTGGCCGTATAAGGGGGGCCGGAAAAACCTCTGGAGCGAGAGACAGATACCGATGAAAAGCTATGTGCTGACCGTCACCTGCAAGTCCACCCGCGGCATCGTTGCTGCCATTACCGGTTATCTCGCGGAAAAAGGCTGTTACATCACCGACAGCTCGCAGTTCGACGACCTGCAGACCGGCCTGTTCTTCATGCGCCTGACCTTCATCAGCCAGGACGGCATCAAGCTCGACGAGCTGAGGGAAGGCTTTGCGCCTGTCGTCAAGCGCTTCGACATGACCTGTGAGATCCGCGACAGCGAAGAGCGCATGAAGGTGGTGCTGATGGTGTCGCGTTTCGGCCATTGCCTCAACGACCTGCTCTACCGCTGGAAGATCGGTGCCCTGCCGATCGATATCGTCGCTGTCATCTCCAACCACTTCGATTACCAGAAGGTCGTCGTCAACCACGACATCCCCTTCCACCACATCAAGGTGACCAAGGAGAACAAGCCGCAAGCCGAAGCGCGCATGCTTGAGATCGTCGAGCAGACGGATGCCGATCTTGTCGTGCTTGCCCGCTACATGCAGGTTCTCTCCGACCAGCTCTGCAAGAAGATGTCCGGTCGGATCATCAACATCCACCACTCCTTCCTGCCGTCGTTCAAGGGCGCCAACCCCTACAAGCAGGCCTATGAGCGCGGCGTGAAGCTGATCGGCGCGACGGCGCACTACGTCACCGAGGATCTCGACGAGGGCCCGATCATCGAGCAGGACATCGCCCGCATCACCCATGCCCAGAGCGCCGAAGACTACGTCTCGATCGGCCGCGACGTGGAAAGCCAGGTGCTGGCGCGCGCCGTGCACGCCCATATCCACCATCGCTGCTTCATCAACGGCAATCGCGTCGTCGTCTTCCCGGCGAGCCCCGGCTCTTACGCTTCCGAACGCATGGGCTGATTGCCGGCCGACAGCTTGACCTCTCATTGCCGGGCTTCGTCCCGGCGATGGAGCTCTGCTAAACCGAAGTGATCACCGGCACCAACAAGTCGCGTTGCACTGCACAATCGCTGCGCTATAGTCGCTTCCAGCCGCGAGAGAGGCGGTGCAGGAGGAAGACATGGACAAGCTTGACCCGGTCGTCATCGTTTCGGCGGCACGCACACCGATGGGCGCCTTTCAGGGCGGCCTCAAGGATTTGACGGCGCCCGAGATCGGCGCCATTGCGCTGAAGGCGGCGCTTGAGCGCGCAGGCCTCGATGCCGTCGACGAAGTGCTGATGGGCAATGTTCTGCCCGCGGGCGTCGGCCAGAACCCGGCGCGTCAGGCGGCACTCGGCGCCGGCCTCGGTATGGAAACACCATCGACGACGATCTCGAAGGTCTGCGGCTCGGGCATGAAGGCGCTGATGCTCGGTCATGATACGCTGCTTTCCGGCGGTGCCTCGGCGCTTGCGGTCGGCGGCATGGAGTCCATGACCAATGCGCCCTACCTCTTGCCCAAGGCACGTGGCGGTTTTCGCCTCGGCCATGGCGAAGTCAAGGATCACATGTTTCTCGACGGTCTCGAGGATGCCTATTCCGGCCGGTTGATGGGCACCTACGCCGAAGACACTGCCGAGCACTATCAGTTCTCCCGCGAGGACCAGGATGCCTTTGCCTTGCGCTCGCTGGAGCGCGCCGTCAAGGCATTGCAGGATGGCGCGTTTGTCGAGGAGACGGTTGCGATCAGCGGCGCCGGCAAGCGGCAGACGGTGGCGCTCGATCGCGACGAGCAGCCCGGGAAGGCGGATCCGGCGAAAATCCCGAAGCTGAAGCCGGCCTTCCGCGAAAACGGCAGCGTGACGGCAGCGAATTCGTCCTCGATCTCCGATGGCGCCGCGGCGCTGATCCTGATGCGCGCAAGCGAGGCGGAGAAGCGCGGGTTGACGCCGCTGGCGATCGTTGCCGGCCATGCCGGTCATGCGCAGGAACCCGCCTGGTTCACCACCGCGCCGATCGGCGCCATCGAGAAGCTGCTGGCAAAGCTCGATTGGGAAAAGAACAGCGTCGGCCTCTATGAGATCAACGAAGCCTTCGCCGTCGTCGCCATGGCCGCCGTCCGCGACCTCGGCCTTTCCGACGATATCGTCAACATTCACGGCGGCGCCTGCGCGCTCGGCCACCCGATCGGCGCTTCCGGCGCTCGCATTATGGTGACGCTTCTGCACGCAATGCGCGCCAAGGGCGTCAAGCGCGGCATCGCCTCGCTCTGCATCGGCGGCGGCGAGGCGACGGCCGTCGGGCTGGAGTTGTTGCAGTAACGCGCAGGCCGACGTCTCCGCTGGTTTTCCAGCGGCTTGGTTGATGGCCGATGCAAAGCTCTGCGCATTTGCCCCTCACCCTAACCCTCTCCCCGCAGGCGGAGAGAGGGGACGCGGACCAATTGATCGTCAGCGCATTTCGGCTGGCAGAGGGCGGCGGGTATTGTGGACTTATGAGGGAGCCGAGCGCTTGCAACGCTGGTCCTTCTCCCCGCAGGCGGGGAGAAGGTGGCCGGCAGGCCGGATGAGGGGCTTTGCATCGGACGCTCAGGCGGCGTGGCGCGCCGACCTCAAAGCCTTGCGATCTAGATATGCAACGCGTGGCCCAGGCCCTTGAGGGCCGCTTCCTGGAACGCTTCCGACTGCGTCGGATGCGCGTGGATCGTGCCGGCGATGTCTTCCAGCCGCGCGCCCATCTCGATTGCGAGACCGAAGCTGGCCGAAAGCTCCGACACCCCATGGCCGACGGCCTGGATGCCGAGGACCAGATGGTTGTCGGCGCGGGCGACGACGCGCACAAAACCGTCCTCCGACAGTGTCGTCATGGCGCGGCCATTCGCCTGGAAGGGAAACTGGCCGATCTTGATCTCGATGCCGCTGGCACGGGCCTCGTCCGGCGATAGCCCGGCGGTCACGATTTCCGGATCGGTGAAGCAAACGGCGGGAATGCAGCGCTTGTCCCAGGCGCGTTTGTTGCCGGCGACGATCTCCGCGACCATTTCTCCCTGCGCCATGGCGCGGTGCGCCAGCATCGGCTCGCCGGTGACGTCGCCGATCGCATAGATGCCGCGCATCGAGGTGCGGCACTGGTCGTCGATGCGGATGAATTTGCCGGAGCGGTCGAGATCGATTTCTTCGAGCCCGAAACCGTCGGTCACCGGTCTGCGGCCGACCGTCACCAGGACCTTTTCTGCAGGCACCTCGATCGGGCGGCCATTGTGCTCGGCGAGCAGGCTCTTGCCGTCGGCGGAAAGCGCCTTGGCAACCGTCTGGGTGAACACTTCGATGCCGAGTTCGCCGAGGCGCTTGGCGATCGGCTTTGACAGATCGGCGTCATATTGCGGCAGGATGCGCGTCAGCGCCTCCAGCACGGTGACATGGGCACCGAGCTTGGCAAAGGCGGTGCCGAGTTCGAGCCCGATGTAACCGCCGCCGATGACGGCGACGCTCGCCGGCACGCTTTTCAGCGACAGCGCCTCGGTCGACGAAATGATCGAGCCGCCAAAGGGCATGTCGGAAAGCTCGATCGGCGCCGAGCCGGTGGCGATCACGATCGCGTCGGCGCGAATGCGCTGCAGGCCGGTCTCGGTCTCGACATCGACCGTCTTGCCGTCGACGAAACGGGCGACGCCGATGACGGCCTTGACGCCCGCTTTCTTCAGAAGGCCGGTGACACCGCCGTTCAGCCGGCCGACGATGCCGTCCTTCCAGGCGACGGTACGGGCGAGATCGATCGTCGGGTTGGCAAGCGACAGGCCGAGCGGACTGCGGCCCGACGCGGCCGAGCGCAGTTTATGGAATTCGTCGGCGGCGTGGATCAGCGCCTTGGACGGGATGCAGCCGACATTGAGGCAGGTGCCGCCGGCCTTCGCCTTTTCGACGATGACGGTGTCGACGCCGAGCTGGCCGGCGCGGATGGCACAGATGTAGCCGCCGGGGCCGGCGCCGATGACGAGCAGCTTGCAGGAGATTTCCTTCATGATCGCCTCATGCCTCCACGAAAATCAGCGCGGGCGTTTCGAGCAGGGTCTTCACCCGCTGCACGAAGGTGGCCGCATCCCAGCCGTCGATGACGCGGTGGTCGAAGCTTGAAGACAGGTTCATGATCTTGCGCGGCACGAATTGCGTACCATCCCAGACCGGGCGAACCGCCAGCTTGTTGACACCGACGATTGCGACCTCGGGGTGGTTGATAACAGGGGTCGAGACGATGCCGCCGAGCGCACCGAGCGAGGAGATGGTGATGGTCGAGCCGGTGAGTTCGTCGCGGGTCGCGGTGCCGGTGCGGGCCGCTTCCGCCAGCCGGTTGAGTTCGACGGCGCAGTCCCAGATGCCGCGCGCTTCGGCATGGCGGACGACCGGAACCGTGAGCCCCGCCGGCGTCTGTGTGGCGATGCCAATATGGACTGCGTGATGACGGCTGATGATGCCGGCGCCGTCGTCGAAGGTGGAGTTGACGCCAGGCAGATCGGCAATCGCCCTGACCAGCGCGCGCATGAGATAGGGCAGGATCGTCAGCTTCGGCTGATCCGGTTTGCGGTCGCGGTTCATCATGGTGCGCAGGTCTTCGAGCGCGGTCATATCGACCTCTTCCACATAGGTGATGTGGGGAATGCGCGAGGTCGACAGCGTCATCTTCTCGGCGATGCGGCGGCGAAGGCCGGTCACCTTGATCTCGTCGATCGCGGTCTTGCGCACAAGCCCGGCAGGGACTACGGCCGGTTGCGCGCCGCGGGCAAGGAACTGGTCGAGGTCATCATGGATGATGCGGCCGGCAGGGCCGGTGCCCGTTACCTGGCGCAGGTCGATGCCGCTTTCACGGGCGCGCAGGCGCACCGCGGGAGAGGCCAGTGCCTTTTCCAGACGCTCGGATGAAACATGCACGCCGTTTTTTGCCGGGGCCTGTGTCTTCGCTTCGACTTTTGCCGGTTGGCTCGGCGATGCCGCCGGGGCTTCGGCCTTCGGCGCCGGTTTCTCCTCCGCCTTGGCCGTTGGCTTCTCCTCGGGGGCCGGCGTCTCTGCGCCTTCGCCCGCGATTTCAATGCGCACGAGCGGCGCCTTGACCGCGACCGTGTCACCGATTTCGGCGCCGAGCCACAGCACCGTGCCGTTGACAGGCGAAGGGATTTCCACCGTCGCCTTGTCGGTCATGACGGCAGCCAGGATCATGTCCTCGCGCACGGGGTCGCCGGGTTTGACATGCCATTCGACCAGCTCGGCCTCGGCCACGCCTTCGCCGACATCCGGCATCTTGATTACGAATTCGCCCATGCTCAGGCCTCCATCACTTCGACGAGCGCGCGTCCGACGCGCGCGGGGCCGGGGAAATAGTCCCACTCCTGGGCATGCGGGTAGGGTGTGTCCCAGCCGGCGACGCGCACGACCGGGGCTTCGAGGTGGTAGAAGCAGTGCTCCTGGACGAGGGAGGCGATTTCGCCGCCGAAGCCCGATGTCAGCGTCGCCTCATGCACGACGACGCAGCGGCCGGTCTTTTCGACCGATTGCACGATGGCGTCGAGATCGAGCGGCAGCAGGCTGCGCAGGTCGATCACCTCGGCATCGATGCCGGTCTCCTCGGCGGCTGCCAGTGCCACATGCACCATGGTGCCATAGGCGACGACGGTGACGGCCGAACCCTTGCGGCGCACTTCCGCCTTGCCGATCGGGATTGTGTAGTGGCCCTCCGGCACCTCGCCGAGATCGTGTTTGGACCAGGGAATGACGGGGCGATCGTGATGGCCGTCGAAGGGACCGTTATAGAGGCGCTTCGGCTCCAGGAACATCACCGGATCGGGGTCTTCGATCGAGGCGATCAGCAGGCCCTTGGCGTCATAGGGGTTGGACGGCACGACGACCTTGAGGCCGCAGACATGGGTGAACAGCGCTTCCGGGCTCTGGCTGTGCGTCTGGCCGCCGAAGATGCCGCCGCCGGTCGGCATGCGCAGCACGATCGGGCAGGTGAAGTCGCCGTTGGAGCGATAGCGGATGCGGGCCGCTTCCTGGGTGATCTGGTCGTAGGCGGGGTACATGTAGTCGGCGAACTGGATCTCGACGCAGGGCTTCAGCCCGTAGGCCGCCATGCCGATTGCCGTGCCAACGATGCCGCTTTCGCTGATCGGCGCGTCGAAGCAGCGGGTCTTGCCGTATTTCGCCTGAAGACCCTGCGTGCAGCGGAAGACGCCGCCGAAATAGCCGACGTCCTCGCCGAAGACGACGACATTGTCGTCGCGCCCCATCGAGACGTCCATGGCGCTGCGCACGGCCTCGATCATTGTCATTCTGGCCATATCAGTATCCTGCCTTCTGGCGCTGGCGGCGAATATGCGGCGGCATCTCGGCATAGACGCCTTCGAAGATGTCGCGCACCGACGGTCGGCCGCCGGCATGCAAGGTGCCGTGGCCTTCGGCCTGTTTCTGCGCCTGGATCACCGCGTCGACGATCTCGGCTTCCGCCTGAGTGTGGCGTTCTTCCGACCAGGCGCCGCGCAGGATCAGGTGCTTCTTCAGCCTGAGGACGGGGTCACCGAGCGGCCAGGCTTCCGATTCCGTCTTCGGCCGGTAGGCGCTCGGATCGTCGGAGGTGGAATGGGCGCCGACACGATAGGTGACGTATTCGATCACCGTCGGACCGAGGTTGCGCCGGGCGCGCTCGGCCGCCCATTTGGCAACGGCGTAAACGGCCAGATAGTCGTTGCCGTCGACGCGCAGGGCCGGAATGCCGAAGCCGAGGCCGCGGGCGGCAAAGGTGCCGGAGCCGCCGCGGGCGATGCCCTGAAAGGTCGAAATCGCCCACTGATTGTTGACGATGTTGAGGATGACCGGCGCCTTGTAGGTGGAAGCGAAGACGAGTGCTGAATGGAAGTCCGATTCCGCCGTCGAGCCGTCGCCGATCCAGGCAGCCGCGATCTTGGTGTCGTTCTTGATTGCGGACGCCATGGCCCAGCCGACGGCCTGGACATATTGCGTGGCGAGGTTGCCCGAGATGGTGAAGAAGCCATGCTCCTTGGAGGAATACATGATCGGCAGTTGCCGGCCGCGCAAGGGATCGCTCTCGTTCGAGAAGATCTGGTTCATCATCTCGACCATCGGGTATTCGTCGGCGATCAGCAGGCCTGCCTGACGGTAAGTCGGGAAGTTCATGTCGCCCTTGTTCAGCGCCTTGCGGAAGGCGCAGCTGACGGCCTCTTCGCCAAGGTGCTGCATATAGAACGAGGTCTTGCCCTGCCGCTGCGCCATGACCATGCGCGCATCGAAGGCGCGCAGCATCATCATGTGCCTGAGGCCGGCGAGCAGCTCGTCGTCCGAGAGCAACCCTGCCCAGGGGCCAACCGCCTCGCCGTCGCGATTGAGCACGCGGATGATCGAATAGGCGAGGTCGCGGATCTCTTCCGGGGCGACATCGATCTCCGGCCTCGGAACGGAGCCCGCCTTCGGGATCTTGACGTTGGAGAAATCCGGCTCTCCACCCGGCCGGACGGCCGGTTCGGGGACATGCAGGCTAAGTCGATCGGGATCGGTCATGCGGTTTCCGGCCTCCCTCCGGAGTGCGCGACGCGCACCTATCAACACGGGGAAAACGGGATGTCGCCTCATGGCAAAAGTGGGCGGGACCACCTGCGGGCTCCTCCGCCCCAGATCGTCACGCCTTCCTCCTCAGCCCCGTTCTCCCGACGGGAATGCACACAGACTGCCACGAGTTCAGGGGCTTATGAAGGCCTTTCGGCGGCTCGGGATGCTTGCACCCGAAGAAAGACAGATTCCTGCCATGGCCATGGCAACGGCTGGTGCCGTTGCGATTCCAGGTCCTATCTGCGCGTAATTTTCTTGCGTGACGACTTCTGGTTCGGCCGCTCAAACCGGCGGAGCGATGGTGATTGGCGTGCCGTCGGAGAAACGCGAGAGGCGAAAAGGCGTGGGGTCGACGATCGGCTTTTGGCCGGTGACGAGGTCGGCGACCAGATGTCCGGCGCCCGGGCCGATGCCGAAGCCATGGCCGGAAAACCCTGTCGCAACGACCAGGCCGGGCAAGCTTTCGACGATCGAAATCACCGGCACGGCGTCGGGCGTGACGTCGATCAGGCCGGCCCAGACCTGTTGTACCCGAGCCTCGCGAAGGGATGGCAGCGCCTTCTTTGCTTCATCGAACGCGCGCAGCGCCGAGTGCTGGTCGGGTTGCGGATCCAGCGCCCGATGGCGCTCGAAGGAGCCCGGGCGATCGAGCCGGACTGCGCCGATCTCAAAAAGCTCGCGCCAGCTCTGGGCGCTGAGGCCGACCTGAACGGAGTCGCCCTCGGCCTTTCGCGCCGGCTGAAAATCGCGGAAGAAGGCGAAACTATCAGGCACCACCGGATGCAGGTTGGCGCCACCGTCGGCAATTGTGTAGCCGCCGTCGAGGCGTTTGCGATAGGCGTAGGTGCCCGTTGCTCCCGCACCCTCGGGGCCACCCGATACCGCACTGGTTCTCAGTACCGTGTTGCGCACTTTCAGTTGCGGCAGCCGGATGCCGAGCCCCTTGAGGAACAGCCGCGACCAGGCGCCACCGGCAACGACCACGGTCGCGGTTTCGATCCGACCCTTTTCTGTGACGACGGCGCTGATGCGCCCCGCTTGTCTCTCGATGCCACGCACGCCGCAGCCGGTAAAGATGCGTGCGCCCGCGCGCCTGGCTCCGGCAACGATCGCCGGTACCGCTTTTTGCGGTTCGGCCCTGCCGTCGCTGGGCGTATGCAGCGCGCCTTTGTAGCGGATGGCGGCGCCTGTCATCAGTGCCTCGGTGTCTCCGGCCCCGATCTGCCGGCTGTCGACGCCATAGGGCTTTGCCATGGCAAGCCAGGCATCACGGTTGGCGACGTCGGTATCATTTTCCGAGATGTAGAGGATGCCGTTGCGGCGGAAGCCAGTTTCGCCACCGACGCGGGCATCGAGCGTATCCCAGATCTTCAGCGCTTCGATCGCGAGCGGTATCTCCCGTTCGTCGCGCCCCATGACGCGCACCCAACCCCAGTTGCGGCTCGATTGCTCCGCCCCCGGCATGCCTTTCTCGCAGACCACGACGTCAATACCGCGTTCTGCGAGAAACAGCGCGGTGCTGACACCGATGATGCCGCCGCCGACGATGACGACATCGGCTCTCGCCGGCAGGATCTGATCGGTTTCGACGGCATCGAGAGCAGGACCGGGCATGGGGATAGACTTTCGGACGGGGTGTTGCGGACGCGCCATCGGTGCATGCCGGCGCTGCCAGATCAAGGCCCGGATTCTAGCTTTCTGATCATTACTAGCTTGCGTGGATCGGATGGCGCGAAATCGGTTCGGCCTGGGTGGGTAGTCTTTCGATTTGCCGCGCAAGCTTCTATGTTTCCCGCATGAATGACCGACCTGACGACCTTCGCCCCATCCTGCGTATCGACTTCCCGCCCGAGGACCGGCTCGGGCGCGGCAAGATCATGCTGCTGGAACACATCCGCGAGACCGGATCGATCTCGGCTGCCGGTCGCGCCATGGACATGTCCTACCGTCGGGCTTGGCTGCTGGTCGATGCGCTGAACCGGATGTTCCGGGAACCGTCGGTCGAGAGCCAGCGCGGGGGCAAACAGGGTGGCGGAGCGGTGCTGACGCCTTTCGGCGAAACACTGATCCGTCGCTATCGCGAGATGGAGGCAAAGGCGAGGGCGGCGATCGCCGACGACCTTGCCTGGCTGGAAGCCGTCCGCGATCCGGATCAACCGACAGCCGGGCAGCTCAATGATCGATCGCCACGGACTTGATGATCACGTGCACCGGCTTTCCCGGCGATAACTGAAGCGCATCGCGCGAGAATGTCGTGATGCGCGCGGCGATCGTCGCGCCGCCGCAATCCACCCGCACGTCGACACTGCCATTTTCGCCCGCCGTCAGATCGACGATCGTTCCCTCCAGCACGTTGAGAGCGCTGATGCCCTCAGGGCGAACCGTTGCCAGCATGACGTCGCGGGCGGCAATATGCAGGCGCAGCGTGTGTCCCTGCGCCACGTCGATCCTTTGCACGCGGATAAGCCGTTCGCCAACGCGGACGGTCGTCAGGTCGTGTGTGGCGTCATGCATCTCGACCACGCCTTCGAGCAACACGCCCGCTTCGCGCCGCCCGGTTGCCAGTGCCGCCTCCGGGGCGCTCAACACTTCGGCGGCAGCGCCCGAGGCCTTCACCCGGCCGTCCTCCAGCACCACGACCCGTTGTGCCAGACGCGCGACCTCGCTGACGGAATGGCTGACATAGACGATCGGGATGCCGGCATCGTCGCGCAACCGTTCGAGATAGGGCAGGATCTCGGCCTTGCGGGCATCGTCGAGTGCGGCAAGCGGCTCATCCATCAGCAACAGACGCGGCGCGGCCAGCAGGGCGCGGCCAATGGCGACCCGTTGCCGTTCGCCACCCGACAGGGCTGCCGGATTGCGCTCGAGCAGATGACCGATGCCGAGCATGTCGACGACGCGTTCCATGTCGGCGGCCTTTCCGGAACTGCCGGCAAACCAGCGGCCATAGGCAAGGTTGCTGCTGACGCTTAAATGCGGGAACAGGCGGGCTTCCTGAAAGACATAGCCGAAGCGTCGGCGATGCACGGGCGTGAAGATCCGGCGCTCGCTGTCGGCGATGATGTCGCCGTCGAGCACCACGCGTCCGCTTTGCGGCTTCATCAGGCCGGCGATGATGTTGATCAGTGAGGTCTTGCCCGAGCCCGAGCGGCCGAACAGCGCAGTGACGCCGCCGTCGGAAGTGAAGGTGGCGTCGACGGAGAAATCTCCGAGCCGATGGCGGGCTTCGACGAGAAGGCTCATGCGGCAACCGTCCGCTTGGCGGCAGCGTTTGCCAGCAGCTCCGACAGCATCAGCGCCGCCATGGAAATGACGATCGAAATGATCGTCAGGCGCATGGCACCGGCATCGCCGCCTGGCACTTGGGTAAAGGTGTAGATCGCAGACGACAGCGTCTGTGTTTCGCCAGGAATGTTGGAGACGAAGGTGATGGTCGCGCCGAATTCGCCCATCGCTTTGGCGAAAGCGAGGATCATGCCGGCGATGATGCCAGGGAGGATAAGCGGCAGGGTGATGGTGAAGAACACCGAGATAGGCCCGGCACCGAGCGTGGTTGCGGCATCCTCGAGCTTGCGGTCGACCGCCTCGATCGACAGCCGGATGCTGCGCACCATCAGCGGGAAGGCCATGACAGCGGAGGCAAGGGCCGCACCGGTCCAGCGGAAGGAAAAGACCAGGCCGAAATTTTCGGCGAGAAACGCGCCGATCGGTCCTCGGCGGCCGAACAGCAGCAGGAGAAGAAAGCCGGTGACGACCGGCGGCAGGATCAGAGGCATGTGAACGAGGCCGTTCAGCACGGTCTTGCCCCAGAAACGCCCGCGCGCGAGCAGCATGGCGACCCCAAGCGCAAACGGCAGGCTGCAGATCATCGCCACCGTCGCCACGCGCAGGCTCAACAGGACCGCCGTCCATTCCGCGCCGCTCAACTCCAACCAATCCAAAGTCGTGCCACTCCCGGTCGAATTGTCCCGCGCCGCGTGTTGTCGGTACGGCGCGGGGGAACGATAGATGCTTCGCCTGTTTCTGGACAGGCGAAGCATCCGTTATTTCAGGACGGTGAAGCCCTGCTTTTCGAAGAGTGATGCTGCCTTGCCCGACTTGATGAAGTCGACATAGGCGGCCGCGTCGGCGTCCTTGCTGTCCGTGGTGATTGCGATCGGATAGATGATCGGCGGATGGCTGTCCTCGGGGAAGGTTCCGACGACCTTGACGCCTGGATCGGCCGCAGCGTCGGTCTGGTAGACGATGCCATAGGGCGCCTCGCCACGCGAAACGAGCAGCAGTGCCGCGCGCACGCTTTCAGCGCCCGCAACCTTCTGTTCCACACTCGACCAGACGCCAAGCTTTTCAAGTGCTGCCTTGCCGTATTTGCCGGCCGGCACGGAATCGACCGCACCCATCGCCAGGCGACCGTCGCCGATAAGCGTTGCCAGATCGAAGCCCTGCTTGATCTCGACCGGCTGTGCGTCCGCCTTGCCCGAGACGAGAACGATGCGGTTGCCGAGCAGATCGGAGCGGGTGTCGTCCTTGATCAGCTTCTTCTCAGCGAGATAGTCCATCCAGGCGAGATCGGCGGAGATGAACACGTCAGCCGGTGCGCCCTGTTCCACCTGCTTGGCGAGCGCGGAGCTGGCCGCATAGGAAACGGTCGTTTCCTTACCGCTTTCCTTCTGCCACTCGGCATTGATCGCATCGAGCGCATTCTTGAGGCTCGCGGCGGCAAAGACCGTTACTTTGTCCTCGGCCATGGCGGCGCTCGGCGCCCAAGTTGCGCCGGTCCAGGCGACACCGAGAGCCAGCACCAGCCCCTTCAGCCATTGTCTGCGTTGCATCATCATTCTTACCTCCATCAAGTTCGTGATATTTTTCAGGATATAACGATATCTCCTCCTGATTAGCGTTGTATCCATGGAAATACAATGCTGTTGGAAAGCGGTATTAAAAGCCGTGAAACACGCTGCTCGTCGCGCGATTGCTGCTTGCGGCTGCGTGCGATCGGCCTTAATTCCGGGGCGGCAAGCGGATGAAACGGACTGGAGGCGTGATGGAAACGGCAGTCAAGCTCGAAGAGAGCTGGAAGGCGGCATTGGAGCCAGAATTTTCCAGCCCGTATATGGGCGAACTCAAGCAGTTCCTGGTCGGGGCGCGCAACGAAGGACGGCAGATCTTTCCGCGGGGGCCGGAGTATTTTCGGGCGCTCGACCTGACGCCGCTCGACAAGGTGCGCGTCGTCATCTTGGGCCAAGATCCCTATCACGGCGACGGCCAGGCGCACGGGCTCTGCTTCAGCGTGCGGCCGGGTGTGCGCACACCGCCTTCGCTCGTCAACATCTACAAGGAATTGAAGACCGACCTCGGGATCGCGCCGGCCCGTCACGGCTTTCTCGAAAGCTGGGCGAAACAGGGGGTGCTGTTGCTCAACAGCGTGCTGACGGTCGAGCGCGGGCAGGCGGCGTCGCACCAGGGACGAGGATGGGAACGCTTTACCGATGCGATCATCCGCGCCGTCAACGAGGCCGACCACCCGGTGGTGTTTCTGCTGTGGGGTTCCTACGCGCAGAAGAAGGCCGCCTTCGTCGACCGCTCGCGCCATCTCGTGCTGCGGGCGCCCCATCCCTCGCCGCTCTCGGCGCATTCCGGCTTTCTCGGCTGCCGGCATTTCTCCCAGGCCAATGAATTCCTTGCCTCGAAAGGTTTTGAGCCGATCGACTGGACGCTGCCGGAAAATCCGGAGGCGCCGTGAGCGCCCCCCACATACGATGACGTTGCCGGCCGCATCGCTGTCGCCGGCGGGTCTTGTGTCTCAATCGGCAATCCGCCAAAGACACGAAAGCGCCGGGCGCCTTTTCGGGCGCGCAACGGTCGCTGTAACACTTTGAACAATGGCAGGGGCGCGCGTGCGAAAACTTCTGATCATCGGCATCGGCTCCGGCAATCCCGAGCATATGACCGTACAGGCGATCAAGGCGCTCAACCGCGCCGACGTGCTGTTCATCCCGACCAAGGGCGAGAAGAAGACCGAACTTGCGGAGGTGCGCCGCGAGATCTGCGCGCGCTACGTCACACGCGCCGACAGCCGCACAGTCGAATTCGCCGTGCCGGTTCGGCGGACTGAGGGCGTCAGCTATGACGGCAGCGTCGACGACTGGCACGGCCGCATCGCCGAGATCTACGAGCGCTTGATCGGCAGCGAACTGACGGAAGATGGAACGGGCGCCTTTCTCGTCTGGGGCGACCCGATGCTCTATGACAGCACCATCCGCATCGTCGAGCGGGTGAAGGCGCGCGCCAAGGTCGCGTTCGACTACGACGTCATGCCCGGCATCACCAGCCTGCAGGCGCTTTGCGCCAGTCATCGCATTCCGCTGAACCTCGTCGGCAAGCCGGTCGAGATCACCACCGGGCGCCGTCTTTCCGAAAGTTTTCCCGAGCGCAGCCAGACGTCGGTCGTCATGCTCGATGGCGAGCAGGCTTTCCAGCGGATCGAGGATCCCGATGCCGAGATCTATTGGGGCGCCTATCTGGGAACGGCTGACGAAATCGTCATCTCCGGTCGCCTTGCCGACGTCAAGGACGAGATCCTGGCGACGCGGGCACAGGCGCGCGAGCGCATGGGGTGGATCATGGATATCTACCTCTTGCGCAAGGGTGCCGATTTCGAGGAATAGGCTCCATTGCGCCTGCTTTCTCCGGGGCTTTTCCCGTCCGTCTTTGATCTCTCTCAACGTCGGCGACTGTGCTATAGCGTCTGGTGAAAAAGGGGCCAACCAGAGGGCAACCGCCAGGAGCAATCGAGACAAGCCGATGACCAGTTGCGCCGCGCCGACACCGGAAACGACGGATGCCGCCTCGATGCGTCGGGGCGCCTGCCCGTCGCTTGCAGCACCGATGCCGACCGGCGATGGCCTGCTGGTGCGTCTGCGGCCGCTCGACGGCAGCCTGACGGTTTCGCAGTTCTCGGCCGTCGCCGAAGCCGCCCGGCATTTCGGCAACGGCGTCCTGGAGATTACCGCCCGCGGCAACCTGCAGGTCCGCGGGCTGACGGCGTCGACCGTTCCCGGGCTTGCCGAGGCGATCGGCGAAGCCGCAATTGTGGTTCCGGATGGTGTGGCGATCGAGACACCGCCGCTTGCCGGCATAGACCCTGAAGAAATCGCCGACCCTCGGATCCTCGCCGCTGCGTTGCGGCAAGCGATCGCCGCACAAGGGGCCGCTTTGAAGCTGGCGCCGAAGCTTGCCATCATCGTCGATGGCGGCGGTCGCTTCCACCTCGGCGATACGATCACTGATCTTCGCCTGCAAGCTGCCGGCCGGGGCGAGGGTATCTGGTGGAACCTCTCCCTTGCCGGGACAACTGCGACGGCGAAGCCCGTTTGCGCGCTTCGAACCGAGACTGTCGTGCCGGTCGTTATCCGGATTCTTGAAGCGCTGACCGACATCGGGCCAGCGGCGCGAGGAAGGGACCTCGACATCGATGCGATACGCGCGCTCTGTCCGCCCGGCGCCGACCGTATCGAGGTCGCTCCGGCTTCGACGCCGGCGTCTCCGGTCGTCGGCATCCACGATCTCGGTTCGACCGGTGCCGCCCTTGGCCTCGGGCTCGCCTTTGCCCAGATCGATGCGATAAGCCTCATCAGCTTTCTTCGGCAAGCAGGCGAGCTTGGCGCACGAGAAATCCGACTCGCGCCCAGCCACGGCTTCTTCCTGCTGGGCCTTGAGCGCGAGGCGGCAGCAATCGTCCAGCGCCTGGCCTTAGCGCAGGGGTTAAGGATCGCACCCGACGATCCGCGCAACCACATAGCTACCTGCGCAGGCAGCACCGGCTGCGCATCCGCATGGATGGACACCAAGGCGATGGCGCGGTTATGGGTGGAAACGGTGCCGGATCTCTTCGACGGCTCGCTGACCGTGCACCTCTCCGGCTGCCTCAAGGGCTGCGCCCGCCCCAAGGCGTCGGCGTTGACGCTGGTGGGTGCGCCATCAGGATATGCGCTTGTCGTAAATGGGGCGGCGAAGGATGGCGCGAATGCCTACACCGATGAAAATGGAATGAAATCCGCGCTGGAACGGCTGGCCAAGCTGGTGCGGGAAAACAAAGACGCTGGCGAATCGGCGCGGTCCTGTCTTACACGGCTGGGTGCCGCGCGCGTCTCGGCTGCGTTCGAACAGGGATAGAAATGCCTGAGTATGATTACATCCGGGATGGCAACGCCATCTATGAGCGTTCCTTCGCCATCATTCGGGCAGAAGCCGATCTTTCCGCCTTCTCCGAGGAGGAAGCCGACCTCGCGGTGCGCATGGTGCATGCCTGCGGCCTGGTCGAGGCGTCGAAGCAATTCGTGTTCTCTCCCGATTTCGTCACCGCTGCCCGCGGCGCCCTGAAGAACGGCGCGCCGATCCTCTGCGACGCCGAGATGGTGGCGCGCGGCGTGACGCGCGCGCGTCTACCCGCCGGCAACGAGGTGATATGCACCCTTCGCGATCCGCGCACGGCAGACCTGGCGGCCGAAATCGGCAACACGCGCTCGGCTGCGGCGCTGAAGCTCTGGGGCGAGCATATGGCCGGTGCCGTCGTTGCGATCGGCAATGCGCCGACGGCACTTTTCTATCTGCTGGAAATGCTGCGGGACGGCGCGCCGAAGCCGGCAGCGATCATTGGCATGCCGGTCGGTTTCGTCGGCGCGGCGGAATCGAAGGATGCCCTGGCCGAGAATTCCTATGGCGTGCCGTTCGCCATCGTGCGCGGTCGCCTTGGCGGCAGCGCCATGACGGCCGCCGCGCTCAATTCGCTCGCGAGGCCGGGCCTGTGAGCGGGGCGGCCAAGGGCCGGTTGATCGGCGTCGGCACGGGCCCCGGCGATCCGGAGCTTTTGACGGTCAAGGCGGTGAAGGCGCTGGGCGAGGCGGACGTGCTTGCCTATTTCGCCAAGGCGGGCCGCAGCGGCAATGGCCGCGCGGTTGTCGAGGGACTGTTGAAGCCTGGTCTGGTCGAGCTGCCGCTCTACTATCCCGTGACCACGGAGATCGACAAAGACGACGGCGCCTACAAGAGCCAGATCACCGATTTCTACAACGCCTCCGCCGATGCGGTCGCCAGGCATCTCGAGGCCGGGCGAACCGTTGCGGTGCTGAGCGAGGGCGATCCGCTGTTCTACGGTTCCTACATGCATCTGCATGTGCGGCTTGCCGGGCGGTTCGCGGTCGAAGTCATCCCTGGTATCACCGCCATGTCCGGCTGCTGGTCGCTTGCCGGCCTGCCGCTGGTCCAGGGCGACGACGTCCTGTCGGTCCTGCCGGGCACCATGGCGGAAGGCGAACTCGGACGACGCCTTGCGGATACCGAGGCCGCCGTCATCATGAAGGTTGGGCGCAACCTGCCGAAGATCCGCCGGGCGCTTGCCGCCTCCGGCCGGCTCGACCAGGCCGTCTATGTCGAGCGCGGCACGATGAAGAACGCGGCGATGACAGCCCTTGCGGAAAAGCCCGATGACGAGGCGCCCTACTTCTCGCTGGTGCTCGTTCCAGGATGGAAGGACAGGCCATGAGCGGCACGCTCTATGTCGTCGGCACCGGTCCCGGCAGTGCCGCGCAGATGACGCCGGAGACCGCTGAGGCGGTCTCAAAGGCGGAGGAGTTCTTCGGCTACTTCCCCTATCTCGACCGCCTGAACCTCAGGCCCGACCAGATCCGCATCGCCTCCGACAATCGCGAGGAGCTCGATCGTGCGCAGGCAGCGCTGACGCGCGCGGCCGCCGGCGCCAAGGTCTGCATGGTATCGGGCGGCGACCCCGGCGTCTTTGCCATGGCGGCTGCCGTCTGCGAAGCGATCGACAAGGGACCGGCGGAATGGAAGTCCGTCGATCTTGTCGTGACCCCTGGCGTGACCGCGATGCTGGCCGTTGCCGCGCGCATCGGCGCGCCGCTTGGTCATGATTTCTGCGCGATCTCGCTCTCCGACAACCTGAAGCCCTGGGAGGTCATCACCAAGCGGCTGAAGCTCACTGCGGAAGCGGGGCTGGTGATCGCGCTCTACAATCCGATCAGCAAGGCGCGGCCCTGGCAGCTCGGCGAGGCATTCGAGATCCTGCGCGGCGTCTTGCCGGCATCGGTGCCCGTGATCTTCGGTCGCGCTGCCGGCCGGCCGGACGAGCGCATTGCAGTGATGCCGCTCGGCGAGGCCGATGCCAGCCGCGCCGACATGGCGACCTGCGTCATTATCGGCTCGCCGGAAACGCGCATCGTTGCGCGCGAGGGCAAGCCGGATCTGGTCTATACGCCGCGCTTTTACGCAGGAGACAACCAGTGATCGATGCGTTCGAGCGCTGCGTCGCAGTCGCCGACCGAGGGCACGTCGGCGGGCTTGCGGCGCTCGACCATGATCACCGCGATCCCCAGTTTGCGGGCAGCCGCGATCTTTCCATAGGTCGCGGCCCCGCCGCTGTTCTTGGCGACGATGACGTCGATACGGTGGGCCTTCAGCAGCTCGATCTCGTCGGCTTCGGCAAATGGGCCGGTGGCAAGGATCGCCGTCGCATCGGGCAGCTTCAACGGTGGGGTCACCGGATCGACGCTGCGGATGACGTAGCTGTGCTGGGGCGCCGCCTCGAAATGAAAGGCTTCCTGCCGGCCGATGGCGAGAAAGACGCGGCGCGGGAGATTGCCGAGGGCGGTGACCGCTTCTGCGACGCTGCCGACGCAGGTCCAGGTGTCGCCGGCTTCCGCCTGCCACTCCGGGCGGCGAAGGGCCAAAAGGCGCACCCGCGCGGCATTTGCCGCCGCGGCGGCGTTGTGAGAAATCCTGGCGGCGAAGGGATGCGTCGCGTCGACGACCAGCGCAACCTCTTCGGCAACGAGGAAGGCAGAGAGCCCTTCGGCGCCGCCAAAACCGCCGATCCGGGTCTTGACCGGTTGCGGGCGCGGATCCGCCGTGCGGCCGGCAAGCGAGATCACGGTTTCGTAACGCATGTCGCCGGCAAGGCGAGATGCCAGTTCGCGGGCCTCGGTCGTCCCGCCAAGAATCAAAATGCGAGGTTTTTCCATGGCTGAGGTGTCGAACAGCGATCCGGCCATCATCTCCCCCTGGTTGACCATCATCGGCATAGGCGAGGATGGTGTAGCCGGTCTCGGCGACGAGGCCAAGCGGCTGATTGCCGCCGCGCCGGTGGTCTATGGCGGCGCTCGCCACATGGAGCTCACCCATTCCCTGATCAAGGGCGAGGGCCGTGTCTGGCAGAGCCCGTTCGGCCGCTCGGTCGAGGAGATCGTTGCGCGACGCGGCAGCCCGGTCGTGGTGCTTGCCTCGGGCGATCCGTTCTTCTTCGGTGTGGGCGCCACACTTGCGCGCCGTGTTGCCGCGCCTGAGATCCGCACGCTTCCCGCCCCTTCCTCCTTCAGCCTTGCCGCCTCGCGGCTCGGGTGGGCGTTGCAGGAGGCGACGCTCGTGTCACTCCACGGTCGACCGATCGACCTGGTGCGACCGCATCTGCAGCCGGGCAACAGGGTGCTTGCGCTGACGTCGGATGGCGCCGGGCCGAAGGCGCTCGCCGAGCTTTTGACGGAAAGCGGTTTCGGACAGTCGCGGCTGACCGTTCTGGAGGCGCTTGGCGGTGCCGGCGAACGCGTGACGACGCAGATTGCCGCTCGCTTCATGCTGGGCCTGGTCCATCCGCTCAACGTCTGCGCGATCGAAGTGGCGGCCGATAAGGGCGGCCGGGTGCTGCCGCTTTCGGCCGGGCGCGATGATTTACTGTTCGAGCACGACGGCCAGATCACCAAGCGGGAAGTGCGGGCGCTGACGCTCTCGGCGCTGGCGCCGCGCAAGGGCGAACTGCTCTGGGATATCGGCGCCGGTTCCGGCTCGATCGGTATCGAATGGATGCTGGCCGATCCGGCCATGCGGGCGATCGCCATCGAGGCCTCGCCCGAGCGGGCGGTCCGCGTCGGCCGCAATGCCGAGGCGTTCGGCGTGCCTGGCCTGATGGTCGTCCAGGGCAAGGCGCCGGCAGCGCTTTCCGGCCTTTCTCGTCCCGATGCAATATTCATCGGCGGCGGCGGCAGCGAGCCGGGCGTCATGGATGCTGCAGTTGCAGCGCTTGGCGATGGCGGTCGGCTGGTCGCCAATGCCGTGACGACCGAGATGGAGGCGGTGCTGCTTCAACGCCACGCGCAGCTCGGCGGATCGCTGATCCGCATCGATATCGCCCGGGCGCTTCCGATCGGCGGCATGACCGGCTGGCGGCCGGCGATGCCGGTGACGCAATGGTCGTGGACGAAGACCTAGAGCAATTCCGGAAAAGGCGGAGTAATCCTCCGGCCGGATTTGGATGAGACAAAGAGAATGGGGCGGTTTCGAACTTCCGTGAACAGCGCCTGGAACTTTCGGAGAGACATATGACGGTACACTTTATCGGCGCAGGCCCCGGAGCTGCGGATCTGATCACGGTTCGCGGCCGCGACCTGATCGGGCGCTGCCCGGTCTGCCTTTATGCCGGCTCGATCGTCTCACCCGAGCTGCTACAATATTGCCCGCCCGGCGCCCGCATCGTCGATACGGCGCCCATGTCGCTCGACGAGATCGAGGCGGAATATTTGCGCGCGGCGGAAGCCGGCGAAGATGTCGCCCGACTGCATTCCGGCGATCTGTCGGTCTGGAGTGCAGTTGCCGAACAGATTCGCCGACTGGAGAAACAAGGGATTGGCTACACCATGACGCCCGGCGTCCCATCCTTCGCGGCAGCTGCTGCAGCGCTCGGTCGCGAGCTGACCATTCCGGCGGTCGCCCAGAGCCTGGTGCTGACGCGGGTTTCCGGTCGCGCTTCGCCGATGCCCAACACCGAGACGCTGGCGGGCTTCGGCGCAACCGGCTCGACGCTCGCCATCCATCTCGCCATCCATGCGCTCGATCAGGTCGTCGAAGAACTCACGCCGCTCTATGGCGCCGAATGCCCGGTGGCGATCGTCGTCAAGGCGTCGTGGCCGGATGAACGGGTGGTGCGTGGCACGCTCGGCACGATCGCCGCCAAGGTGGCGGAGGAGCCGATCGAGCGCACAGCGCTGATCTTCGTTGGTCCCGGGCTGGAAGCCTCGGATTTCCGCGAAAGCTCGCTCTACGACCCCGCCTATCAGCGCCGTTTTCGCGGGCGCGAGTAAATCTATTCTTTGGTCTCTTCGGGGGGCTGTACGGGAAGCGGTTTCTGCTTCCGCGGGACGCCGCGGCGTTCCTCGACACGGTCGCGGTAGAGTGCGGCCTGGCCGAGCAGCATCAGCGTGACCGGCGTGGTCATGATGACGAAGACGATGATCAGGACTTCGTGGAACACCCAGCGGCTCTGCAGCACGGCAAAGCAGACGATCGAGGCGGTGCAGATCAGGATGACGCCGCCGCTGGTAGCAAGCGTCGGCGCATGCAGCCGGGTGTAGAAATCCGGCAGCCTGAGCAGGCCCAGCGAGCCGATCAGCGCAATCGCCGCGCCGAGCAGAACGAGCCCGCAGACGACAATGGCGGCCCAGGTCGGAAGGTCGGTCAGATGGCTCATTCGATCACCTCCCCACGCATCAGGAACTTGCCGAAGGCGATCGACGAGACAAAGCCGATCAGCGCGACGATCAGTGCGGACTCGAAATAGATGCTGTTGGCGGTGCGGATGCCGAAGGTGAGCAGCATCAGCATGGCGTTGATGTAGAGCGTATCGAGACCGAGGATGCGGTCCTGCGCCCGCGGTCCCTTGACCATGCGGTAGAGCGCGAATGCCATCGCCAGCCCGATCATGATCTGGGCTGCGAGGATCGACCAGATGATTGCCAGCTCCGTCATCTGAACATCTCCTTCAAACCGGCCTCGTAGCGCTTCACCGTCTGTATCCAGACCTCCTCGTTCTCCATGTCGAGCACGTGGAAGAGCAGCGATTTCCGGCCGCGATCATATTCAAGCCACGCAGTGCCGGGTGTCGCGGTCATGATGCAAGCGAGGAGGGCAAGCGCGTTTTCGTCCTCGATGTCGATGTCCACGGTCAGAAAGCCGGAATTCGGCGCCCGGCGGCCGACGCGCAGGATGACGAGCGCCACTGCGATGTTGGAGCGGATGACGTCGACGAACACGCTGGCGCCGAAGCGCAGCATCAGCAGCATCCGGCGCGGATGCGAGCGGGCCGGATGGAGCTTCAGCGTCACCCAGGCGAGCGCCACGCCGAGGATCGTGCCCATGACGATGGTGCCGGGAGCAACCGACTGGTTCAGCAGCATCCAGATGATCAGCAGGCCGACGGACAGCAGCGGGTAGGGGAACCAGGTGCGCATCGGCTACTGCCCTCCCACACGCGGCGCCGTGAGGACGCGCTGGGTATAGCCAGAAGGATCGAGTAGGGAGTCCGCCGTCGCCTGCATGTAGTGCATCGTCGGGCCTGCCTGCAGGCTCAGGAAGATGCAGGCGCCGAGCAGCACCACGACAGGGGCAATCTCGATGACGAAGACCCGCGGTACGGTGTTTTCGATCGAGGCCCAGAAGGTGCGGATGCCGACACGGTTCATGGCGATCATGGCGGAGAGGCCGGACAGGATCAGCAATGTCACATAGGTCCAGTCGGCCGCCGATATCGCCGGAGCCGCCTCGGGGCCGGAGAGGCCGAAGAGACCGCTCAGGATCGCGAACTTGGCGACGAAGCCGGAGAGCGGTGGCAGGCCTGCAAGCAGCAACGCGCAGAGGCAGAAGCAGAGGCCGAGCACGGCCATGGTGCCGGGAATGGCGGCACCCGCCTCCTCCGGTTCCTCGTCCTCGTCAGCGTCGCCATAGGCCTCCATCGTCACCGCCAGAACGTCGGCGCCGGCGTCGCGGCCGCGCTCCACCAGTTCGATCAGCAGGAAGAAGGCCGAGATCGTCAGCGTCGAGCTGACGAGATAAAACAGCGCTCCGGCAATCATGCTGGAGTGCCCGAGGCCGATCGCCGCCATCAGGGTGCCCGAGGAGACGAGCACCGAATAGGCGGCAAGCCGGGCCATCGCCTGCGAAGCCAGCACGCCGATCGCGCCGAAGGCGATCGTCAGCATGCCGCCGACCACCAGCAGCGTCTGGCCGAAGCCGGCGGACACTCCGGCATTGGCGCCGAAGACGAGCAGCGACAGACGCAGGATGACGTAAATGCCGACCTTCGTCAGCACCGCAAAGACGGCGGCGACCGGTGGGGTCGCCGCCGAATAGGCGGTCGGCAGCCAGAAGCTCAACGGCCACATGCCGGCCTTGACCAGGAAGGCGACGCCGAGGATGCCGGCGCCCACTTCGACCATCTGCCGGTTTTCCGGCGAAATGCTCGCGAGCTTGACGGCGAGGTCGGCCATATTGAGCGTGCCGGTCGCGCCATAGATCAGGCTGACGCCGATCAGGAACAGCGACGAGGCGGCAAGGTTGATCGCGACGTAGTGCAGGCCGGCCTTGACGCGCAGCGGGCCGGAGCCGTGCAGCAGCAGGCCATAAGATGCCGCCAGCATGATCTCGAAGAAGACGAAGAGATTGAACAGGTCGCCGGTCAGGAACGAACCATTGAGGCCGGCGATCAGAAGCTGGAACAGCGAATGGAAGTGATGGCCGGCGGTGTGCCAGCGGGCGATCGAATAGACCTGGGCGGCGAGCGCCAGGCCGCTCGTCAGGCAGAGCATCAGCGCCGAGAGCCGGTCGAGCACCAAGACGATGCCGAACGGCGCCGGCCAGTTGCCGAGCTGGTAGACGCTGGTACCGGCAAGGAAGCCTTCGGTCGAGGCGCTAGCGCGCATCAGCACCATGGAGAGCACGAAGAGGGCGAGCGTCGAGACGAAGCCCATCACGCCCTTGACCATGCGGTTGCGCTCGTCGATCGGGATCATCGCCGCGCCGACCATCAGCGGCAGCAGGATCGGCAGGATCATCAGGTGGTGCAGCCAATCAGTCACTGCGCTGCTCCCTCCCGTCGACATGGTCGGTGCCGGTGAAGCCGCGCGAGGCGAGCAACACGACGAGGAAGAGCGCCGTCATGGCAAAGCCGATGACGATCGCGGTCAGCACCAACGCCTGCGGCACTGGATCGGTGTAGCGCGAGAGATCGCCGACGCCGCCGGGCTCGAGGATGGGGGGTGCGTTCACGCGCAGCCGTCCCATGCTGAAGATGAAGAGATTGACGGCATAGGAGAGCAGCGACAGGCCGATGATCACCTGATAGGTGCGCGGCCGGAGCAGAAGATAGACCCCCGAGGCGGTGAGAACGCCGATGGCGGCAGACAGGATGATCTCCATTATTTTGCCTCCTTTCCGGCGCGAAGGGCGGCACGGGCATGGGCCCGCGGTGCGCGGATCGACTGGTGGGCAAGCGCGATCAGGATGAGCACGGTCGCCCCGACCACCAGCGAGAAGACGCCGAGGTCGAAGAAGATCGCGCTTGCCAGCGGGAATTTCCCGACGATCGGCAGGGTGGCATATTGCGCGTGCGAGGTCAGGAACGGATAACCGAACAGCCACGAACCGATGCCGGTTGCCGCTGCGACGATGATGCCGATGCTCATCCAGCGCAGCGGATGAATGCGCAACCGCTCCTCGACCCAACGGGTGCCGCCGGACATGTATTGCAGGATGAAGCCGATCGACATGGCGATGCCGGCCGCAAAACCGCCACCCGGCAGGTCATGGCCGCGCAGGAAGAGATAGGCGGCCAGCATGCCGCTGACCGGGAACATCCATCGCATGATTACCGATGGAACGAACAGATACTCGGCGACGCTGTCGCCCTTGGCGCGATCGGGGTGGTCGTCGTCGAAGGCATTCTGGACCTGCTGCTGTTCCGGCGCCTCCAGGCTGTCGGCCTGCGGACGGAAGCGGAGCAGCAGCGCAAAAACGGTCAGGGCCACGATTGCCAGCACGGCGATCTCGCCGAGCGTGTCGAAGCCGCGGAAGTCGACGAGGATGACGTTGACGACATTGGTGCCGCCGCCTTCCTTGTAGGCGCGCTCGAGGAAGTAGCTGGCGATGGTCTCCGGCATCGGGCGCGTCATGACCGTGTAAGCGATCAGCGCTACGCCGCCGCCTGCCACGATGGCCAGCACGAAGTCGCGCAGGCGCCGCAGGCGAACGCGCAGTGACAGCAATTCGGATTCCTGCGTGTCCTCGATGCGCTTGGGCAGCCAGCGCAGGCCGAGCAGGATCAGTACCGTCGTGACGATCTCGACGAGGAGCTGGGTAACGGCAAGGTCGGGGGCCGACAGCCAGACGAAGGTGATGCAGGTAACGAGGCCGGCACCGCCGAGAAGCACGAGGGCAGCGAGACGGTGGAACTTCGCCTGGTAGGCAGCCCCTACGGCGCAGGCGATGCCGATCGCCCAGAGCAGGGCGAAGGCCGGATCGATGCCGCGCACGAGAAGTGGCGGCAGTTCGAAGTGATTGATGAGAAGCGGCAGGGCGCCGGCGACGATCGCGACGAAGACCAGGAACCGCATCTGCGGCTGCAGCCGGCGCGTGCCGAGCTTCTGCTCGAGCGAACGCGCCCACTTCCACGACAGGGTCACCAGCACCCGCTCGAAGATGCGCTGGCCGTGCAGCAGGCGGAAGACCGGCGGCCCTTCGGTGCTGGTCGCCAGATAGTTGCGCATCAGGAAATAAAGGCCGATGCCGCCGAGAAGCGCCACGAAGCTCATGATCAGGGGCAGGTTCCAGCCGTGCCAGACCGAGAGGCTGTACTGCGGGGTGCTGGCACCGAGGATCGACACGACGGCGGTGTGCAGGAACGGGCCGATGGTAATCGCAGGGATGATGCCGACGACGAGGCAGGCGAGCACGAGGAACTCGATCGGCGCCCGCATCCAGCGCGGCGGCTCATGCGGGATCTTGGGCAGATCGTTCGGGGTCTTGCCGAAGAAGACGCTGTGGATGAAGCGCAGCGAATAGGTCACCGCGAACATGCCGGCGAGCGTGGCGACATAGGGCGTAATCGTATCGAGCAGGTTGGCCTGATGCGTCTCGATCGCCTCGGCGAAGAACATCTCCTTCGAGATGAAGCCGTTCAACAGCGGCACGCCGGCCATCGCTGCGCTCGCGACC
This sequence comes from Ensifer sp. 4252, assembly GCF_050434565.1. Lineage (NCBI taxonomy): Bacteria > Pseudomonadati > Pseudomonadota > Alphaproteobacteria > Hyphomicrobiales > Rhizobiaceae > Ensifer > Ensifer sp. 4252. Next base: position 60,241 of record NZ_JBNDIU010000003.1, read on the forward strand.
ATGGCGAGCATGGCGGTTCCCGGCATGTAGCGTATGAGCCCGCCGAGCTTGCGCATGTCGCGCGTTCCGGTCTCATGGTCGATGATGCCGGCCGCCATGAACAGCGATGCCTTGAAGGTCGCGTGATTGACGATGTGGAAGACGGCGGCGACCGCGGCCAGCGGACTGCCGAGGCTGAGCAGCACCGTGATCAGTCCGAGGTGGCTGATGGTCGAATAGGCCAGAAGCCCCTTCAGGTCCTGCTGGAAGATGGCGAAATAGGCGCCGAGAAGCAGTGTCGTCAGGCCGGCCAATCCGACGATCCAGAACCAGGCCTCGGTGCCGGCCATAACCGGCCAGAACCGCACGAGCAGGAACACGCCCGCTTTCACCATGGTCGCCGAATGCAGATAGGCCGAGACAGGGGTTGGTGCTGCCATCGCGTGCGGCAGCCAGAAATGAAACGGGAACTGCGCGCTCTTGGTCAAGGCCCCGAGCAGGATCAGGACCAGCATCGTGACATAGAGCGGGTGATTGCGGATCGTGTCGCCGGAGGCGAGCACGACGTCAAGGTCGTAGCTGCCGACAACGCGGCCCATGATCAGCAGACCGACAAGCATGCAGAGCCCGCCCATACCGGTCATCGTCAGCGCCATGCGCGCGCCGTCGCGGGCGTGGGCATTGTGGTGCCAATAGCCGATCAGCAGGAAGGAGACGATGCTCGTCAACTCCCAGAAGACTGCAAGCAGGATCAGATTGCCGGAGAGCACAACGCCGAGCATCGATCCCATGAAGGCGAGGAACAGCGCAAAGAAGCGCGGGACCGGATCCTCTGCCGCCATGTAGTAGCGCGCGTAGAGCACGACGAGCACGCCGATCGCGGTCACCAGCACCGTGAACAGCCAGGCAAAGCCGTCCATTCTCAAGGTGAAGTTGAGGCCGAGCTCGGGCATCCAGGCAAGTTCATAGCGCAGAACGCCGCCCGAGGTGACGAAGGGGTAGAGGCAGGCTGCAACGAGGAAACAGAGAAGCGCGATCGCGCCTGCGAACCAGGCCGTTGCGCCGCGTTGATCGGACGGAAAGAAGATTGCAATGAGGCTTCCCGCAAACGGGGCTAGGATGAAGACAGAAAGCAATTTCCCCGCGTATTCGATCGTACCGTTCCCTTCTCTTGGGCATATTGGAGATTGGGTGCCGAAGCCCCTCAAGAACCATCGCGAATGCAACGGTCGCAGACGACGCCGTCATGGTCCGCATAGCGGTAACAGCCGTATGTTTTTATGACGATTTTCCCGTGGGCTGCCAAGCCTTGATGGCGGGAAAAATGTGAGATCGCGTCATTTTTGGCCAGCTCAAGTGCGCGCCGAACTGTCGCAGCCGACCGAAGGCGACGTCAGGCGGCCTGCCACCTGCGCTCGAAAACGAAGGCGGCAAGATCGTTGGCGCTCATCGGCCGGGCAAAGGCATAGCCCTGAAGGCCGTGGCAGCCGAGTTCCTGCAGAATGCGGGCGTGCTCGAGCGTTTCGACGCCCTCGGCGATCACCTCGATGCCGAGCGAAGTGCCGATATCGATAATCGATTCGACGAGGCGCTTTTCGGCCGGCGAGTTCAGGATCGGCAGAATCAGCTGGCGATCGATCTTCAGCCGCCGCGGAGTGAGCTTCAACAGGCTGAGGATCGAGGCATAGCCGGTGCCGAAATCGTCGATCTCGATATCGATGCCGAGTTCCTTGATCCGGCGAATGTTGGACAGCACGGTGACGTCGCTCTCATCGAAGGAGATCGATTCCAGAAGCTCGAAGGACAGGCGGCCGCGCGGGATCTGCAACTGTTCGAGACGACCGATCAGGCCCTCGTCGTGCAGGCGGGCATAGGAGAGGTTGACCGAGACCTTCGGGATGCGGATGCCGTTGGCTTCCCAGCGATAGATCTGGAACAGCGCCTGCTCCAGGATCACCTGGTCGATGGAGGCGACGACGTTGATGTCTTCGGCGGTCTTGAGAAAGGTGTGCGGACCCAGCAAGCCCTTGGTCGGGTGGTCCCAACGCGCGAGCGCCTCGACACCGATGACTTCCAGGCTGTTCGGGCAGAACTGCGGCTGGAAATGCGCGATGAATTCCTTGTGCTCCAGACCGCGAAGGATCTCGTCGGCGGTCTGCTTGGTCTTGAACACGGCAGTCTTCAGGTCGCCGGTGAAGATTTCATGCCGGTTGCGGCCGCGGCGCTTGGCCTCGTAAAGGGCGATGTCGGCATTGACGAGGATTTGCGCCAGGTCGTCGGTCGGTTTGGACTGGGCTGCGATGCCGATGCTGACGCCGATGCGGCACTCCTGGTCCTTGTAGCGAACCGGAACGCTCATTGCCTCGATAATGCATGCTGCCAGCCGCGCGTCGGGTTCGGCGCTATCCTCCGGGCGGACGATGACGAATTCGTCGCCGCCGATGCGGGCAACGAAGTCCTTCTCCTTGGCGTTGGTGCGCAGAAGTTCGGCCGCATGGCGCAGGATTTCGTCGCCGGCCGCATGCCCGAGCGTGTCGTTGATCTGCTTGAAGCGGTCGAGATCCATATGAAAGATGCTGAGCCTCGCCTCGGCATCGAAGTGATGACTTCTGTCTGCAAGCACCTGGTCGAGGAAGCGCCGGTTCGGCAAGCCGGTCAAGGGGTCGTGCAGGGCATTGAACTCCATGCGGTGGCGCGCGGCCTCCAGTTCGGCGCTGTGCGCCTCGGCCTGGCGCTTGGCTTCCGACAGGGTTGCGCGGGTCTTGATGTCGGCGGTCACGTCCCAGTTGACGCCGACGATCTTCTTGCGCCCGTCGGCGCCGTCATAGGTCGAGCCGATAGCGCGGATATGCCGGATGGTGTCGTCCGGTAGCCGGATTCGGAACTCGGAATTATAGGCGCTGCCCGACGCAAGGGCTTCGGCGAACTCCTCTTCTGCCCGGTCAATGTCGTCGGGATGCAAAGTCGTTTTCCAGTCGTCATAGGCCTTGCGCACCGATCCGGTCTTTCCGTAGAGCTCCTTCATCCGCTCGTCCCAGAGCAGCTTGCCGCTGGCGATGTCGAGCTCCCAGATGCCGATCTGCGAACTGTCGAGCGCGATCTTCAGGCGGTGCGACAGCTCCTGCAATTGCGCCTTGCTCTGTCTGAGAGCGCGAATGTTGTTCTGGCGCTCGCTCATCAAACGGCCCGTCAGCAGCATCGGCAGGATGATCATCAGGCCGCCGGCAACGATCAGGGCGCGGATCAGCCACGCATTGCGCGGGGTGTGCGGCCAGCCACCCTTGGGAACGGCGGCGATGTGCCAGGAGCCGCCGGGAAGCCGGACGGTCATCTCGACCGGTGCTTGATCAAAAACCACGGGGTCGCCGAAGAAGGCCGTTCCGCCGCTGCCCGTCCCGTCTCGGCCGGTGATGGCGATATCGATGCCCAGCTTGGAAGAGCGGAGGCCACTGTCATTGTAGAGGCGATCGACATCGATGACGGCGGAAACGATGCCCCAGAAACGGTTGCTGCCGCCACCGGCATCGATCGACACCGGGAACCGGCCGATCAGTCCGCGCCCGCCCTGGACGAGATCCACCGGACCGGCGAGCACCATCTTGCCCGTGTCCTTGACCTTCATGACCGCGGCGCGCTGCGCATCGTTCTTGCGATAGTCGAGCCCTATCGCTTTTTCGTTGCCCTGCAAGGGATAGGCCATGCGCACGATGAGGTTGGGCGCTGCGGCAATGCTGCGAAGCTGGGAGCGTTCGGTGAAGATGCTGCGGGAAAGCGCGGCGAAACGCTCCTGATCCATGCCCGGTTCGGTAACGATGGTGCCGATCAGGCCCCGTACGAGCTGGATATTGCCGTTGATGCTGGCTTCGAGTTTGGACCGGATCGGATTGAGTTCGTCGGCGACCTGGGAACGCACGCGCGCCTCGGAGACCACCTGGTTCTGATTGTCTGCGAGGATGCCGGCCACGAGAACAACGAACGAGGCGATAATCGCGGGAAGGTAGTTCGGCGTCAGAACCCTGGAGAGTTTCTTCTTCCCGAGGTGGAAGGCATGTCTGGCAGGCACAAGATCACCCCGGTGGCGTGCGAATGATACGAAACGACCGGGATGATCCCAAATTGGTATTAACAATTATTGTTTTAGTTCCGGCTTTTATGCTTGCCCGAGGTCATTTTGCCGTCTTCCGCTCGGGCAGTTTCTTGCGCTTGGTTTCCGCAAGTTCTTCAAGTTCGCCTTCGGTCATGGATTTTTCCATTTCGCGTGACGCGCCCTTGAGTTCGGATTTCTTCATGTCTCCGCGTTTGGCGGCGAGCGCTGCGCCGGCCGCCTTCTGTTGCGCCTTGGATTTTGCAGGCATGTCGCATCTCCTTACGTGCGTTCGAATAGCTCTAACGCAGGCTGGGCGGGCCGGTTCCCCGCGATGGATCACGATTTGCTCTCGATCATCGCCTGCAAGGTCTCCAGGCGGTCGGCCTCATGCGGCAGCTTGTCCTGCCGCAGCCGCGCGATACGCGGGAAGCGCATGGCAACGCCCGACTTGTGCCGGGTCGAGCGGTTGATGCCCTCGAAGGCGACCTCGACGACGAAGCCGAAATCGGGCTCGGCCCGCACGGCGCGTACCGGGCCGAAGCGCTCGGTGGTATTGTCCCGGACGAAGCGGTCGAGAGTTTCCAATTCGGCATCGGTGAAGCCGAAATAGGCCTTGCCCACCGGCACCAGCATTTCCGCGCCGTCGATCTCAGTCCAGACGCCGAAGGTGAAATCGGAGTAGTAGCTTGAGCGCTTGCCGTGACCGCGCTGCGCATACATCAGCACCGCATCGACATTATAGGGGGCGCGCTTCCATTTGAACCACGGACCCTTGGCGCGGCCGGCGGTATAGGGCGAATCCAGCCGTTTCAGCATGATGCCTTCGATGACGGGGTCGGGCGGGTCGGACCGGAGTTGGTCGAGTTCGTCCCAGGAGGAAAACGGCACGAGCGGCGACAGGTCGAAATGCTGCGGCGAGGCCCGTTCGACAAGGTCGCTCAAGATCGCCCGCCGAGCGAGAAAACCTTCCGCCCGGACGTCGGTTTCGCCCGAAAAGAGCACGTCGTAGGCGCGGATGAAGGCCGGGTATTCGTCCAGCATCTTGCGGCTGACGGTCTTGCGGTTGAGCCGTTGCTGCAGGTCGGAAAAGGTCCGGGTGGCACGGTTGGTGCGGGCGGTGCCGCCGACCAGAAGTTCGCCGTCGATGATGCCCGGGACGTCGGCCGCCTCCAGCACATCAGGGAAAGCGCCGGAGATTTCGTCGCCGCTGCGTGAGTAGAGCCGTCTGGTGCCGCCGATATTGGCGAGTTGCACGCGGATGCCGTCCCACTTCCACTCGGCGGCAAAATCCTTCGGGTCGAGCCCATCGAGGTCGCCTTCGCCGACCGGGGTGGCGAGCATCACCGAATGGAAGACGGCAGGCGTCGAGAGCACCGGCTTTTCCGCCTCTCCCGCCAGCCATTGGAAGAGCGGCAGGTAGGGAGGCGCGAGGCCGTGCCAGAGGGTTTCGATTTCGCTGACGTCCTTGCCGCCCATCTCGGCCAGCGCCTGCTTTGCGAGCTTGGCGGAGACGCCGATGCGCAGGCCGCCGGTCACGAGTTTCAGGAAGGCGAAGCGCGCCGAAGTGTCGAGCCGGTCGAGCATGTCGCGAACGACGCTGCGCACATTGGCACGGCCGGTCGCCTGCAGCTTTTCGATCGCGTCGCCGAGCGGAATATCGTCCGGCACCACGCCGACAGGCGGCTCCCAGACCAGCGACACCGTCTCCGCGAGATCGCCGACATAATCGTAGGAATAGCGGAACAGCACCTCGTCCATGCGCTCGAGCAGAAGGTCGCGGATCATCGCCGGCTTGACCGTCGCAAGCGACAGCGTGCCGGCGATCGCCGCGAGCGCATAACCGCGGTCCGGATCGGGCGCGGTGCGGAAATAATCCGCCAGCAGCCGGATCTTGGCGTTGCGCTGCGGGGTGAGCACGAGGCGGTCGAGCAGCTCGGCGAAGGCCTTCATCCTCACTCCCCCTCGTCGTCATAGCCGACGAGATGCAGCGGCCGTGCGGCGATGCCCTCGAGTTCGCACCAGCGCACCAGCGCCTCCTCGCGGCCATGGGTGACCCAGACTTCCGCCGGGCCGATCTCACGGATCGTTTGGGTCAGTTCGGGCCAGTCGCAATGGTCGGAGATCACCAGCGGCAGCTCCACGCCGCGTTGCTTGGCCCGTTGCCTGATCATCATCCAGCCCGAGGCGAAGATCGCCAGCGGATCGACGAAGCGCCGCGCCCAGCGGTCGGCGAAGGCCGCGGGCGGGCCGATGACGACGGTGCCGGAAAAATCCTGCTTCTCGTCGGCGGCAAGCGTCGCCGGGCGGATTTCACCGAGATCTATGCCTTCGCTGCGATAGTAGTCGCAGAGCTTCTGCAGGGCGCCGTGGATATAGATCGGCTCATCGTAGCCCTGCTCACGCAGAAGGGCGATCACCCTCTGCGCCTTGCCGAGTGCATAGGCGCCGACGACATGCGTACGCTCGGGAAACTGCTTTAGCGACGTCAGCAGCTTCTGCATCTCGGTGCGGTCGTCCGGATGGTGGAAGACCGGCAGGCCGAATGTCGCCTCGGTGATGAAGACGTCGCATGGGACCGGTTCGAACGACGGGCAGGTCGGGTCGCGGCGTCGTTTGTAATCGCCCGAGACGACGATGCGCGTGCCCTTGGCCATTACCGAAATCTGCGCCGAGCCAAGCACATGGCCCGCGGGGTGAAAACGCACCTCCACGCCGTTGACCACCATCGTCTCGCCCAGGGCAACGGCCTGGCTGGTGCCGCAGAAACCATCGCCGTAGCGGATGCGCATGATATCGAGCGTTTCGCGCGTGGCGAGTACGTGACCATGGCCGGCACGGGCGTGGTCGGAATGGCCATGGGTGATCAGTGCACGATCGACCGGCTGCACCGGGTCGATGTAGAAATCCCCGATTTCGCAATAAAGACCTTTCGGGGCGGGGTAGAGCAGGGCGTCGGGTTTCATGGCCATAAAGATAGCCGGCGAACGCATGTCCGCCAGCTATCGCAGCAAAGTTTTTCGAACGGTTGGACAAGCCGGCCCGTCCGCGGTGGCATCAGTCGTGCAGCGCCAGCGTGTCGCCGATCAGCTTCAGCGTTTTCGCTGCATCGATGTCGATGCAGGCCTTCTGGCTCGGCAGATTGTCCCATGGGCTCGGCGGGAACATCCGGCTGTCGGGCTTCTGGATCGTCTGGCCATCGGCAATGCCGCCGCAGACGACGCGAATGACGCCGCTGCGCACCTTGAACAGGTCCGGCGCCACGACATAGGCGCAGGCGCAGCTGTCATGCACCACCATGCCATCAGGCACATGCTGCTCATAAAAGGTGATGTAGAACTGCGAGATGTCCGAGAGCAGCTGCGCCGGCGCTCCGCCGCGCGTAGCGATGTCGGCAAGCAGAGCCTTGGTCATCACGGTCTTGGTGGTGACGTCGAGACCGACGACGGTGACCGGCCACGGAGCGGTCATGACGACGTCGGCTGCCTCCGGGTCGCCATGGATGTTGGCTTCGGCGGCCGGCGTTATATTGCCGTTGACGTCGAAAGCGCCGCCCATGATCACGACTTCGCGCACCAGCGGCGCAAAGTTCGGATCTTCGCGCAGTGCCAATGCCAGGTTGGTCATGCGACCGACGGCAATCAGCGTCACTTCGCCGGGATTGGCGCGAACGGTGTCGATGATGAAGCGGTGCGCCGGACGGGGATCGACGGGCAGGTCGATCGTCTCGGGCACGTCGATGTTGCCGAGGCCATCATCGCCATGGATGAAGGTCGGCCAGCCGACATGCGGCCGATCCGGATTGAAGGTCTTGTCGAGGCCCTTTGCGACCGGTGCCTTGATGCCCCACTCGCGCTTCAGGAACAGCGCATTGCGCGTCGTCGTTTCGACTGAGGCGTTGCCGAAGACGGTGGTGATGCCGATGAGGTCGATATCCGGGTGGCGGTGGAGGAAGAGGAGGGCCATTGCATCGTCGATGCCGGGATCCGTATCAAAGATAACCTTGTGCATGTGTTCTTCTTTTCTTTTTCTTGCGTTTGACGGGTCGCAATGGAGGCAAGATGCCCGCGAAAGTCAATCACCCTTCGATCCCAAGTGAGCGGTCGCACCGTCGAAGCCGATGAGGACTTTTGGGCGTTCTCCCCCCGTTCTTCGGATCATCGATGGCGCGCTGCGCTTAAACTTTCCGAAAGGTGCAGCGCCTATCCTTGCAAGATGCCTTCGGGCTTTTGTTGCAGTTCCTGAAATGACAGCGGAGCCATTCTCGTGAAGGCTATTCTCGGCAAGTTGCGCCCATCGAAGAGGCTGGTCGTCATCCTTGCCGTGGCGTTCGGCGTGTCGGCTGCCTCAGGTGCTGCCGCCGTCTATGTCGGCCGCGACGCATTGATGGAGCGGATCTCCAAGCCCGCCACCTCGGGCCTCGAATGCACGCTGGTCAGGACCCTCAAGCTCGGCCATCCCGGTCAGCGCTGGGTCCGCATGCACATCAAGACGGATCGTGCCGGTGGCGAAGCGCGCATGCGCACGGCACTTCGCGTCGTCGGTGCCCTGTCCAAGGCGGAAAAGGCCGATCTCTACCAGGTGGTCGTTCTCGATGCCGCCGGGCCGGAAGTGCGGGCTGAGGTTCGCGGCGCCGCAATTGGCGCGCAGGTTCTGTTCGCACCAGGCCCGCAGAGCGTGCGTGGCATGGATGAACCTTTCCGCGCGTCCTATAATGACGGCAAGGCAAACTCAGCCGGCTTTTTCCACGGCAACACGGTCGATCTTTCGGTGGGTGATGTCCGCGACATGATGGCCGGCATGGACGATCGTTCGCCCTGCATCGATCCGAATGCCGTCACCGTCGAGGGCGAGGCGGCGCCTGAAGCCGCAGCGCAGGAGCAAAAGGTCGAGAGCGCCGAGGCGCCTGCCGGCCACTGACACGCGGTTGGCGCTACAAGGCGCTGGCAATCCATTGTTAGAAACGAAAAAAGCCCGACGCAATCGCGCCGGGCTTTGTTTTGTTGCCAATATGGCTTTGATCAGTCGGCTTTGTTGCGGCGCGCCGGGAACAGGATGATGTCGCGGATCGACGGCGCGTTGGTGAGCAGCATGATCAGGCGATCGACGCCGATGCCGAGGCCACCTGCCGGCGGCATGCCCTGGTCGATGGCGTCAAGGAACTCGTCGTCGAGCTGCTTGGCCTTCTCGCCGCGCGCATGCGCCTGCTCGAGCTGCTCGACCATGCGGGCGCGCTGCTCTTCCGGATCGTTGAGCTCGGAGAAGGCGTTGCCGAGTTCCCAGGTGTTGCAATAGGTCTCGAAACGCTCGACGAGGCGCGGCTCGCCCGGCACTTCCTTGGCGAAAGGCGAGATGTCCTTCGGGAAATGCGTGACGTGGGCCGGCTGGATCAGTGTCGGCTCGACCTTCTCTTCGAAGACGAAGGCGAGGCACTCGCCCCAGGTCCAGTCCTTCTCGACCTCGAAACCGGCAGCCTTGGCGGCAGCGCGGGCTTCTTCGTCGGTCTTCATCGCCAGGAAATCGATGCCGGTCGCTTCCTTGACGGCATCCGGCATCGGCACGCGGCGGAACGGTCCCTTGAAGGAGATTTCCTTGTCGCCGAACATGAACTCTGTCGAGCCGTGGATCGACAGAGCGAGCTTGGTAAACAGCCGCTCGACGAGGTCCATGATGTCCTCGTAGTCGGCATAGGCCCAGTAGCACTCCATCATCGTGAACTCGGGATTGTGCCGGGTCGACACGCCTTCGTTGCGGAAGTTGCGGTTGATCTCGAACACCTTGTCGGTCAGGCCCGATACCAGCGTGCGCTTCAGGTACAGTTCCGGCGCGATGCGCAGGTACATGTCGAGCTTCAGCGTGTTGTGATGGGTCTTGAACGGCTCGGCCGTGGCACCACCATAGACCGAATGCAGCATCGGGGTCTCGACTTCCATGAAGCCGTCGTCTTCCATGAAGCGGCGGATGCCGGAGACGATCTTGCTGCGCTGCTGGAAGCGGAGCTTCGATTCCTCGTTGGTCATGATGTCGAGATGGCGCTTGCGGTAGCGCAGCTCGATATCGGAGAGACCATGCCACTTCTCGGGCATCGGCAGCAGCGACTTCGTCAGCATGGTGATCGCTTGCGCGTTGATCGTCAGCTCGCCGCGCTTGGTGCGGCGCACAACACCGGTGACGCCGATGATGTCGCCGATGTCGATCATCGGCAGCAACGCGCGTGCGTCGTCGGGCGTGGTGTCCTTGTGGCTGAAGATCTGGATCTTGCCGGAGGCGTCATGGATGTCCATGAACATGCCGGAGTTGCGCGACGAGTAGACGCGGCCGGCAACCGTGACGACGTCCTGCGTCTCGGTGTCCAGCTCCAGGTTCTCGTACTTTGCCGCAAGCTCGGCATTGGTCATCGTGCGGTGGAAATGCGCCGGATAGACGTCACCGATCTGTTCGCGCAGCAGCTTCAGCTTCTGCGCGCGCACTTCGGTCACGTCGGAGGAGAGGGCTGTTGCTTCGGTCTTGTCGTTCATCGTCCTGTCCTTACTTTCCGCTGCCGGCCATCGAGGCGGCGACCTGACCTGCAACCTTCAACCGCTGGCGCACGACCGAGCGGCCGAGCAGTTCCATGCTGTCGAAGAGCGGCAGGGAGCGGGACGAGCCGGAAACCGCCACGAACAGCGGTGCCAGCACGACCTTGAGCTTCTTGCCCATGCGGTCGGCGATCGCGCGCAGTTCCGCTTCGATCGTTTCCTTGTTCCATTCGAGGATCTTTTCCAGATCCGGCTGCACCGTGTTGAAGATCTCGACCAGTTCTTCCGGGCTCGACTTGATCTTGGCGAAGGCCGCGGGCTCGAGACCGAGGTCGGACTTCAACAGGAAGTCGGCAAGTGCGGGCAGTTCGCCGAGCTTGGAGATGCGTGACTGCGACAGCTTCAGGCCCTGCTTGAGGCGATCGTTTTCGGACGCCCAGGCAAGCACCCGGCCGAGGAATTCGTCGTCGCTCAGCTTCTCGCGGATCCAGCGGCCGTTCAGCCAGTCGAGCTTCTGGATGTCGAAGATCGCGCCCGACTTCGACAGGTTGTCGGGGTCGAACTTTTCGGCAAGTTCGGCCATCGTCATCAGTTCCTCGCCTTCGGCGATCTGGATGAAGAACAGGCCGAGGAAGTTCATCAGCGCTTCCGGCAGGTAGCCGAGCGCCGAGTAATAGGAGATCGAGGTCGGGTTCTTGCGCTTCGACAGCTTCGACTTGTCGGCATTGCGCATCAGCGACAGGTGCATGAACACCGGCGGCGTCAGACCGAGATATTGATAGATCAGGATGTGCTTGGGCACCGACGCCAGCCACTCCTCGCCGCGCGCGACGTGGGTGATCTTCATCAGATAGTCGTCGACGACGTTCGCCATGTGATAGGTCGGCATGCCGTCGGCCTTGAGCAGAACCTGCATGTCGACCGAATCCCACGGGATCTCGACGTCACCGTAGACGCCGTCGGTGAACTTGCAGGAGCCTTCGGTCGGGATCTTCATGCGCACGACATGCGGCTCGCCGGCGTCGACGCGGCGGGTCACCTCTTCGGCGGTCAGGTTCAGGCAGTGGCCGTCATATTTCGGCTGCTTGCCGGCGGCGCGCTGGCCCTCGCGCATCTGCTCCAGCCTTTCGGGCGTGCAGAAACAGCGGAAGCCGTGGCCGTTGTTCTCGATCTGGCGGACGTAGTCGAGATAGATGTCCTTGCGATCGCTCTGGCGGTAGGGGCCATAGGGGCCGCCGACGTCAGGGCCTTCCGACCATTCGAGCCCGCACCATTTCAGCGCATCCAGCACCTTCTGCTCGAACTCCGGCGTAGAGCGGGTCGCATCGGTATCCTCGATCCGAAGGATGAAGGTGCCGCCGTGCTTCTTTGCGAAGAGATAGTTGAACAGTGCGATATAGGCGGTGCCGACATGCGGCTCGCCGGTGGGGGAGGGTGCGATGCGTACCCGAACTGCTGAATCTGCCATGGTCTTTGCCCGTTTGACGTGCTTCTCGCCCCTTGCCGGAAGACAAGTCCGACCGCCGGGCGCGCATTTTATGGGAAGGAAAGGCCCGTAGGGGTGCCGCACCAGCGGTATCGGCGGGCTATTCCAGTCGGCTCGCGTGAGACCATAGAACGCCGGGCGTGTCAACGGAAAGTGGATCACGCCGGTTTTTGTTGACACTGCCGATGGCTGGTTATATTGAACCGTAAGGTTATTTAACTGAAAGGTTTTTTAGAAAATGCCGGAAGATCGCCTGTCGACCACACTCTCAGCCCTCGCCGACCCCACGCGCAGGGCTATTCTCGCCCGGCTCTCTCTCGGCGAGGCTTCGGTCGGCGAACTGGCGGAGCCGTTCGAGATGAGCCTGCCGGCGGTTTCCAAGCATCTGAAAGTACTCGAGCGTGCCGGGCTGATCAGCCGCGGCCGTGAGGCGCAATGGCGCCCTTGCCGGCTCGAAGCCGCCCCCTTGCGCGACGTCAACAGTTGGCTCGACAGCTACCGTCGCTTCTGGGAGGAGAAGTTCGATCGTCTCGACGCCTATCTGCAGGAGCTGCAGAAGGTGGATCCGGACGCGGAGAAGAACTGATTTTTGCTTCCCGGCAACATCCTCGTGGAGATCGCGCACCGTCCCGATGCCTGACCCCTCCGGAACGATTTTCCGGATAAGGCGTTATCGGTTCGAGAGGCGCGGGCTGTGCCAATCGGACATGACGGAGGTAGAGAACACGGGAATTTTTCCGATCTGTTCCCGTGGCCAAAGAAACGGCAGCCGAGTTCCCTGACCCATCCGGCTTGCGTCCTCACAAACGCCCGCAGCAAGATGGCCTGCATCCCCCGTGGTGCAGGCCTTTTTTCCGGAACAACGAGAAAGGCGGGGCATCGTGGCCCCGCCTTTCCGGTTTTGTGCTTGGCAACACCTCAGTTCAGCTTGCCGGCTTCCTTTTTCCGCAGGCGCGCATTGCGTGCCACCATGTTGAGAACCTCGACCAGTGCCGAGAAGGCCATGGCGGCATAGATGTAGCCCTTCGGCACGTGCAGGCCCATGCCTTCGGCGATCAGCGTCGTGCCGATCATCAACAGGAAGGCGAGCGCCAGCATGACGATCGTCGGGTTCTTCTCGATGAAGTTGGCAAGCGGCGTTGCGGCAACGAGCATCACCGTGACGGCGGCGATAACAGCAATGACCATGATCGGCAGATGCGGCGTCATGCCGACTGCGGTGATGATGCTGTCGACCGAGAAGACCAGGTCGAGCAGCAGGATCTGGCCGATCGCGGCGGCGAAGCTGTTGATCGCCGAAGAGGCGATGAAGTCTTCGCCATGGTCGCTGGGGTCGACGCTATGGTGGATTTCCTTGGTTGCCTTCCAGACGAGGAAGAGACCGCCGGCGATCAGGATCATGTCCTTCCAGGAGAAGCCGTGTCCGAAGACCTCGAAGACCGGCGTGGTCAGCTTGACGATCCAGGCGACGGTGCCGAGCAGCGCGAGGCGCATGACGAGCGCCAGGGTAATGCCGATGCGGCGGGCCTTTTCGCGGTGCTCAAGCGGCAGCTTGTTGGTGAGGATGGAGATGAAGATCAGGTTGTCGATGCCGAGAACCACCTCCATGACAACCAGTGTTATGAGGGCGACCCAGGCCGCTGGGTCCTGGGCAAGCAGCATTAAATCCTGCATCGGCGATCTTTCCTTTTTCGGTGGCGCGTCGTCGCGCAAGAATCGCGGCAGTATTTAAGCAACATCGCGAAAGTGACAAGCGCCGCCGGCCATTTGCGGCGGCGCTTTACCGTTTACGCTTGGATCGGGACCCATATTTCGACGACCCCCATGCCCGAATGCGGGTCGAAACGCTCGTCGTAGCGCTCGATGAGATCAGGCGTTTCGCCGTGCTGAAGGCCGGCCTCCGGCAGCCAGGTACCGAAGATATGGTGCGCCGTCGTCGCGATCGACGAGATATGGCCGCGGTGTAGGAACACGGCATAACGCTGCTTCGGTAGCTTTATGCTCGTAAAGCCGGTGGGCAAAGCGCCGGTATCGTCGACTTCTGCTGCGGCCATATAGCGAAACGTTCCGGCCTCGCCGTCGTTCTGGTTACAGACGCCGTAGGCGACGTTGCCCTTCTGTCCGGGGATGTTGCCGAAGTGGGCGTTGAAACGCTGCCACAGCGAGGGAATGCCTTCGGTGCGGCCATAGGCGTAGGTTTCGGCAAGGCCGGCCAGAAGCAAAGGCGGGCTGTCTTCGAAGCGGGGTGAATCCAGTTTGAGAAGGCGGGTGTCGTCCATTCTGATAGGCTCCGTCAGTTCGATGTTGCTGAGGTGCCCTTGCTTGCGCACGGTTTCCGGCGTCACGCCGAACTGCTCGCGAAAGGCACGGGTGAAGGCCTCATGCGAGCCGTAGCCCGCGTCGAGGGCCACCGCGAGAATGCTGGAGGAGCCATCGGCAAGGCTTTGCGCGGCGCCGCTCAGGCGCCGGCCGCGGATATAGACGCTGATCGAGCGGCCCGTCACCAGTCCGAAGACGCGCGACAGGTGGAAGCGCGAAAGGCCGGCGGCCTCGGCGATCTCCTCCAGCGATATATCTCTGGCGAAATGGCTCTCGATGAACCAGATCGCTCTTCCGATGGCACTCATGTTCACTCCCGTGGCAGACAGCCCATGCTCATAGGGTCTTGCCGCAAGGCGTGCTTGATCGCAATTGCTGGATTGAAGGTCGCCGGGCGGGCGGCTGAGGTTAGCTCAGCTCAGTCCGTCTGCTTCTTCGGTCCGTACGCGGCCATGAAGACCCGCACGGCTGCGGCAACCGTGCCCTCGATCTGCTCGCGCGGAGGCGCGGAACACATGCCGCCGAAAAGGCGGTGCTTGAACAGCCCGGCCTGCGCCATCTCGATGAACTGCCGGGCGGCCATCTCGGTATTGTCGATGTCGAGCATGCCCGCTGGAACCTGCCGGTCGAGATAGGCCTTAAGCACGGTGTAGCCGTTTTCCGGCGCCTCGCTGAAGAACCGTTCGGCCAGATGCGGCATGCGGTCGATGACGCCGATCACCATGCGCATAGACCGGATCGTCTCCTCGGCGGTCATGCTGGTGGTCAGCGTCACGCCGAAATCAAAAAGCGATTCCTCGACATCGTCATGATCGTTGAGCGCATGCTTGGCAGTCTGAACCACCCGGGTCTTGCCCTGGATGATCAACGCCTTGAACAGGTCTTCCTTGTTCTCGAAATAGACGTAGAGCGTACCCTTCGAGACGCCGGCCTCGCGGGTGATGTCGTTCATGCTGGCGGCGTCGAAGCCCTGGTTCATGAAGGCGCGCCGCGCGCCCTCGAGAATCTGCTCGCGCTTGGCCGGATCTTCACCCGCCGCATGGCGTCCGCTGCCGGGACAAAGCTGCTCGTCCGCGCCGTTATCAGGCTGGATGGTCTCGTTCTGTCCGGTCTTTGCTGGTTCCATGATCGCCGTCTGTGCCCGTCCCGTTCGCATTAAATTTCGTCCATCGAACCGCGTGGTTCGATTTCCTCTTGATATGCGACGTCAAAGCGACTAAGTCAAGCTTCCGATCGAACCGAACGGTTCAGTTCACTCACCACTCATTTACCAGGCCGGTGCCCATGTCCGCATCCAAAACGTCCAGCGCCGCTCGCGTTCGCCCTGTCGGCGAGGATTTTGAAGTTCCGCAGACCCATGAGGCCGCGCCCGAGGCCAAGGAGGCGACTGCCGAGGCGCCTGCTGCGACGCAAGCGCCTGCTGTCGAAGCCGCTCCGAAAAAGAAGAAGCGCAGCCCGATTTTGCCCGTTCTCGGCCTCGCAGCGCTCGCCGCCGCCGGCTGGTATGGCTATGACTGGTGGACCAATGGCCGCTTCATGGTTTCGACCGATGACGCCTATATCGAAGGCGACATCGCCACGATTTCCCCGAAGGTCTCGGGTTACGTCGCCAAGGTCGACGTTGTCGCCAACCAGCAGGTGAAGGCGGGCGATCCCCTCGTCACGCTTGATGATGGCGATTACCGCATCGCCGCCGAGCAGACCGAGGCCCAGATCGCCACGCAGAAGCTGGCGCTCAGCCGCTTCGACGCGCAGATCGCCGGTGCAAAGGCGAGCCTTGCCCAGGCCGAAGCCCAGAAGAACGCTCTCGAAGCAACGGTGCGCGGCGCCGAACTCGCGCAGAAACGCGCGAGCGACCTCCAGTCCAAGGACGTCGGTACCGTTGCTTCCCGCGACAATGCCGACGTGGCGCTGGATCAGGCCCGTGCGAACCTCGCCGGTGCCGATGCCAACATCGCTGCGGCGAACGCCAATATCACTGTGCTGGCGGCACAGCGCACCGAGGCGGAAAGCACGATCCGCTCGCTGGAACTTGCCCGTGACAAGGCGAACCGCGACCTGGGCTTCACGGTGCTGAAGGCGCCCTATGACGGCGTCATCGGCAACGTCGCCGTCCAGGTCGGCGACCTCGTCTCTGCCGGCCAGCGTCTGGCGGCGCTCGTTCCGGTCGATCAGCTCTATATCGACGCCAACTTCAAGGAGACGCAGATCGCGCATCTGGTCCCCGGCTCGAAGGTCAAGGTCCACGTCGACGCCTATGACGAGCACGCGATCGAAGGCACGGTCGCCTCGATCTCGCCTGCGTCCGGCTCGGTGTTCTCGCTGCTGCCGGCCGAAAACGCCACCGGCAACTTCACCAAGGTGATCCAGCGTGTGCCGGTGCGCATCACGCTGCCGGCCGATGTGCTGGCGGAAGGCCATCTGCGGGCAGGCTTGAGCGTCGTCGTCGATGTCGACACGCGCACGGCGCCCGGCGAGACCAAGGTCGCCGCCACGAAGTAATCCGGCCTGACGCGCCGGCGGGTTCGATGGAACGCGCCGCCCGCGCCTTTACATGCAGGGAGTGGCTCAGATGGCCGCAACGGCAACAGCAGGCTCGGTAGCGGCGGCCGCACCGAAGGTCGAGGAACATATGGACCCGAGAAGGCTGATCGCCTTCTTCGCCATGGTCGTCGGCATGTTCATGGCGATCCTCGACATCCAGATCGTTTCGGCGTCGCTTGCCGAAATCCAGGCCGGCCTTTCGGCCGGCTCCGATGAAATCGGCTGGGTGCAGACCTCCTACCTCATCGCCGAAGTCATCATGATTCCGCTTTCGGGCACGCTGGCGCGCATCGTCTCGACGCGCGTGCTGTTTTCGGTATCGGCCGCGGGCTTCACCGCGGCAAGCGCGCTCGCTGCGACCGCCACCAATATCGACCAGATGATCGTCTACCGGGCGATCCAGGGTTTTATCGGCGGTGGCATGATCCCGTCGGTCTTTGCGGCCGCCTTCACCATTTTCCCGCCGTCGAAGCGCAACATCGTTTCGCCGATCATCGGTCTGATCGCCACGCTCGCTCCGACCATCGGCCCGACCGTCGGCGGTTACCTCAGCCACGCCTTCTCCTGGCATTGGCTGTTTCTCGTCAACGTCATTCCCGGCATCATCGTCGCGACGCTGACCTGGACCTTCATCGATTTCGACAAGCCGGAATTGAGCCTCTTCAAGAAGTTCGACTGGTGGGGACTTGCCTCGATGGCGATTTTCCTCGGTTCGCTCGAATACGTTCTGGAAGAAGGCAACGCCAACGACTGGTTCAACGACGATCACATCGTCATGGGCGCCGTTGCCACCGTGGTCGCCGCGGTGATCTTCTTCTACCGGGCCTTCAAGGTGGAATTCCCGGTGGTCGACCTCAGGGCGTTTTCCAACCGAAACTTCGCCTTCGGCTCGATGTTCTCCTTCGTCATGGGCATCGGGCTCTACGGGCTGACCTATCTCTATCCGCTCTATCTCGGCCGCATCCGCGGCTACGATTCGCTGATGATCGGCGAGACGATGTTCGTCTCGGGTCTGGCGATGTTCTTGACGGCCCCGGTCGCCGGCTTCCTGTCGGGCAAGCTCGATCCGCGGGTGCTGATGACCATCGGCTTTGCGAGTTTTGCCAGCGGCACCTGGATCATGGGGCATCTGACGGCTGATTGGGACTTCTACGAGCTGTTCATTCCGCAGATCCTGCGTGGCGTCGGGCTGATGCTGTGCATGGTGCCGATCAACAACATCGCGCTCGGCACGATGCCGCCGGCGCGCATGCGCGGCGCATCCGGCCTGTTCAACCTGACGCGCAACCTCGGCGGCGCGGTCGGCCTTGCAGTGATCAACACCATCCTGACCCAGCGCCAGGACCTGCACTACGCCCGGCTCTCCGAACATATCCAGTGGGGCAACCCGGAAGCGATGGAGCGGTTCAACAACATGGCGGCCAACTTTACTGCCCATGGTCTCGACGGTGCGACGATCGCCATCAAGCAGCTTGCGGCGATGGCACAGAAGCAGGCCATGATCCTGTCGTTCGGCGATATCTTCGTCATCCTGACGGTGCTGTTTCTGTCGCTGATCCTGGGTGTGATGATGATCAAGAAACCGCAAGGTGTAGGCCCAAGCGACGGCGGTCACTAGCTCCCTCCACACGGTTTACGTCCACTTCGTGTTGCGGCACAATCCGGCCGGAAAGCAGCTTCCGGCCGAACCCTGATCGCCGATCCGGCGCACGGCCGAGTCGGAAACGGGGGCGTTCATGCGGGCATACCAACGCTTCGGCATCTCCAGACGTTTCTTCCTTGCCGGTGCCGCCGGGATGGGTGCGGCGCTGATGGCGCCGCCCATGCGGGCGGCCGGAGGCCCGCCCATAGATGCCACTTTCCTGTTTTCGAACGATATCCACGCCTGCCTCGTCTCGACCGAAGGACTGGCGCCGAACTGCGCGGCGGAAGGCAAGACCGACGAGAACCTGCTTCGTCACGTGGCGGCGCTCAATGCCTTGCCGGCGATGCATTGGCCGGAAATCGTCGCGGGCCAGCCAAGCGGGCTCGGCAGTACCGGCAGGCGGATCGGCAGGCCGCTCGGGCTGGTACTCGGCGGCGACGTTACTGATGACGGCGGCGGACAGGTGCGCCAGCCGCGCGAGGGACGACAGCTGCAGCAGTTTTCGAGCCGTTACCAGGAGGGGCCTGGTGCTGACCGCGTGTACTTCCCCGTCTATGTCGGCCTCGGCAATCATGACCTCGACCAGGACGGGCCGCCGCCGCATGTCGACTGGTATCGCCGCGAACTGCGCGACTATGTCGAGCTCAATCATCGGCAGACGGTGTTCTACAAGCCGCCGGTGCCGGTGACGAATTACGATCCGCTGTCGGATTGCTATTCCTGGGATTGGGGCGGGCTGCACCTCGTTCAACTCCAGCGCTTCGGCGGCGACGTCAGCAAGGGCGCGGTCGATGCGCTGCCGTGGCTGAAGCAGGATCTGGCAACCTATGCCGGAGACGGCCGGCCGGTGATCCTGTTCCAGCATTATGGCTGGGACGCCTTCTCGACCGAAGTCTGGGACGCTGCCGCCAGGACCTTCGACGACCAGGGCGACGGCCCGCCGCACTGGTGGAGCATTGAGCAGCGCCAGGCACTCGTCGATGCCATCAAGGGCTACAATGTCATTGGCCTCTTTCACGGCCACCAGCACGAAACCGCGATGATTTACAGCCGTGAAGGACTGGATCTGTTCAAGCCGAAGGCGGCCTATATGGGCGGCTTCGCGCTCGTGCGGGTGACCGATGGCTTCATGGATGTGGTGCTTGGCGAAGCCGCGAAGGGCCGCGGCGAGGTCGCTTTCACGCAAACGTTCAGCAAGCGTTTTTAGCCAGCGAAAACAGCGGCCGATCTTCCCCTGCGCATTTTTGATTTACGTACATCAAAAATTCCTCTAAGGCAGTTTGCGGGAGGAAATGATGCGCCCTACAGTCCACGACATCGCTGCGGAAGCGGGCGTCAGCCTTGCGACCGTCGACCGGGTTTTGAACAATCGCCCGGGTGTGCGCACGGTCACGCGCGACAAGGTCGAGCGGGCGATCGCGACGCTCGGTTACATCAGGGACGTGGCGGCGGCCAATCTTGCCAAGAGCCGCAGCTATCCGCTGATCTTCATCTTGCCCGAGGGCGAAAACGCCTTCATGCGCGGGCTCGAGGCCGAGGTCCAGTCCGCAAAAGCCCGCTCCGCTGTCGAGCGAACCGATATCACCATTCTCACCGTTCCCGCCTTCGATGCGTCGGCGCTGGCCGATGCGCTCGACGCAGCGCGCCGACTAAGGCCCGCCGGCGTTGCCGTCGTTGCCGTCGAAGCGCCGGAAGTGGTCGCGGCCGTCGGGAGGCTTTGCGAGGACGGCATTGCCGTCGTCACGCTCGTCTCCGACCTGACCGGCTCCGAGCGCGACCATTTCGCCGGTGTCGACAATATTGCCGCCGGACGCACCGCCGGCAGCCTGATGCGGCGTTTCCTCGGCGGCCGCGATGGGCATGTCGCAATCGTCGCCGGCTCGATGCTGGTGCGAGACCATCGGGATCGGCTTGAGGGCTTCAGCGCCGCCGTCAATGAAGGTGCCGCTAAGCGGCCGCTGCTGCCGGTGGTCGAGGGCCACGACGATCCGTCCGAAGTCGAAAAACTGGTCCAGGACCTGCTGGCCGCACATCCAAACCTTACCGGCATCTACAGCCTCGGCGCCGGAAATCGCGGCCTGATCGCGGCGCTCGAAAAGGCCGGGCGGCAGTCCGAGATCTGCGCGATCGCGCACGAACTGACACCGTACAGCCGTGCCGCACTGGTCTCGGGCACCATCGATGCACTGCTCAACCAGGACGCCGGTCACGAGGTCAGGAGCGCCATTCGCGTGCTGAAGGCACGCGCCGATGGGCTCTCGATGATCGAGGCGCAGGAGCGCATCCGCATCGAGATTTTCCTGAAAGACAATCTGCCGGTCGAACCGGCGTAACACTTTGAATTTACACAATTCCTGACGGAAAGCCGTTCAACACTGTTCCTGGAATTGCTCAATGGAGGCATGCATGTATCTCGGACTGGATCTCGGCACGTCGGGCGTCAAGGCGATGCTGATGGACGACAATCAGCGCATTGTCGGCTCGGCCTCCGGTGCGCTCGACGTTTCCCGGCCGCACTCCGGCTGGTCGGAGCAGGATCCGGCCGATTGGATCAAGGCCACCGAAGAAGCAATTGCCGGCCTGAAGACGGCACACCCGGAAGCGCTTGCGGCGGTGCGCGGCATCGGTCTTTCCGGCCAGATGCATGGCGCGACGCTGCTCGATGCCGACGACAAGGTGCTGCGGCCCTGCATCCTCTGGAACGACACCCGCAGTTTTCGCGAGGCGGCGGCACTCGACGCCGATCCTCAGTTCCGCGCCATCACCGGCAACATCGTCTTTCCCGGCTTCACGGCGCCGAAACTCGTTTGGGTGCGTGAAAACGAGCCGGACCTCTTTGCAAAGGTGCGGTGGGTGCTGCTGCCGAAGGACTATCTGCGCCTGTGGCTGACCGGCGAGCATATGTCGGAGATGTCGGATTCGGCCGGCACCGCCTGGCTCGACACCGGTAAACGCCGCTGGTCGGAGAGCCTGCTTTCGGCCACCGGCATGGAGGAACGGCAGATGCCGGATCTCGTCGAGGGCACGGAACGGGCGGGCGGGCTCAGATCCGAGCTGGCGTCGCGCTGGGGCATGGATGCCGGCGTCGTCGTTGCCGGCGGGGCGGGCGACAATGCGGCGTCCGCCTGCGGCATGGGCACCGTCGGCGAGGGCCATGCCTTCGTTTCGCTCGGCACGTCGGGCGTGCTGTTTGCCGCCAATGCAAGCTACCTGCCCAACCCGGCAAGCGCCGTTCACGCCTTCTGCCATGCCTTGCCGAACACCTGGCATCAGATGGGCGTCATCCTGTCGGCGACCGATGCGCTCAATTGGTATTCGGGGATCGCCGGTTGCAGCGCCGCCGACCTCAGCGCGGAACTCGGCGATACGCTGAAGGCGCCGAGTGGAGTGACCTTCCTTCCCTATCTCTCCGGCGAGCGCACACCCCATAACGATGCCGCAATCCGCGGGGCTTTTGCAGGGCTCGGCCACGAGAGCAGCCGCGTGGCGCTGACGCAGGCGGTGATGGAAGGCGTTTCCTTCGCCATCCGTGACAGCCTCGAGGCGCTCCGTGCGGCCGGCACGACGCTTTCGCGGGTGACGGCGATCGGCGGCGGCTCGCGTTCGCGCTATTGGCTGAAGTCGATTGCAACCGCGCTCGATCTGCCGGTCGATCTGCCTGATGACGGTGATTTTGGCGCCGCCTTCGGTGCTGCGCGCCTTGGGCTGATCGCGGCGACCGGTGCCGATCCGGTTGCGACCTGCCATGCACCGAAAACAGCCGAAACGATCGCGCCGGACGTTGGACTCGTGGCAGCCTACGAAGAGGCCTACCAGCGCTATCGGCGCCTCTATCCGGCCATCAAGGGCGCGACGACGTGACCGAACCGCGCCCTTCCATGGCTGCTTTCGATCGACCGGGCCTATTGCGCCGGAACCTTGTCGATAAAGCCGGTCACCTGCTTCAGTCGACCGTTTTCTATGAGGCCGACGTCGGTGCCTTCGATGATGGACTCGACGCCATCAGGCCCAAGCGCCCAGGAGAAGCGGATCGTGTCGGCAAAGCCATCCGGCGTGCCCTTGAGGGTGAAACGAAAACCGGGAAACTGGCCCTGAACGCCTGCGATCAGGCCGCCGATGCCATCATGTCCGTCGCCCTGCATGATCGGGTCGCGATAGGCGACGTCGGCGGTAAAAGCCTGTTCGATCAGCGTGTTGCGGCTGCCGGCCCCAGCATTCCAGGCGGCGATATAGGCTTCGGCGATCTGGTTGAAGTCGTTCATCTCAATGTTCCTTCGATTGGCGTTTCGATGCCCAAGGTATCGCCCGCCGAGGGAATGAAACCAATTACCTTCCACGTAATGGCCGGTCGTTTTGCCATGGCGACGCCGGCACACCACTCTTGAAAGGAGCCACACCGTGAGCACGGGATTTTTCGGCGATATCGCCAAAATCAAGTATGAGGGACCGGAGAGCAGCAATCCGCTCGCCTTCCGCCACTACAACAAGGACGAGGTCGTCTTCGGCAAGCGCATGGAAGATCACCTGCGTTTTGCGGTTGCCTATTGGCACACCTTCGTCTGGCCGGGCGGCGACCCCTTTGGCGGCCAGACGTTCGAGCGCCCCTGGTTCAAGGACACGATGGATGCGGCCAAGCTGAAGGCTGATGTCGCCTTCGAGTTCTTCCAGCTGCTCGGCGTTCCCTACTACTGCTTCCACGACGCCGACGTCCGCCCGGAAGGGCGCAACTTCGTCGAGAACACCAAAAACCTCAACGAGATCGTCGATTATTTCGCCAAGAAGCAGTCGGAGACCGGCGTCAAGCTGCTCTGGGGGACTGCCAATCTGTTCTCCAACCGCCGCTACATGTCGGGTGCCGCCACCAATCCGGATCCGGATGTGTTTGCCTTTGCGGCTGCGACGGTCAAGACCTGCCTCGATGCGACCCAGCGCCTCGGCGGTGAGAACTATGTGCTGTGGGGCGGACGCGAGGGATATGAGACGCTGCTCAACACCGATCTTTCGCGCGAGCTCGACCAGCTCGGCCGCTTCGTCAATCTGGTGGTCGAATACAAGCACAAGATCGGCTTCAAGGGCGCGATCCTGATCGAGCCGAAGCCGCAGGAGCCGACCAAGCACCAGTACGATTACGACGTCGCCACCGTTTACGGCTTCCTCAAGAAGTACGGTCTGGAGAAGGAAGTGCAGGTCAACATCGAGCAGGGTCACGCGATCCTCGCCGGCCATTCCTTCGAGCACGAACTGGCGCTTGCCAATGCGCTTGGCATTTTCGGTTCGATCGACATGAACCGCAACGACTACCAGTCGGGCTGGGACACCGACCAGTTCCCCAACAACGTGCCGGAAATGGCGCTCGCCTATTACCAGGTTCTGGCAGGCGGCGGCTTCAAGTCCGGCGGCACCAACTTCGATGCGAAACTGCGTCGCCAATCGCTCGATCCGGAAGACCTGCTGATCGGCCATATCGGCGGCATGGATTGCTGCGCCCGCGGCCTCAAGGCTGCTGCCCAGATGATCGAAGACAAGGCACTGTCCGCGCCGCTCGACCAGCGTTACGCCGGTTGGCAGGTGCCTGAGGCCAAGAAGATGCTCGAGGGCGGCTTCTCGCTGGAAGAGATCGAAGCCTGGGTGCTGAAGTCCGACCTCAATCCGCAACCGAAGTCCGGCAAGCAGGAGTTGCTGGAGAATGTCGTCAACCGCTACGTCTGAGCGGCTGCCCCATCAAACCCGCTTGAAGAACCGGCCGCCGCTGCGGCCGGTTCTTTCGTTCGCACCTCCATCGTGCCGGTGAGGCGCACCGCAGTCAGCTTCCGAACTGGCATTTCGGCGCCTGTAAACGCAGTACAGACATCTCTCGAAAATCTCGTCCGCTGCCGGTTGCTCCATACAGAAAATCTGTTAGCTTCGGCGCCTGCAACGTTTCAGGTGCTTCAGCTGCAGCGAAAATGAAGCCTTCTTCCGCTTCTTCCTGTCGTTGGCCGAACAGGCCGGCTCTGCCGGCAGCCATATCATCAGGAGGATGTTGGGATGAAAACGATCAAGGGCCCCGGGCTGTTTCTTGCGCAGTTTGCCGGGGATGCGGCACCGTTCAACTCGTTTGCGGCGATCACGAAATGGGCGGCCGATTGCGGCTACAAGGGCGTGCAGGTGCCGAGCTGGGATGCGCGGCTGATCGATCTGAAGCTGGCGGCGACGTCCAAAACCTATTGCGACGAGCTTTCAGGCATTGCCCGCGACAACGGTGTCGCGATCACTGAATTGTCGACCCATCTGCAGGGCCAGCTGGTCGCCACCCATCCGGCCTATGACGAGGTGTTCGACGGCTTTGCCGTGCCGGAAGTGCGCGGCAATCCACAAGCCCGGCAGCAATGGGCGGTCGAGCAGGTGAAGCTGGCGCTGACGGCCTCGAAGAATTTGGGGCTCGAGGCGATGGCGAGCTTTTCCGGGGCGCTTGCCTGGCCGTTCGTCTATCCCTGGCCGCAGCGCCCGGCCGGCCTGGTCGAGACCGCCTTCGACGAACTGGCGCGGCGCTGGCGGCCGATCCTCGACCATGCCGAGGACTGCGGCGTCGATATCTGCTACGAGATCCACCCGGGCGAGGACCTGCACGACGGTATCACCTTCGAGATGTTTCTCGAGCGCACCGGCAACCATGCCCGCGCCAACATGCTCTACGACCCGTCGCACTATGTGCTGCAATGCCTCGACTATCTCGACAACATCGACATCTACAGGGACCGCATCCGGATGTTCCACGTCAAGGATGCCGAGTTCAACCCGACCGGGCGGCAGGGCGTCTATGGCGGCTACCAGGGCTGGGTCAACCGGGCCGGACGGTTCCGCTCGCTTGGCGACGGCCAGGTCGATTTCGGCGCGGTGTTTTCCAAGATGGCGGCCAATGATTTTGCCGGCTGGGCTGTGGTGGA
This sequence comes from Ensifer sp. 4252, assembly GCF_050434565.1. Classification (NCBI taxonomy): domain Bacteria; kingdom Pseudomonadati; phylum Pseudomonadota; class Alphaproteobacteria; order Hyphomicrobiales; family Rhizobiaceae; genus Ensifer; species Ensifer sp. 4252. The sequence continues at coordinate 85,742 of NZ_JBNDIU010000003.1, forward strand.
ATGGGAGTGCTGCCTGAAGCATCCGGAGGATGGCGCGCGCGAGGGCGCCGAGCTCGTCAGGCACCATATCATCCGCGTCACCGAAAAGGCCTTCGACGACTTTGCCGGCGGCGGCACCGACGAGGCCGCCAACCGGCGGCTGCTGGGGATTTGAGGCAGAGCCACAGGTTCAGTGGCAGGCTGGTTGCGGCGGCTGTGTTTGCCGCAGCCAGCCTGACGCGACCTTAGCGCCCAGCCGCTGCCCCTCACCCTAACCCTCTCCCCGCAGGCGGGGCGAGGGGACGTGGCAAACGGTTCTGCCGTGTAAGCGGAGGCCGCCGCAATCGATCTTCGTTCCGCCCAGGCGGGAACAACGGGATGCAGATTGGCGCTGGCGGCTGATCGCCGGACCGATAGTTTCGAGCGCGTGCGGCAAGTCCCTTCTCCCCGCCAGGCGGGGAGAAGGTGCCGGCAGGCGGATGAGGGGCAGCCTCGACAATAGGGCAGCCTCACGACAGAACACGACGAAATGAAACGAGACGAGGAGAGACAAGATGGCAATCGAAGGAACGAGCGAGAAGCGCGAGCGGCGGATCCGGCTCGGCATGGTCGGCGGCGGCTCGGGCGCCTTCATCGGCGCGGTGCACCGCATCGCCGCCCGGCTTGACGATCACTACGAGCTGGTGGCCGGCGCTTTGTCGTCGACGCCGGACAAGGCCGAAAGCTCCGGCCGCGAGCTCGGGCTCGATCCGTCGCGGGTCTATTCCGACTTCAAGCAGATGGCGATCCGCGAGGCCAAGCTGAAGGACGGCATCGAGGCGGTGGCGATCGTCACTCCCAACCACGTGCACTATGCCGCGGCCAAAGAGTTTCTGAAGCGGGGCATCCATGTGATCTGCGACAAGCCGCTGACCTCGACGCTATCAGACGCCAAAAAGCTGAAGAAGGCGGCCGACGACAGCGATGCGCTGTTCGTGCTCACCCACAATTACACCGGCTATCCGATGGTGCGCCAGGCGCGCGAGATGGTTCAAAACGGCGACATCGGCGCCATCCGGCTGGTGCAGATGGAATATCCGCAGGACTGGCTGACGGAGAATATCGAGCAGTCGGGCCAGAAGCAGGCGGCCTGGCGCACCGATCCGGCTCGCTCCGGCGCCGGCGGTTCGACCGGCGATATCGGCACCCATGCCTATAATCTCGGCGCCTTTGTCTCCGGGCTGGAGCTGGAAGAACTCGCTGCCGATCTCGACAGTTTCGTAGCCGGCCGCAAGCTCGACGACAATGCCCATGTGATGATGCGCTTCAAGACGAAGGACGGTCAGCGCGCCAAGGGGCTGTTGTGGTGCAGCCAGGTGGCGCCCGGCCATGAGAACGGGTTGATGGTGCGGGTCTACGGCACCAAGGGCGGACTGGAATGGACGCAGAAGGACCCGAACTATCTCTGGTACACGCCGTTCGGCGAGCCGAAGCGGCTGATCACCCGCGCCGGCGCCGGCTCAGGTCCGGCCGCCGCCCGCGTCAGCCGCATTCCCTCGGGCCATCCCGAAGGTTATCTCGAGGGCTTTGCCAACATCTACACCGAAGCCGCACGGGCCATCTTTGCCAAACGCAAGGGCGAGGCCATCGACCCCGCCGTCAGCTATCCGACCATCGACGACGGTATGAAGGGCATGGCCTTCGTCGACGCCTGCGTGCAGTCGTCAAAACGAAACGGCGCGTGGGTAAAGGTGTAGCCGACAAGCTTGCCGGTGGGGCAAGGGCGGGTGTGGCCTCGCCCTTTTTCGCGGGTTGACTTTTGTCGGTGCGGCTTTAGGCCGGCCCGCAAGAAGAACGAAAATACACAAGGAAAGCGGCCGCCCGCCGGATGCGGGCCGCTGCAAAGGACGAGACAGGCTGATGATCGAAGCAAAAAACCTTGCCCAGCGTTTCCCGGGCGATTTCGTGTTCGGGGTTGCGACGGCCTCCTTCCAGATCGAGGGCGCCACCAAGATGGACGGGCGCAAGCCATCGATCTGGGATGCCTTCTCCAACATGCCGGGCCGGGTCTTCGGCCGGCACAATGGCGATATCGCCTGCGATCACTACAACAGGCTCGACGATGATCTCGATCTCATCAAGAGCCTCGGCGTCGAGGCCTATCGGTTTTCGATCGCCTGGCCGCGCATCATTCCCGACGGCACCGGCCCGATCAACGAGAAGGGCCTCGACTTCTACGACCGTCTCGTCGACGGCCTGAAGGCGCGTAACATCAAGGCCTTTGCGACCCTTTACCATTGGGACCTGCCATTGGCCTTGATGGGCGACGGTGGCTGGACTGCGCGCACCACGGCCTATGCTTTTCAGCGTTACGCCAAGACGGTGATTGCGCGTCTCGGCGACCGGCTCGACGCGGTCGCGACCTTCAACGAGCCGTGGTGCTCTGTGTGGCTCAGCCATCTCTATGGGATTCACGCGCCGGGTGAGCGCAACATGGATGCGGCCCTGCACGCGCTGCATTTCACCAACCTGGCGCATGGCCTCGGTGTCGACGCCATCCGCTCGGAACGGCCGAACCTGCCTGCCGGCATCGTCATCAATGCCCACTCGGTCTATCCCGGCAGCGACGCTGAAGCCGACAAGGCCGCCGCCGAGCGCGCCTTCGACTTCCACAATGGCGTCTTCTTCGGTCCGATCTTCAAGGCTAAGTATCCCGAAAGCTTCATGAGCGCGCTTGGCCATCGCATGCCGCTGGTTGAAGACGGTGACATGGAAACGATCTCGCGCCCGCTCGATTGGTGGGGCCTCAACTACTACACGCCGATGCGTGTCAGCGACGACCCGACACCGGGTGCCGAATATCCGGCGACGATCAACGCCAAGCCGGTGAGTGATGTGAAGACCGATATCGGCTGGGAGGTCTATGCGCCTGCGCTCGGCCAGCTGGTGGAAACGCTGAATGCCCGCTACGACCTGCCCGATTGCTACATCACCGAGAACGGCGCCTGCTACAACATGGGTGTCGAAAACGGTGCTGTCGATGACCAGCCGCGGCTCGACTACCTCGCCGAGCATCTATCGGTGACGGCAGATCTGATCGCCAAGGGCTATCCGATGCGCGGTTATTTCGCCTGGAGCCTGATGGACAATTTCGAGTGGGCGGAAGGCTACAGGATGCGTTTCGGCATCGTGCATGTGGACTACGAAACGCAAGTGCGCACGATCAAGAAGAGCGGCCACTGGTACAAGGCATTGGCCGAGGAATTTCCTGGCGGCAACCACATCTGATGGCCAAAGCACTTGCGCGCCCATCCGCGCGCGCAAGGCAGCCTGTCAATCGAAGCGTCGGGGGCCCGCTTTGCGTACCGGCAATACCTCGAGACTGCCGCGATCGAGCTGGGCGAGGACCTCCTTGAACCCGAAGCGAGGCTTCCACCCGAGGGCACCGATGGCAGCACTCGGGTCGTAGATGCGGTCGATCGACGCCGGCAGCGACCAGCCGCGTTCGGCAAAGGCCTGGGAAAACTTGGTCGCCCGCTCACGCAGAACCGAGGCGGCGTCGCTTGCCAGATGCCGGCAATCCGTCGGCAGGAAGGCCGGCTCGCCTGAAATGATCAACTGCTGAAAGGCAGGTCCGTCATTGTCGAGTGCTGCCACATGCGCATCCGCCACATCGCGGACGTCGATGCCGCGGTGCAGCCGATAGGCCGCCATGCGGTCGGCCTGCTCCGGAAAGCACCTGGACATGCGCAGGACGCGGACGTGCAGCGCGCGGTCGGCCGCATTTTCCAGCAGCGCCTCGGCGGCAAGCTTGGTGTGATGGTAGATGGTGTGCGGTTGCGGCGGCGTTTCCTCGGTGATCCAGGCGCACGCGCCCTCTTTCACTGCATGGCCGTACAGTGCTGTCGTGCTGGTGAAGACGATCCGGCTGACGCCGGCCGCCTGCGCGGCGGCAATGACGAGATGGGTGCCCATGACATTGACGCGCTCGAATTCCGCGTCCGGGATCGCATCGACGTGTGGCGCATGCAGCGCTGCCGCATGGATGACGGCATCGGCCCCTTGCATGGCGCGTTCCAACAGGACGCCATCGACAAAATCGCCCGAGATTTCCGTCGTCGCAAAAGGCGAGCGATCGATGCCGACCACGTCGTGGTGGGGCGCCAGCGCGTTGTAGATCGCCCTGCCGATGCGCCCCGAACTTCCGGTCAAAACGATGCGCATCCGCTCTCCTGCCTTTCGACTCAGTCTCGTTGTGTTTCGTATCAGAGAACTGCGGTCAGTAAACTGTGATGTGCGCCGCAATCTCTCCATAGCCGTTGAACCAACAACTCGCTGCGCAGTGCCATCATTGCGGTGCGTATCCCGAAGCTGTCTGCCGCAACCCCTTGATCCGCCAACGCCCCTTGTTCTATGCGTTAGCAATGGCGAATAGGCGTGTGGGGCGCCTGGGGGACTATCGATCATGGAAATCTTCACCTCTGCCGGGCTGCTGGCGCTTCTGCAGGTTATCGTCATCGACCTGGTTCTGGCGGGCGACAATGCCGTCGTCATCGGCCTTGCAGCCGCCGGCTTGCCGGCCGAGCAGCGCCGCAAGGCGATCCTGGTCGGCATCCTTGCCGCAACCGTGTTTCGCATCGCGCTTGCCAGCGTCACCGTGCAGCTTCTCGAGATCATCGGGCTGCTTTTGGCCGGTGGCCTTCTGCTTCTGTGGGTCTGCTGGAAGATGTGGCGCGAGATCCGCGCCGGCGGAGCGGAAGATTTCGAGGGTGAGGGCGCCGATTCGGCGCCGCGAAAGACCTTCCTTCAGGCGGCGATCCAGATCGTCATTGCCGACGTCTCGATGTCGCTCGACAACGTATTGGCGGTCGCCGGCGCGGCACGTGAGCATCCGACCATCCTCGTCTTCGGTCTCGTCCTTTCGATCGCGCTGATGGGCATTGCCGCCAGCTTCATCGCCCGGCTGCTCAACCGCTACCACTGGATCGCCTATGTCGGCCTTGCCATCATCCTGTATGTGGCGCTCAACATGATCTATCGCGGCTCGATCGAAGTCTGGCCGCATCTGGCGCCGGTCGCCCACGCCATCGGCGTTTGATCTTCGAAGGCAGATCGTTCGCAACGGCCCGCTTGTCGGGCCGTTGGGCGGCTGGCTTAATGCCGTGCTGCTCGCGAAAGAGCGGTTTTTTCCGCAAACGCGAAGCAACCCGGAAAATCATACCTGTAAAAGCCGGGACCTATTGTCCATAAGGGCCGTAGATTATGTCGCATGTTCTTCGTGCGGCAACGACGTTGAACTCACCGGTTGGCTAATGCTAGAGAAGTGCTCCCTGTTCCGAATGCGTTGTCGAATGTCGGCCTGACAAGACGCGCCTTCCATCCCGCGCTCAGAGCCCGGGATTTTGAGTTTCCAGCATCCGAGAGCACCTATGTACCCGTCCATAACGATAGCGCCTGTTTCGGGGGTATCCGAACGATGAGCGTTTCCGCCTACAAAGCGCCGGCGCCCGGTGACGCCGCCGTCATCTTCGATGGCGTCTCCAAGCATTTCGCAGCGTCGGGCAAGAGCGGCGCCTTCACGGCGCTTGACAAGGTCTCGCTTTCGGTCGGGCGCGGCTCGATCACCGGCATCATCGGGCGCTCCGGTGCCGGCAAATCGACGCTGATCCGCCTGGTCAACGGGCTGGAAAAGCCGACGGGCGGCAAGGTGCTCGTCGATGGCGTCGATGTCGGCGCGCTCGACGAGGCAGGCCTGCGTGATCTCAGACGGTCGGTCGGCATGATCTTCCAACATTTCAATCTCCTGTCGTCGCGCACCGTGTTCGGCAATGTGGCGCTGCCGCTCGAAATCGCCGGCATGGACAAGCATGCCATCGAAAAGCGCGTACGCCCCCTGCTCGACCTCGTCGGCCTTGCCGACAAGCATGGCCGTTACCCGGCCGAGCTTTCCGGCGGTCAAAAGCAGCGGATCGGCATCGCCCGGGCGCTCGCGACCGAACCGAAGCTGCTGTTGTCCGACGAGGCGACATCGGCGCTCGATCCCGAGACGACGCAATCGATCCTGGAGCTGCTGAAGCGCATCAATGCCGATCTTGGCCTGACCGTGCTGCTCATCACCCACGAGATGGAAGTGGTGAAGGCGGTTACTTCCGACGTCGCCGTGATCGATCATGGCCGCATCGTCGAACGCGGTCATACCTTCGACGTCTTCACCCATCCGAAGCACGAGACGACACGGGCGATGCTTTCCGGCCTGCCGGGCTCGAAGCTGCCGGACGCCGTGTCGCGCGCGCTGAGGCCGCAGGCCGTGGCCGGCGACCGCGCCGTCGTGCGCCTGACCTTCTTCGGTGCGGCGGCGGAACGGCCGCTGATTTCGCAGCTGATCAAGTCTGTTGGTGCCGAGGTCAACATCATTGCCGGCACGATCGACGAGATCGGCGGCCGGCCCTATGGCTCACTGGTCGTCGCCTATGGCGCGGATGCGGAAACCGCAGGCCGTGCCGAACGCTTCTTCACCGAAAACGGTCTGGTAACGGAGGTGCTCGGCTATGTCGCCTGATATTCTGGTAAAGATCTGGGGCGCCACGCTCGATACACTCTACATGGTCGCGGCCGCCGGCCTGATCGGTTCGCTGATCGGCCTGCCGATCGGCATATTCCTGGCGACCAGCGGCAAGGGTGAGCTCTTTCCGGCACCGACGATCAACCGCATCGTCGGGCTGATCGTCAATGCCGCGCGCTCGACGCCGTTCATCATTCTCGTCGTCGCCATCATTCCCTTCACGCGGCTCCTCACCGGGACGTCGATCGGCACCAAGGCGGCGATCGTGCCGCTGACGATCGCCACCATTCCCTTTGTAGCCCGTCTGGTGGAGGCGGCGATCCGCGAGATCGACAAGGGGCTGATCGAGGCGGCCCGCGCCATGGGTGCGACGCCGATGCAGATCGTCTTCAAGGTGCTGCTCGCCGAAGCGCGCCCGGCGCTGACAATGGCCCTCACCATGACCGCCGTCAGCCTCATCGGTTACTCCGCCATGGTCGGCGCGGTCGGTGGCGGCGGGCTCGGCGATCTCGGCATCCGCTACGGCTACCAGCGCTTCATGCCCGACGTGATGCTGGTCGTCGTCATCGTGCTCATCGTGCTGGTGCAGCTCGTGCAGAGCGCCGGCGACGGACTGGCGCGCCACTTTGACAGGCGCAGCCGCAAGAACTGATTTCCCCAGGACATTCAAGTCACCAACAAGGAGATACCCATGAAGAAGCTCATCATTGCTGCGGCCATCGCAGCCCTCACGGCCGGTACGGCCCTCGCCGAAACCATCAAGGTCGGCGTAACGCCGGGCGAACATGCCCAGATCATGGAGAAGGTGAAGGAAGTTGCAGCGCCCAAGGGCCTCGACATCGAGATCCTTGAATTCTCCGACTACGTCGTTCCGAACCAGGCGCTGGCCGACGGCGACCTCAACGCAAACTCATTCCAGCACCAGCCCTACCTCGACAACCAGATCGCCGATCGCGGCTTCGACATCGTCAGCGTCGGCACCACGATCACCACGCCGATGGGCGTCTATTCGAGCAAGGTGAAGAGCCTCGACGAGCTGAAGGACGGCGCGACGATTGGCATCCCGAACGACCCGACCAATGGCGGCCGCGCGCTGCTGGTGCTTGCTTCCAAGGGCCTGATCAAGGTCAAGCCAGAAGTCGGCCTGAAGGTGACCCCGTCCGACATCACCGAAAACCCGAAGAACATCACGTTTGCCGAATTGGATGCGGCCCAGCTTCCGCGTTCGCTCGCCGACGTCGATGCGGCGGTGATCAACACCAACTACGCGCTCGAGGCCGATCTTCATCCCAAGGAAGACGCCATCGCCATCGAAGGCGAAAAGTCGCCCTACGCCAACGTCATTGCCGTGCGCACCGCCGACAAGGATGCGCCCTGGGTGAAGACGCTCGTCGAAGCCTACCACGATGAAAAGGTTCGGACCTTCATCAACGACACCTTCAAGGGCGCGCTGATCCCGAGCTGGTAATTTCCCGGGCGTAGATACCCGAATGCCGAACCGCGCGCCGCACCCCGGCGCGCGGTTTTCTTTTGAACGCCCGCCGCTGCGCGCTATGTTTGCTGCAATCTCAAGAGGAGGCAGGCATGAAGGGTGGATGTCTTTGCGGGGCCATTCGGTATGAGACCAGGCGTAGGCCGTCCTATTCCGGTTTTTGCCATTGTCGCGATTGCCAGCGGGTCACCGGTACCGGTCATTGCTGCTACATGATCTTCGATCGTTCGGATGTGATTGCGACCGGGTCCTATCGCAGCTACCAGACCGTTGCCGCGAACGGCAACATTTCCATCCGCCATTTCTGTGACACCTGCGGCAGCCAGATTTTTGGAAGTGGCCTGTCGGATGATGATCGCCTGACGATCTATGCCGGCACGCTGGACGATCTTTCCGAGTTCACCCCGACGGATGCGATCTTCACGCGCAGTCGGCCTGAATGGGATCGGTCCGCAATGGCGCTTGCGGAATGTGAGGCATTGCCGGGCTAGAGACGCGACGCCGAGATTTGCCCTTCACCCTGGCCCTCTTCCCGCAGGCGGGGCGAGGGGACGCGGTCTTCATCCGCGGTTGCCAGTGGCTTCCGTTGCGGAAAATGCTGACTTGATGTGAATGGGTGGTTCTTGGGGATACGGATGGCCCGGCATCTCCCTTCGCCCCGCCAAGCGGAGAGAAGGAGCCGGCAGGCGGATGAGGGGCGACTTCTTCTTCGATGCTCGCTTCAGCTTCCGAGATGTTTCTCACCACGCTTCCTGGCGAGCGTGATCTGGCGTTGCCGTTGCCGGTAGCGCTCGCGATCCGCGTCTTTGCGGACTTCGTGGCAATGGATGCAGGACACGCCATCCTCGTGATGCGGGGAGGCGAGGTCGGCCGTGGTCAACGGCTGGCGGCAGGCGTGGCAGAGCGTGTGCTCGCCCTCCTCAAGCCCGTGCGTGACCGACACGCGGTCGTCGAAGACGAAGCAGGCGCCTTCCCAGAGGCTTTCTTCCTGCGGCACCTCTTCGAGATACTTCAGGATGCCGCCCTTGAGGTGGAAGACCTCGTCGAAGCCCTGTTCCTTCATGAACGCGGTTGCCTTTTCGCAGCGGATGCCGCCGGTGCAGTACATCGCAATCTTCGGCTTGTTGTGCAGGCCGGCATTGTTGCGCACCCAGTCCGGAAACTCTCGGAAGGTCTTGGTCTGCGGGTCGACGGCACCCTTGAAGATGCCGATCGCGGTCTCGTAGTCGTTGCGTGTGTCGATGACGATCGTTTCGGGATCGGAGATCAGCGCATTCCAATCCTTGGGATCGACATAGGTGCCGACGATCTTGTTGGGGTCGATGTTGTCGACGCCCATGGTGACGATTTCCTTCTTCAGTCGCGCCTTCATCCGCAGGAACGGCATCGAAGAGGCACGGCTTTCCTTGTGCTCCAGGCCCTTAAATTCCGGCTGGGCGCGCAGATAGGACAGCACCGCCGTGATGCCGGCGTCGGTGCCGGCGATCGTGCCGTTGATGCCCTCATGGGCAAGAAGCAGGGTTCCCTTGACGCCATTCTCGTCGCAAACCGCCTGCAACGGCTCGCGGAATTCGGCGAAACGCGGGAAGGCGACGAAATGGTAGAGCGCTGCGACCATGAACTGGCCATGCGTCTCAGGGCGCGGGGTCGTTGAAATGTCGGTCATGGGCCGTGCAAATACAGCTTTCGCGCCGCAAGTGCAATCCGGACCGCAATTGCAGGGGCCATCTGTCGCGGCTCGTGGCTAGCGGCTGGCCTCCAGCCAGAGCAGCCGAATGGTCCGGCTCTCGTCATCCGGCGCATCGAGAAACACGCTGGCTGCGCGGTCCAGCGCCTCCGAGCGCAGGCTTTCCTGCCGTGCGATGACGGCGGAGATCAGATGAGCCTGATCCTGGCTGTTGCCGGCAAGGGCCGGATCCTCGTTGACGAGCGAGGTCATGACGTCGAGGTCGTTGAGGTGGCCGAGAACATCGACCAGCGCCTTGGCATCCAGGCGTTTCGCCTGCATCGCCGAGGGCCATGCCTCACGCATCAGGGCAAGGTGCATGCGATAATCCTGCGCGCGCTTGCGCAGTTCGTGGAAGGCGGCGGCCTCGGTGCTCGCCTGGCAGGCCTCGAGGGCGCGGGCCCCGCGCTTCAGCGTGCGCCGCCAGCCCTTTGTCAGCCGGTCGGTCGTCTTGCGTCGACGGTCGTCGAAGGAGACATGGGCGAGCGCTGCCATGGCCTGTTCACAATTGACGATGGTGGCGGCGATCCTGTCCTCGATATCGGTTTGTTCGGAGGCGATCCGGTCGCGTCGCTCGACCAGTCGCGAGCAGACATGGTCGAGGGCCCTCTCTTCGTCGTCGCTGCGGGCGCCTTCATGAAGATAGCGGGCATTTTCGACGAGCGCGGCCGCGTCCCTGACAGCCGAGAGATTGCGCGCCATATCGCGAATGCGGGCATTCTCCTGTTTTTGAAACAGCGGCGCGTCGTAGGCGGTTAGCCTATAGAGCGCACGCAGGCGCTTGAAACACTTGCGGGCGTCGTGAATGGCCTCGTGCACGCCGTCCGGGCGCAGCCGGAGGACCTCGATCCCCTGCTCGAATTGTTCGGCGCCGACCTTCTTGAAATCGTCGGTGAAGGCCCTGCTTGGGCGGAAGGCGTAGCTCATGCCTGTTCTTCCACAAGTCCGTTCGTGGCGAGCGCCTGGTTGGAATAGCGCCGGTCGCCAGTGATCTCCGGCCCCAGCCAGTCGGGAAGTGCGGGCAGATCGGTCTCCCGCTTCATCTCGACCTCGGCGACGACGAGCCCCTCAAGTGCGCCTTCGTAGACGTCGACCTCCCAGGTAAAACCTCTGTGCGGCACGCGGTAGCGCCGTTTCTCGATGACGACGCCCACTGCCTGGGTGAGCATTTCCCTGGCGTCCTCCATCGACAGATCATATTCGTATTCATTGCGGACCAGAGCCGACTTGCCGATCTTGATCGTCAGCCGCGCCCATTTGTTGCCGTGGATCCGCACGCGCACGGACCGATCGTCCATGGTGACGACATAAGCCTGCCGGAGCTGGGTGCCCTTGTCGGCACGCTCCCGCCACCCGTCGGAGGCCACCAGGAACTTGCGCTCTATCTCCTTCGCCATGGGTATCCCGCATTTCGAGAGGGTCGATGGTCATCAAACTATCGTTTTACGGGCAAGGCTCAAGTATCTCTTTGTTGCCGAAGTTATTTTCTTCTTTGCTTATGTATGAATGGTGAAGGGGCTTAGCGTTCGGCCTCGACAAGCGGCGGCAGGCGGAGTATGCGGGACGCATATTCAATCGTTTTAAAAGGACGATCTGCATGAGTGCGAAAACCGACAAGCTTCTTTCCATCCTCAAACTGCAGCCGGTTGTCCCGGTTCTGGTGATCGACGATGTCGCGACCGCCGTGCCGTTGGCTCGGGCGCTCGTCGCCGGTGGACTGAAAGCGATCGAGATCACGTTGCGCACGCCCGCAGCACTTGAAGCGATCCGCGCCGTTGCCAATGAGGTCGAGGGTGCGGTTGCCGGTGCCGGCACCATCCTCAATGCCGCCCAGTTCGAGGCGGCGATCGAGGCCGGTTCGCAGTTCATCGTCAGCCCCGGCACGACACAGGAGCTGATCGACGTTGCCAACGACCACGACGCCCCGCTTTTGCCGGGTGCTGCGACCGCCAGCGAAGTCATGGGCCTGCGCGAAGAAGGCTACGACGTCATGAAGTTCTTCCCGGCGGAACAGGCCGGTGGCGCTGCCTACCTCAAGTCGCTGTCATCGCCGCTTGCCGGCACCTTCTTCTGCCCGACCGGCGGCATTTCGCTCTCGAATGCGCGCGACTACCTGTCGCTGCCGAACGTCATCTGCGTCGGCGGCTCATGGGTGGCGCCGAAGGAACTGGTGGCAAAGGGCGATTGGGCCGGCATCACCAAGCTCGCGGCGGAAGCCTTTGCGCTCAAGGGCTGAGGTTCGCTCCACCGCTTGAGAATACGAAGGCCGGGCGTCAGTCCGGCCTTTTTCGAGTGCCCGACCTTTTTCGTGCGCAACGCGAATTTGTATTTCCACTGCAACGTTCCTATGTCTCAATCGGTTTGATGGAGTGGGTGCAGGCGGCGCCCTGTTCCGCATGTTTTTAATCCGCCTGGAACCGACAGGAGCGAAACCCCATGTTCGACGCGAAGAAATTGCTGGACCAGTTTCTCGGATCGCAGGTGCCGGGAGCGGGTGGATCGGTGCGCGACCGTGCCGGCCAGGTAACGCAACTCGCCAAGGACAATCCGCTGGCAACAGGTGCAATCGCCGCCGTGCTGCTGGGCACCAAGTCGGGCCGCCAGCTGACCGGCAACGCGGCCGTGCTCGGGGGACTCGCAGCCATCGCCGGCCTCGGCTACCAGGCATACAAGAACTATCAGTCGGGCAACGCTCCGGTCACCGACCCCGCCGCCCAAAAGCAGCCGGAGCTGCTGCCGCCGCCGACCGATTCCGGCTTTACCGCTGAGCCCGAAAAGATCAGCCACGATTTCGCGCTTGTCCTCGTGCGTGCCATGATCGCGGCCTCGCGCGCCGACGGCCATATCGACGAGGTCGAGCGTCGCCACATCATGGACAAGCTTTCGGTGTCCGGCCTGTCGGCCGATGCGTCGGCGTTCCTTGAGGGCGAGCTTGCCAATCCCGTTGATATCGACGCCATCGTCGGTGCTGCGAAGACCGAGGAAGAGCGCGTTGAGGTCTACACCGCCTCGCGCCTCGCGATCGAGCCGGAAAGCCGCGCCGAGCGGGGCTATCTCGATCTGCTCGCAGGTCGCCTCGGCCTTCCCGATGCGCTCGTCGATCATATCGAGGCGACGGTGTCGTCGGCCAAGGTGCCTGCCTGATCACGTCGCTCATGGATTGATCACCAGTTTGAATTTGTGTCGGCCGCTTCTCTGCCCTATGCCGAAGACTATAGCGCCGCGCGTCTGACAAGACGCGCAAAGGTCGCTATAGCGCTTTGAATTGCTGTGGCAGGAGAGGTGGCCGATGCGTGATCTGAGCAACTGGAAGGGATGTCCGGCACCGAAGCCGGTGGCGATCGAAGGTCGCTACGTCAGGCTCGAACCCTATGACCGGACGACACATCGCCAGGATCTGTGGGACGGGCTCGGCGGCATGGGCATCAACCCGCTTCTCAAATATTTCGCGCAGGCCGATTTCGGCGGCATCGACGATTTCGACGCCTGGCTGACCACGGCCCAGGAGAAATCCGGCTGGGTGACCGAAGTGTTTCGCGACAAGGCGAGCGGCAAGGTCGTCGGCATGGCCAACTATATGCGCGCCGATCCGGCCAACGGCGTGGTCGAAGTGGGGTCCGTTGCGCATGGCGCGGCGATGGCCCGCTCGCCGCTGTCGACCGAGGCGCATTACCTCATGGCCAAGCACGTGTTCGAGGATCTCGGCTATCGCCGATACGAGTGGAAATGCAGCAGCGAGAACCAGGCAAGCCAGACGACCGCGGCGCGTCTCGGTTTCAGTTTCGAAGGCATTTTCCGCCAGCATATGATATCCAAGGGCGGCAATCGCGATACGGCCTGGTTCTCGATGATCGACAGCGAATGGCCGCTGCTCAATGCCGCATTCGAAAACTGGCTGTCGCCTGATAATTTCGATGCCGACGGTCGCCAGAAGCGGCGGCTGGAAGATATTCGCGCGGACCTCGCGCCAAAGGAGTGAGCGTGAACGCGCCCGAGAAGACCAGAGAAAACCAAGCACCTAAGGAAAAGTCGCCGGCAATCGCCGCGGCCGTCATCCTGGCCGTCGTCGGCGTCGGCTTCTTCGTGCTGCCGTCGATCATGCTGAGGCTTGGCGATATTTCGGTGTGGCTCGCCGGCGCCTTCGGCGTCGTCTTCGTTCTCTGCTTCTTCCTGATTTTTTGGCTGCGCGCGCGCCATCAGCGCAAGCGGGGCCTTTGATCCGACGCGCGACGCTGGAAGAGCGTCAGCTCTGCAGCGCAGCACCCAGCAGGATCAATCCGAGGACAAGCACGAGCAGGGCGCCTGCAATCTCGATACCGTTCGAGATGCGGGTGGCCGATTGGGCGCTTGAAGCGTAGCGCACGGCAAAACCCTTTGCCGTGACGGCCAGCGTGGCCAGGATCGAAACCGTGATCGCCGTGCCGATCGACATGGCGAATACCGACAGGATGCCGCCGAGATAGAGGCCGTTGAGTAGGGCGAAGGACAGCACGATCAGAGCGCCCGAGCAGGGCCGCAGGCCGACCGCGACGATCGCCGACCAGGCCTCGCTGACGGCGAAGCGATCGCCTTTCAGCATCGACGGATCCGGCGCATGCGCATGGCCGCAGGTCGAGCAGACTTCGCCGGCGCCGTGGCCATGGCCATGGTCGTGATGATGATGCGCGTGGTCGTGGCGGTGATGGCCATGGTCGTGATGGTCATGCTCGAGATGAACATGTCCGCCGCCGGCCGCTGCCATCAGAGCCGCCGGGCGCATCATCGAGCGCAGCTTACGGAACAGAAGCCAGCCGCCGAAGGCGGCGATCAGTGCGTAGCTGGCAATTTCCAGCGAGCGCGTCGCGTCGGTCATGCTGATCGAGGAGCCGCGCAAAAGCAGATAGACCGCGCCGACCAGCAGGATGGCGACGACGCCCTGCAGGATCGACGACATGAAGGAGAGCAGCACGCCGCGCTTCAGCTCGGTCTCGTTGGCGATCATGTAGGAGGAGATGACCGCCTTGCCGTGGCCGGGGCCGGCGGCATGGAAGACGCCATAGGTGAAGGAAAGGCCGATCAGCGACCAGAGCTGCCACGGATTTTCGCGCATGCCCTTCAGCGCGCCTGTCAGCGTTCGATAGAAGCCTTGCTGCTCGGCGTTTACCCAAGCGAAGAAGCCGCCGAGAAAACCAGTGGTCTGAAAGGATGGTTCTGCCGTGCCGATGCCAAGCGGCGATTGCGCCGCGGCAAGGCCGGCCGTCAGCGCGGTCAACACAAGCGTGGCGGCAATCAGGCCGCCGATCCTGCGGGTGTTCAGCATGTGATCTCTATCCTGGTTGCAAAGAGCTTCGACATGTCGGTGCCGGTCGGGTCGCTCCAGAAGGCATCGGTCAGCGTGTCCTTGTTCTCGGCAAGGACTTCGTCAGGATCAGGGCGGACGACCTTGTGTTCGCAGGCGGTGATCTTGTCGCCGACCACGGTCAGGTCGTCGTCGGTCGGGAAGTCCATGGCCGTGTACATGGTCGGGTCGTAAACTCCGAAGGAAAGCTTGCCCTTGAGCGGCATCGGCTCGGCCGGCTTGACCGCGAAGATCATCAGCAACTGGCCGTCCTTGTAGTCGACGGTGATATGCTCGGGCTTGTTGACCTTGATGGATTTGCCGTTTTCCAGAGCCGTCGTGTAGTAATTGTACTCCGACAGCGATTCCAGCACTGTCTGGCCGACTTCAGCCAGTTCGTCCGGGTCGAGCGTGGCGTTCGAGTTCTTGTCGAAGTCGAGAACGACACTTGCGGAAAACAGCTCGTCGAAACGCCAGACATTTCTCAGTTCGCTCACTTCGCCCTTGTCGTCGGAGGCCACTTCCAGGCGGGCCTCGGCGAAGATGTGCGGGTGGGCAAAGACCAAGGTCGGCGCAAGCAGGGTGACAAGGCCGGCCATGACGAGGCGCTTAATTCTCATGAAACGGCAATCCTTTCAGTCAGGGCGTGACAGCACCTTCGAATCGTTCCCGCAATGTACCGGAAATGGGACGGATTTGGGACCTTGCCGCGTCAACGCGGCTTGCGGAACCAGGCGTGCAGGTAATCGACAAGGGTGCGCACCTTGGCGGGCAGGTAGCGGCGGTGCGGATATATCGCATAGATGCCGCGGTCCCTGGGCAGGAAGTCGTCGAAGAGCGTGACGAGTTCGCCGGTGGCGACCTTGGGGCGGGCGATGAAATCGGGAACAAGCGCCACGCCGATGCCGGAGACGGCGGCGCGCACGGAGGCAAGCGGGCTGTTGACCTCGATCGGACCGCTCACGGGAACGGTGAAGGAGGAACCGTCGGGCTCGATGAAGCGCCAGTTGGAATAGGACCGGCCATTGGTGTCGAGAATGCAGGGGATCTTCGAAAGGTCGGTCGGATGCGCGATCGGCCCGACCTTCTCCAGAAAGTCCGGAGCGGCGCAGATCAGGACCTGGAAGTCGTCGAGCTTGCGGGCGATCAAGGTCGAATCCTCAAGCCGGGTGATGCGGATTGCGACATCGAAGCCTTCTTCGACGAGGTCGACGAAGCGGTCGTCCGAGACGATCTCCAGCGACAGTTCCGGATGCTGCTTGCCGAAATCCACCAGCGACTGGCCGATCTCGGCGTCGACGAAGGTGCGGGGCGCGGTAATCCGCAGGCGGCCCTTGAGGTCTGAATTGTTGGCGCGCACGAGGTCGGCGAGATTGTCGATCTCCTTGAGGATTTCCGACGCGGTGCGGTAATAGGTATGGCCAGCTTCCGTCAGCGAGAATTGCCTTGTGGTGCGGTTGAGCAGAAGCGCGCCGAGCTCGTCCTCGAGCTCGCGCACATATTTCGACAGCAGCGCCTTCGACCTGCCGACGCGGCGGGCCGCGGCCGAAAACCCTTCGGCGTCCACGACATCGATGAAGGCGCGGATGCGGGTGAGCGTGTCCATGGCCGGTCTTTCCTTCGTCTTTCCTGATCGCCGCGCTGTTGATTCGCCGCGAATGCTTCTTTCACGTTTGCCTGTTCGGCGGCTGTCTTTACGGCCGGTTTGGCCCGCTGTCCGGATTTTGACGACCGGATAGGTGAGGTCTCAAAATAAATCCAGTTCTTTCAATCGCTTGCGGCGATCGCCACGTAGAGGTTGATTGTTCAGTAAACGTGAACACTGCCAGTGTTGCCGGTCTCGAAAAAAATTCAACCACGGCAGCGAAAAAACTCTTGATTACGACAAGGTTTTTTCTTACCTACGCCCTTGCCCAAAGTCGCACGTGCCTGTGGGTGTCCGCCGACCCTCGATTAGGTGAGGGTATCGGTAAGGTACCTGGAACTAACCCCTCCAGTCGCTATTCCGGCCAACCGGGAAATGCGAGGACATCTTGAAGCAACGACGGTGCGGGCCTTTCTGGTGTCTGCCGGCTCTCCAACAGCCGGGGTTACTGAAGAGGCACACCTTCATTGCCGGAAGTGCGGTTGGGTTATCCCCTCCAATCCATGGCAGACAAAGCCGAATTGAAGCCTAGGCGGGCTTTGATTCACCGTTCGCGCATCGAGCGCATGCTTGGTTCCGGGGTCTCCACCGGCTGGTTCCAGAGCATTCGCGCGTATGCCCTTTGTCCTCCGCGAAAGCGGAGCATTTTGGATCAGGGGAATAAGGCCATGACCACGGCACGCATCATCGACTTCATCAACACCCGACGACCCGAAGGCCCGTGCCTCGTTGTCGACCTGGACGTCGTGCGCAACAATTTCAAGGCCTTCCGCCACGCGCTGCCCGACAGCTCGATCTATTATGCCGTCAAGGCAAACCCGGCGCCGGAAATCCTGCGCCTGCTCGCTGGCATGGGCTCCTCCTTCGATTGCGCGTCCGTCGCCGAAATCGAAATGGCGCTCGACGCCGGTGCGACCGCGCACCGCGTTTCCTACGGCAACACCATCAAGAAGGAGCGCGACATTGCTCGCGCTCACGCTCTCGGTGTGTCGCTCTTTGCCGTCGACAGCCATGAGGAAGTCGAGAAGGTTGCACGTGCCGCCCCTGGCGCCCGCGTGTTCTGCCGCGTGCTCACCGATGGCGAAGGGGCCGAATGGCCGCTGTCGCGCAAGTTCGGCTGCGTCCCGCAGATGGCTGTCGATGTGCTCGTCTACGCCCATCAGCATGGCCTTGTTTCCTACGGCGTCTCGTTCCATGTCGGTTCGCAGATGACGAAGCTCGATGCCTGGGATTCGGCCCTTGCCGATGCCAAGCGCGTCTTCGTGCAGCTGGCCAAGCAGGGCATCGAGCTCAAGATGGTCAACATGGGCGGTGGCTTCCCGACGAAGTACCTGAAGGACGTGCCGACGGCTGAAGCCTACGGCCAGGCAATCTTCGGCGCGCTGAAGAAGCACTTCGGCAACCACATCCCGGAAACGATCATCGAGCCGGGCCGCGGCATGGTCGGCAATGCCGGTGTGATCAAGGCGGAAGTCGTTCTCGTGTCGAAGAAGTCGGACAATGACAGCCACCGCTGGGTGTTCCTCGACATCGGCAAGTTCGGCGGTCTCGCCGAAACCATGGACGAGGCGATCCGCTACCCGATCCGCACGGCCCGTGACGGTGACGAAATGGAGCCTTGCGTGCTTGCCGGCCCGACCTGCGATTCGGCCGACGTGCTGTACGAGAAGAACATGTATCCGCTGCCGATCACGCTCTCGATCGGCGACGAGGTTCTGATCGAAGGCACCGGCGCCTACACGACGACCTACTCGGCCGTCGCCTTCAACGGCTTCGACCCGTTGAAGTCCTACGTGATCTGATCCGGCTTGCTCCCGTTCTCGGACGGGAGCGCCATTTCACAATTTTCCTAGATGCCGCCTGAAGCGGTTTTGATGACGGGAGGCCCAGATGGCCGCTGTTGTTGATGCCCTGCGCGCGTTTTTCGCGCCGTCCACATTCGTTATCGACAATGAAAACCCGGGTGACGTCGTTGCCCGCGAAAACCTGCTCGACCGGGCGATGGGGCCGGAGCGGCGCCGCAAGTCGTCGGAAAAGCTGCGCAACGGGCGCGTGCCGGCCGAGGGCCTCGCCTTCGTTGCCCGCGATCTCGATGGCCATGTCATCGGCAGCGTTCGCCTGTGGAACGTCGAGGCCGGCGTCAACCGCGAAGGTCACACCATTCCTGCGCTGCTGCTCGGTCCGCTGGCGGTCGATCCTGCCCATGAGGGCAAGGGTATCGGCGGCATGCTGATGCGTGCGGCGATCGAAGAGGCTAAGAATCGCGGCCACGGCGCGATCCTGCTGGTCGGCGACGCCGCCTATTACGAGCGCTTCGGCTTCTTCGCCGCGGGCACGCAGCATCTGGTCATGCCCGGTCCGTTCGAGCGCAACCGCTTCCTGGCGCTTGAGCTTCGGGACGCCTGGCTCGAAGGCGCTGCCGGCCTGATCGTCGCCAATGGTCGCAAGCTGGCGCTGCCGCCGGTCAAGCGCGCCGCCTGATCTGTTTCCGCCTCCAACCCTGCGGGGGCGGATTTTTCGCTGCACTCCCACCTCTCTCATGCGAGAGGTGGGAGTGCACGTCATAGGAACAGGAGATCACGCTTCGGCGGCAGACGGCTTCGCATCGTAGCAAACGAAGGCGAGCTTGTTGCCATCGGGGTCGCGCACATAGGCGGCGTAGAAGCCTTCTCCATATTGCGGGCGAAAGCCCGGCTCACCCTCGACGCTGCCGCCCTGTTCCATCGCTGTCGCAAACAGCCGGTCGATGACTTCAGCGCTGGGCACGAGGAACGCGGTCATGGCCCCATTGCCGACGCCGGCGGGATTTCCGTCGAAGGGATAGCCGGTGAAGAAACGCGGGGAGCGATCGTCATCCTTGCGTCCCCAGGACGCCACCTGCTCGTCGCACCAGCAGCGTTCCTGGCCCAACAGCGCCATCAGCGGATCGTAGAACCGTTCGGCGCGCTTGAGATCGGTCGTCCCGACCATCGTGTATCCGATCATGTCTTCTCCCTTGTCTTGGCTGACATCGTTCAAATCTGACCAAGGAAGGACCGGCCGCGCGGCGACAGCCGATAGCCGACCGTCAGGCTTTCCGTCAGTCCCAGTTCCTTCAGCTTGCGGATGCGTGCCTTGAGCTTGAATTTATCCATGCCGACCCGTTCGGCGATCTCGGCGGCGGTGATGCCGTCGCGCGAAGCGATCAGGCGGAGTGTCGGCTCTGCCCAGATCTGGCCGGCAGTTTCGTCGAACCGGGCGAGGCGGGCAGCGATCGCGGCCCGGTCGGCTTTCCCAAGCGCCGCATCATCGCGCAAGGCCAGGCGCGGATCGTCGCCTGAGCGGTGGAAGGTGATGCGGTAAAGTGTGCCCTCGGAGCGGCCGTCGAGCTCGGCAAACAGCGCCTCGCGCGTCGGGAACCCGGCGCGACGGGCGTCCTCAGCGCTGATGTCTTCGTCATCGGTGGTCTCGATGGCGTCGATCGACAATATGCCGGCCGCCGTGCGCAGGCTGCCGCCGGCCTTGACGGTCGGCTTCGTCCAGCGCCGGAAGGCCAGTGTCACGCCTCCTTTGGCGATCTGATCGAGGATGGCCTTACGGAACAGCATGTCAGTTGGTGGCGCGGCGATAGAAAGCCAGAGAACCGGCAAGGGCAAGCAGAGCGCCACCGCAGATGCGCTCGATCCACACGGCCCCGGAATGCTTGAGAAAACGGGCCGCCTGAGAGCCGAGCAGGGCGTAGCCGAGCATGACGGCAAAATCGACCGTGGCGAAGACGGCGGCAAGCGCTGCATATTGCGGCGGCTGCGGTAGGCCAAGGTCAATGAATTGCGGCAGGAAGGCCGAGAAGAAGAGATAGCCCTTCGGGTTGGTGACGGCGACCAGAAAGCTCTTCAGAAAAATCGCTGATGTCGTGACGTCGGCAGCGTCCTTGTCGATGGAGACATCGAGCGTTCCCTTCGACCGCAACAGTGTGATGCCGAGAAAGGCGAGATAGGCAGCACCCAGCCATTTGACGACGGTGAACCAGAATTCCGAGGCGGCGAGCAGGGCGCCGAGGCCAAGCGCCACCGCGCCGATCAGCACGAAATCCGAGAGCACGGCGCCGGCCATGCCGGCAAGCGCGCGCCTGATGCCATAGCGCGAACCGTTGGTCAGCGCCAAAAGCACGGTCGGGCCGGGCGTGGCGATGCCGATGAAAGCGACTAAGGCGAATGCGAGGATGGTGGTTCCGCCCATGATACCCTCCAGTGTAACGCGGCAGGGGAAGTCGTCCCACACCTCAAGCTCCTGCGCAACAGGAGCCAGGGGCCGCATTTGACAGCTTCGGGTGCTTCCCCTATGGAGAGGGCAGGGCGAGGGCCCCTGCCGTCCGCGAGCGTCATGCTTTGGTGAAGCCCTTATTTTCAGACACGGTCAGCCGAAACGGCATGCGAACCGGTGGCAATGCGGGCTCCCATCTCTGACAATGCATGCCGCAGCAGGAGACCCTGTCATGATGCGCGGATCAAACACGCTACCGTCGCTCGATGCCCTCAAGGACCAGGCCAAACGCCTGCGCTCACGGCTATCCTCCGAAGGCGAGGATATCAGCCACTCCCGTTCTCTCGAACTGATTGCGGCCCAGTACGGCTACCGTGATTGGAATACGCTTCACGCTGCCGCCGGCAATCGGCCGCCGTTCAATCCCTGGATGCTCGGTTCGCGAGTGAAGGGCCTTTATCTTGGCCAGCCCTTCGAAGGCGAGATCCTTTCGGTGCAGGCGCTGACGGCACAGCCCGGGCGCTACCGGTTGACGATGAAGTTCGACGAACCGGTTGATGTCGTGACCTTCGAGAGCTTCTCCGCGTTTCGCCAGCGGGTGACCGCGACCGTCGACGAGACCGGGCGCACGATCGAGAAGACGTCCAACGGCCGTCCACAGCTGGAACTGGAATGGTGAGCCGCTCTTGCTGCCGCCGCCGTGCGATCATCACGGTTGCGACTTGCCAGCTATTGGCTCCTCAGCAGACATCCCCGAAGCCAAGCGCTTCGGGGACTTAATCACCTTTCGCCCGACGATACTCCCGCGCGGCATCAACCCCGCTCATCGCACCAACCCGTTCATCGCATCCGTCTGTTTCTTCACTAGTTGCGAATGAGTTGCATTTGCATTATCAATGTAGTTGCGAACGGTTCGCAATAAGGTGAACCGGTCAAATCGGGCTTTGTGGCATCGCCTCTGCAATCCGGAGCGGACACGTGGCGCTGTATCGGGCGAGGGGCGATATCTATGGAGAGTTCGGCGAGGCAAGACCTGCTAAGGCGGCGCAGCCTGCTGATGGGCGGGCTGGCGGCGGCCGGGGGCACCGCGATCTGCGCCGGCGCCGCACTTGCGCAGCAGGCGACACATGGCGGCCACCAGATGATGGCGCCCGGTTTGGGCGATATGGCGGCAATGGGCCATGGCGCCATGATGACGGTCGGTGACGTCGACAGCACCGTCAACGGCTTCGATCCGACCGACATGCTGACCGATTGGGACACGGGCACCGTCTCGGTGCTGCCGGATGGACGAACGCTCAGGACCTTCGAGATGACCGCGCAGGATCGCGACATCGAAATTGCGCCGGGCATCACCTTTCCGGCCTGGACCTATAATGGCCGCGTGCCGGGGCCAGCACTTCGGGCCAAGGAGGGGGAGCGCCTGCGCATCGTCTTTCGCAACTACGCCTCGCACCCGCATTCGATCCACTTTCACGGCATTCACGCGGCGCGGATGGATGGCGTGCCGGGCGCCGGCATGGTCGATCCCGGCGATGAGTTCGTCTATGAATTCGACGCCAAGCCCTTCGGCTGCCATCTCTACCATTGTCATGCCATGCCGTTGCGCCGCCACATCCACAAGGGCATGTACGGCGCCTTCGTCATTGACCCGGACCCGGAGCGCCATCCGGATCAGATCGACGTCGCCCGCTCGCGCCTCATCGGCACGCCGGAGAATGCCGGCTGGCAGGAACTGGTGATGGTGATGAACGCCTTCGACACCAATTTCGATGCCGAGAACGAATTCTACGCGGTCAACACTGTCGCGCATGCCTTCATGAAGCGGCCGATCCGCATCGTGAAGAGCAAGCCGGTTCGCATCTACCTCATCAATGTCATCGAGTTCGATCCGATCAACTCGTTCCACCTGCACGCCAATTTCTTCGACTACTTCGATCAGGGGACGACTTTGACGCCGACGCTGAAAACCGTCGACCTCATCACCCAGTGCCAGGCGCAGCGCGGCATTCTGGAGTTCACCTTCGCCGAGCACGAACCCGGCCTCTACATGTTCCATCCGCACCAGACCGAGTTTACCGAACTGGGTTGGGTCGGCATGTTCGATGTCGTGGAGGCGCTGGCATGAACGAAACTCTGCCGAGAGCCGCTATCCGCGCGGCAAAAACCAATCTGGTTTGGCTGGCCCTGCCGTTGCTCGCCCTTGCCGTCGCCGTCGCGTGGATCCTGTCGACCGATCCGCTATCCGGCTTTCGCAACGGTGCGCCGCCGGTCGAAAACCTGACCTTCGAACGAACCGTGCTCGACGACAGCGGCCTTCGCCTGCTGGTTCGCGCCGGTGGTTCGGAACCGATGACGGTGGCGCAGGTTCAGGTGGATGACGCCTACTGGCAATTCACCCAGGATCCGCCGGGTCCGATTGCGCGAGGCAAAGCGGCATGGCTGAACCTGCCTTTCCCATGGATGCTGGGCGAGGCGCATGCGCTGAAAGTGGTGACCAACACCGGCGCCACCTTCGCGCATGACATTGCCGTTGCCGTGCCGACGCCGCAGGCGACGACAGGTCAGTTGCGGCTGCAGGCGCTGGTTGGCATCATCGTCGGCATCGTGCCGGTCGCCGTCGGCCTGATGTTCTACCCGCTGCTGCGTGGCGTCGGCCGGGCGGGCATGGCGTTTCTATTGTCGCTGACGATCGGCCTGCTCGCCTTCCTGCTGGTCGATGCAAGTGCGGAAGCCCTGGAGCTGGCGTCGCAGGCCGCGGCAATTTTCCAGGGGCCGGTCATGGTGGTGCTTGCGGGGCTTGGCAGCTTCCTCTTGCTGATGGCGATCGGCCGGCGCGGCGGCGTGCCGACCGGACTGGCGCTTGCCACCTATATCGCGCTCGGCATCGGGCTGCACAATCTCGGCGAGGGGCTGGCGATCGGCGCCGCCTTTGCGGCCGGATCGGCCGGGCTCGGTATCTTCCTGGTGCTCGGCTTCGCCCTGCACAATGTGACCGAAGGCATCGGCATCGCCGCGCCGATCCTAAAACAGCGGCCCTCACTCTGGGCCTTCATCGGCTTGACGCTGCTCGCCGGTGGGCCGGCGGTCATCGGCATGTGGCTCGGCAGCCTGGCGACGTCGGCGCAATGGTCGGCGCTGGCGCTGGCGATCGGCGCGGGCGCGATCCTGCAGGTCCTCGTCGAGGTCGGCGCCTATCTGATGCGCCAGAGCGGAAAGCGGATCGAAGTCTTCCTGACGCCGCCCGTGATGAGCGGGCTCGCGGCCGGCGTTGCCTTCATGTACGTGACGGCGGCGCTGGTGAAGATCTGATTGCTTTGGGAGGATAGCGGAGGCGCAGCCTCGGGTTGAGCATTGGATGCTGGGCGAAGCTTGCCCCTCATCCGGCTGCCGCCACCTTCTCCCCGTCGGGACGGGGAGAAGGGACTTGTGGCGCTGTTTCGCCCGGCCAACTGTTTCGGCATTCTTTGACAGAGCGTGTGCCACGTCCCCTCGCCCCGCTGGCGGTGAGAGGGTTAGGTGAGGGGCAAATACGTCGCGTCACTCGAAGAGCATCGCGCGAACGCTATCCGGCGATATCGACGACGCCGCAGTCGCCCTCGGCCGAACCGAAAACGAGCTGGCGCCCGTCCTTGCTCCAGGCCATGGCGGTGACCGCACCCTTGCCGGGGCGGCGCAGCAGCACTTCCTTGCTGTCGGCGAAGCGGGCAGCGAGAATCATGCCGTCCTGGTAGCCGATCGCGACAATGTCTTCGGCCGGATGGCAGGCGACGGAGGTGACCATGATGTCGGCACGGGTGCCAAGCTCCAGCGGCGCCTTGCCCATCGGCCCGTCCTTGCCCTGGAAGGGCCAGACGATGGCGGCCGGCGCGCCCGAGGAGGCAAGCCACTTGCCCTTGGCGGACCAGGAGAGCGACTTCACCTTGGCAGGGTATCCGGTCATGCGCATATGGCGCGCTTCGGCGCCGGGCTTGGCGTCGAGCTTCCAGCCGTGCAGGGCGTTTTCCTGCATCGTGGTGACGAGAAAGCGGCCGTCGGGCGAGAAGGTGACGCCGGTATGGGCGCCCTTCCAGTCCAGATCGATCGGCTGGCCCGCAGTGGCAACCCAGTGCATCGACACGCCGTTGTAGCGGGCGGCGGCAACGCGCAGGCCTTTCGGTGCAAAGGCGACGCCCTCGACCGTGCGCTCTTCGGCAAATTCCTTCGTCGTGCCGTCGGCGAGCCGCACATGGGTGGTCTTGCCATAGGCATAGCCGACGGCGCCCTGCGGGCCGGCGGCGACCTGGGCGATCCACTTGCGCGGCGCTTCGGCAACCAGCGTCGCCGTGCCGTCGGCGGCCGTGCGCATCACCTTGCCGTCCTCACCGCCGGTCAGCAGCGTGTCGTTCGCCTCGTCGAGAACGAGGGACAGCAGCCCTTCATGGACTTCGGTCGTCTTGTGGCCATGGTCGAGGCGGTGGATGGCGCCGGTGGCTTCGGCGAAGAAAGGTATGCCCTTGAGAAAGGCCACGCCAACGACGTGGCCTTCAAGATCGAGCGGAGCGACTGTCGGCATCAGATTGTTAAGGTCCCCTGGTTCGGCATGCTGTTAGGGCATGGTGCCGAAAAGTCTAAGTGGTTTTCGGCCGACATCATGCTCTGCTTACTTGATCTTAGAGCGGATTCAGATTTCAGCTCGATCTGACCTGAAATCATCCGGCTCTAGAGCGCCCTGCGTTCAGATGAACGCACTAAGGACGCTCTAGCACTTTGATTCTAGAGCATCTTATCCGCCTTCAGTGTGTCCACTTGAAAGCGGGATGCTCTAGTGGGAAGCCGCATCGCGGTTTCCGGAATCAGGCTGCAGCTTCACAAGCCTTGAACGTGCGCTCCAGCTTTTCGCGGTCGAGGTCGCGGCCGATGAAGACCAGGCGGCTCTCGCGCTTTTCGCCTTCCTTCCAGGCGCGCTGATGGTCGCCCTCGATGATCATGTGCACACCCTGCACGACATAACGCTCGGCGTCGCCGGCAAAGGCGATGATGCCTTTCAGACGCAGGATGTTCGGGCCGTCCGTCTGGGTGATCTTCTGGATCCAGGGGAAGAAGCGGTCGGGGTTCATCTCGCCACCGCGCAGCGAGATCGACTGCACCGTCACGTCATGGATCGGCGAGGGGGCGTGGTCATGGTGGTGATGGTCGTGATCATGATCATGATCATGATGGTCATGATCGTGGTGATGATGGTGATCGTGACCGCAATCCGGACCGCAGGTGTGATCATGCTCATGATCGTCCTGCTCGTCGAGGAAGTGCGGATCGTTTTCCAGCGCCTTCTCGAGGTTGAACGCGCCCTGGTCGAGAACCTTGGTGAGGTCGATGTCGGAGCGCTGCGTCTTGTAGATGCGGGCCGACGGGTTGATGACGCGAACGGTGGCTTCGATCCGATCGAGTTCCTCGGGGGTGACGAGATCGGTCTTGTTCAGGAGCACGACGTCGGCAAAGGCGATCTGGTCTTCGGCCTCGCGGCTGTCCTTCAGCCTGAGCGGCAGATGCTTGGCATCGACCAGCGCGACGACGGCATCAAGCTCGGTCTTGGCGCGCACATCGTCGTCCATGAAGAAGGTCTGGGCGACCGGAACCGGGTCGGCAAGGCCGGTGGTCTCGACGATGATCGCATCGAAGCGGCCGGGCCGGCGCATCAGGCCTTCCACCACGCGGATCAGGTCGCCGCGCACGGTGCAGCAGACGCAGCCGTTGTTCATCTCGTAGATTTCCTCGTCGGATTCCACGATCAGGTCGTTGTCGATGCCGATTTCGCCGAATTCGTTGACGATGACGGCGTATTTGCGCCCGTGGTTCTCGCTGAGGATGCGGTTCAACAGCGTCGTCTTGCCGGCGCCGAGATATCCGGTGAGCACGGTGACGGGAATCGGCTTCTGCGGGGATGTTTCGGTCATGGGAACCTCTGGGATCTCGGGATGCGGGGAGCGGGCATCCATGTCGCGTTTCATATAGGAGATGCGGCGACGATGCGCAAATGGCCAAGCCCATTTTGGCCACGCCTCTGCCGTCGCCGGGACGGACGAACCGGGCAGCGATAACGCTCCTTTCATCAAAATCAGGGAGAGTCCGCGTCCTATCGAAGGGGTGCGTACGTGAAGACGATTTCCATCAACGGCCGGTTCCTGACGCAGCCGCTTACCGGCGTGCAGCGCTTTGCCCGGGAGATCACCCGTGCGCTCGACGCCCGCATTGCAGCAGGCGATGTACCGGCGGCTCTGAAGAATGTGCGCTGGCGGTTGCTGGCTCCGGCATCAGCACCGGATGATCTTCCACTATCGGCGATATCGATCGAGCGCTTCGGCTCAGGCCCGGGCCATCTCTGGGAGCAGGGGCCGCTTTTTTGGCGGGCGCGGCGCGATACACTGGTCGGCCTCGGCGGCAGCGGGCCGGTGTTGCATTCCGACCAGGTGGTCGTGATCCACGACGTCACGCTCTTTCGCCATCCGGCATCCTTTGGCCGCGGCTACCGGCTGTTCCATGGCGCGCTCGGCTACATCCTGACGCGGCGCGCGAAGATCGGCACCGTTTCCAATTTTTCGCGTGGAGAACTCGCGGATGTATTTCGCGTTCCGGCATCGGGCATCGATGTGATCTACAACGCCACCGACCATTTTTCGGACCTGAAGCCGGATCGGGAAATCGTTGCGAAGCTTGGCCTTGCCGACACGCCGTTCTTCCTTCTCGTCGGCACCTTGAAGCCCAACAAGAATGTCGAATTTGCGGTGCGTGCCTTTGAGGCTTTGGGGGAGACGGGCAGCAAGCTTGTCGTCGTCGGCGGCACGGATCCAAGTGTTTTTCGCGACATCGCTCCGACGTCGCGCGGCAACCTGATCTTTCCCGGGCGTCTCACTGACGCGGAGATCGCCGGCCTGCAGCGCCACGCCACGGCCTTTTTATTCCCGAGCCTCTACGAAGGGTTCGGTATCCCGCCGCTCGAGGCGATGACGCAAGGATGCCCGGTGCTCGCCGCCGACATACCGCCGGTCAGGGAGGCCTGTGGCGAGGCCGCTCTCTACTTCGATCCGACAAAGGCGGAAACTCTGGTCGAGGTCATGCGGCACATATCCGCCGATGCTGCCCTTCGGCGGCAGCTTGCGCGCGCCGGGCACGACAATGCTAATCGGTTCTCATGGAACGCAAGCGCGGTCGTTCTGCTCAACCTGCTGGTCGCAGGGCGGGGCTGACCAGTTTGCTTATTCGGTACTGAGCGCCCGATTAGAGTTCGAGTGTGCGCAGTGGATCGATCCTGCCGCGGAGGAGATCCGCGAAGGCGATGAGATTTCCTTTAAGGCGGCCCCGTCTGTCGACAAGTCCCTGAGATCTCAGGCTGCCGATAATGTTTGCGGCGATGTTGGAGCCCATAAGCTTCAGGGCCCAGCCCAGACCGACGGTGCCCTTGCGGAAGAGGTAGAGCGGGTTTGCCACCTGCGAGTAGCCGAAGTGCAGGCCTGACGTGCGGCCGCGTTTGTTGCCGAGATGGACGCCGCGCAATGCGTCGCTGCGCACGATGCGTCCGTAGTGCGCGAGGCGACGGCAGAAGTCGACGTCCTCCTGCCAGCCGTAGAGCGGCAGGTTTTCGTCGAACCGGGTGCCGTCGGCTTCAATGGCCGACACGCGAAAGGCCATGTTGCAGCCATAGGCGTTGAAAACAGGTTCGAGCGCAGCCCGGCTTTCCGCCACCCGATCGCGCGCGAGGATTTCCAGGCCCTCCTTGACCGGGATGCCCGGGCCATGGATTCCGTCGGCCAAGACCATGCCGGTTGCCACCACGATGTCGGGCTCGCTTCCAAAGAGCGCTTCGACCTCAGCCAGAAAATCGTGCCGGGGCAGAAAATCGTCATCGAAAAACACGATGACATCGGCGTTTCCTTTCCGGTCGAGGATGGCGTTGCGTTGGGCGCAGGAACCTTTGCTGCCCGTGACCAGGGTAATTTCCGGTGTAAGCGATTTGACAAAGTCGAGATCGATATCATCAGGCGAAGACGGGCAGACGAGGATGGCGTCCGCCCGGCGCACCTGCTGGGTCAGGTGCAGCAGTGTTTCGGACAGCACCTCCCGGCGACCCGCCGTGGCTATTCCGACTGTGATGTTCATGGTGCTCGTCGCCTCTCGATTTGCCCAGATATAAGCGCAAAGAGGTTCAGTTTTTCTTATCGCGACCGCGTCGCTAGCGACCGAAGTCACGCCGCGTTTGAGGCGCGCATGCCAAGGCGCAGATGATTGAGCGCGAGGAGGCAGCAGGCGCTACCGGCGATGATCCCGCCCACGGTGGCGACGTAAGTGGCTTGGTACGACAAGACGAAGGCGACAATGGTCACGGCGAGGCCTGCGGCAGCCAGGAGGACCGGCGGCCATGTGAAATCGAAGGCGAGGGTTGCCATCAGGCGCAGGCCAATCAAGGCGGCCGACAGGGCGCCGAGTGCGCCGCCGGCCATCATCACGGCGTCCGTCGGCGCCAGCAGGAAGCCGCCGGCAAGGGCGCCCAGATTGAGTAGCGCGCAGTCGATCGCGGCGAGCGCGAAGATCGCGGTGAGGCGCTGTTTCAGGTGCAGCGGCGTCGGCAGCATGATCTGGGTCAGGACGCGGACGAGCGAGAGGAGGATGACGAACGGGGCGGTCGCCAGGAAACCCGCCTGCAGGTCGGGGCTGATGACCAGCCATGTCGCCGGCACCAGAACCGCGAAGATGCCGGCCGCCATCATCAGCGCGAAACTGGTCAAAAGCGCGTAATACTGTCCGAGCTCACGGCGAAGCTCCGGGGTTTCTCCGCCCTTGTCGTGCGCGGCGACGATCTCTGGATACTGGATCGCCTGCAGGGCGGAGACGATCAGCACGAACGGGCGCTGCAAGAGGTCCAGCGCGAGCAGCGCACCGGCAGCACCTCCCGGCCCAAGAACCGAAGTGAAGATCGTCTTGAGCGCGAGCGGCGCGAACATCGAGGCGGTGGCGGCCCCTGCCGAAACGCTGCCATAGACGAGGTGCTTTCGCACGCGCGCCATGTCGAGCGATGCGGAAGGACGCGGCCCTGATCTGCGCGAAAGCAGCGCTGCGAGCAAAGCGTAGAGGGCATAACCGCCAAGCAGGCCCGTGACCGTTGACAGGAACGTTGGCGACACGACCGCGCCGATCAATGTTCCCGCCGCCAGGATGGTGGCGCGGGAACCCTGCAACACGGAAAAGGCGCGAAAATCCTGACGGAAGCGCAGCATGGTCAGGTGCAGGTCGCTGCCGCCTTGCGCGACGGCAACGAGGCCGCCGACGAGCGCCACCAGCGGCGAGACGTAGAAGGCGAGCGACACGACCGCAGCGATAAGGCAGAAAAGCGCGCAAACCGCCGCCTCAGCAACGATCGTTCGTCGCTCCGCCGCTTCGCTTTCCGCCGTCTGGCCGGGGTAAAACCGCATGCAGGAGAAACGCACCCATTCAAAGGCGGCGATTGCGCCGAACTGGCTGAGCGAGATGAAGAGCGAATAGGCGGCATAGTCGACTGGCGCCAGCCAGTGAGCGACGATGATCAACAGGCCGAAGGCGATCAGGGCCTGATAGAAATAGGCGCCGAGCGCGATGATCTTCGCCATGGGTTTCCGGCTTAGCGCCGCCTGTCGTCGTTTGCTGCTGCCAATGCTGATAGCGCAAAAGCACAAACAAAGTGTTTGCCGGCGCCGGCCGCTCCTTTGTTCAGGCGAATTCGGCCATGTCGAAGTCGGCGACATCGGTCAAAAGCTCGATCACGCCCTTGACCGCATGGGCCAGCAGTTGCTCGCCGCGCGCCGCGGTTGCGGACGACGCCTTGCCGGCCACACCCTCGCGGTTCAGGTCGGACATCTTCCAGCCGAAGGCATGCGGACCATAGGCGCGCAAATGCCTGAAGCGCCTAGCGTAGTCGCTCTGGCGTGAGGGGAAGGCACGGGCGTTGGCCATCTCGACCTTTTCCGGATGGAGCGCCAGCATCACCGACGTCTCGATATCGCCGCCGTGAATGTCGATGGCCTTGTCTTCGGGCGCGATCCAACCGTCCGGCTGGCCGAAGCGGGTCCAACTGGTTGCCACCGCCAGCATGCCGAAACGCACCCGTGCCTCGGTCGCGACGATGGTCATCAGGGGCGAATTGCCGCCATGGGCGTTCAACATCACGAACTTGCGGATGCCGAGGTCGTGCAGGTTTTCGGCAATGCCGAGCCAGCGGCGCACAGCCTCGTCGTAGCCGAGCGACCGGCTGCCGGTGACGTCCATATGCTCGATGGAATAGCCGACCGGTTCTGTCGGCAGGAAGGTGACGGGCAGGGTGGTGGGCAGGGCGGCGATGCAGCGTTTGACGATGCCCTCGGCAATCAGCGTGTCCGTGTCGAAGGGCAGGTGCGGGCCATGCTGCTCGTGGGCGCCGAGCGGCAGCACGGCGATCCAGTCGTGCCGGGCCTGGTGCGGAAGATCGGTCGGATTGTCCTGCCATCGGGCCTTGGGCATCGACATTTGTCTTCGATCCTTCACGTCAATTGTCGTAAAAATGTTATTTGAGTCATACAGTTCGTAATCGCAAGCTGTATTGCTATAAATGTCTGAGGCGGGATTCGGCAGGAGGTCCAATGGGCAAGAAGAACAAGGCCGAAAAGAAGGGCAAGAACGGCAAGAAGAAGGACGAGCTTCTCGCCGAACCGCACGATCTTGCCTCCATTCTTGTTCAGGCGGCGCGCTCGATGCGCACCGTGCTGTCGCGCAATCTGCTCGAAAGCGGCCTCTATGCCGGCCAGGACGGCGTGATGCTGGCGCTTGCCGAAATGGACGGGCTGACGGCCGGCGGGCTTGCGGCCAAGCTCGGCGTCAAGGCGCCGACGATGACGCGCACGATCGGCCGCATGGAAGCGCAAGGTTTCCTCGAGCGCCGCCCTGATGATGACGATGCGCGGCTGACCAAGGTCTATCTCACCGAGCCCGGGCGCAACCGGCTGCAGACGATCGCCGAGGCCGGACAGCATTCGGAAAACCTTGCGACGCGCGGACTGACCGACAAGCAGGTGCGCACGCTGATGAAGCTTCTGCGGGCCGTCGACAGCAACCTGCAGGCCGCGCGGGCAGCCGATTAAGCCTCGTTTCGCGGCATATTGCGGCGGCCATTTAAACAGTTTAAATAGGATTTAAATTTGAGGGTAGGCAACTAGGCTTAAGCAGGGGGCATCGTGGCGCAAAAGGTCAAGCTTTCGACGATTGCGGAAACACTCGGTCTTTCGACGGCAACGGTATCCCTGGCATTGCGTGACAGTCCCTTGGTGGCGACCCTCACACGCGACAAGATCAAGGAGCAGGCGCGCGCACTCGGTTATATCTACAACCGCCGTGCCGCCAGCCTCAGAACCTCCCGCTCCGGCATCATCGGCGTCGTCGTGCACGACATCATGAACCCGTTCTACGGGGAAATCCTGAAGGCGATCGAAGCGGAACTCGACCGCGACAAACAGACCTTCATCCTCTCCAACCATTACGATTCGGTCGACAAGCAGCGCGATTTCATCGAGACGCTGCTGCAGCTCGGCGGCGATGGCGTCATCATGTCGCCGGCTATCGGCACCCCGCCGGAAGATATCCAGCTTGCCGAGGACAACGGCATGCCGGCGATCCTGATCGCCCGGTCGATCGAGGGGCTGGACGTCCCGATCTTCCGTGGCGATGACGCCTATGGCATCTCGCTGGCGACCAACCACCTGATTGGCCTTGGCCACCGCTGTATCGCCATGGTCGGTGGCACCGACCAGACCTCGACCGGTCGTGACCGCTACCAGGGTTATGTCAACGCGTTGCGCAAGGCCAACATCGAGGTCGATCCCGAGCTGCGCATTCCCGGCCCGCGCTCCAAGCAAGGCGGCTTCGAGGCGGCGGTGCATCTGCTGTCGCTGCCGCAGAAGCCGACCGCGGTCGTCTGCTGGAACGATCTGGTGGCGATCGGCATGATGAACGGCATCGCGCGTGCGGGCCTTGTTCCCGGCGTCGATATCTCCGTCACCGGCTATGACGACCTCGAAGAGGCGTCGATCGCGACGCCGGCGTTGACCACCGTCTGGAACGGCCAGGCGGATGTCGGCCGCAGTGCTGCGCGCGCGCTTCTCGACAAGCTTTCCGGCAGCCACGAGCCTGACGGCATCCACCTGATCAAGCCGGAAATGCGCATCCGCCAGTCGACAGGCCCGTTGCGCGTCACCGCCTGAAGAAATCCCTGATGCATGTCGCGCAAAAGTGTGCAGCGGTTTTGCGAAAGCGACATGCGCAAAAACAAGAACTTAAAGTGCGGCAAGCGAATCCTGGAGATCGCGATGCGCTTTAAGACCAGGAGTGCCCATGTCCGCGAACCTTCCCCGCATCCTCGTGCCCGGAAAAATCAACGAACGGGTGCTGCAGCGGCTGCCCGACCTGTCTGAAATCGTGCGGCTGGAACGTGCGGACCCCGAGCTGGTGACGGCAGACATGGCTGACATCAGAGGTATCGCCGTTTCCGGTCGCGTTCCCGCCGGCCTGATGGATGCGCTGCCCGGTCTCGAAATCATCGCCAATTTCGGCGTCGGTTATGATGGGGTAGACGCGAAACATGCGGCCTCCAAGGGCATCGTCGTCACCAATACGCCTGACGTTCTGACCGAAGAGGTCGCCGATACGGCTGTCGGCCTGCTGATCAACACGCTGCGCCTTCTGCCGCAGGCGGAACAATGGTTGCGCCAGGGGCGCTGGGTGCGGGATGGCGCCTTTGCGCTGTCGCCCTTGTCGCTGCGCGGCCGTACGGTCGGGCTCTACGGCCTCGGGCGGATCGGGCTTGCCATTGCCAAGCGGCTCGAAGCCTTCGGCGTTTCGGTCGCCTACCATACGCGCACGCCTCGCGAGGGGCTCGGCTATGCCTATCATCCGACGCTCGAAGGGCTCGCCGGCGCCGTCGATACGCTTGTTGTCATCGTTCCGGGAACGGAGGCGACACGAAAGACGGTCAACGCCGCGGTGCTTTCGGCACTGGGGAGCAGCGGCGTCCTGATCAATGTCGGCCGCGGCTCGACCGTTGACGAGGCAGCGCTGGTCGCGGCGCTGCAGAACGGCGTGATTGCGGGGGCGGGGCTCGACGTTTTCGACAACGAACCGCATGTGCCCGATGCGCTGCTGACGCTGCCGAATGTTTCGCTGTTGCCGCATGTAGCTTCGGCTTCGGTGGTCACCCGCAACGCGATGGCGGATCTGGTGGTCGATAATCTGAAGGCCTGGTTTTCGACCGGCAAAGCACTGACGCCGGTGCCGGAAACGCCGTTTATGCGCCGAGTCGGTTAAAGCGTTTCCGGTTTAGGCGGAGCAGCAGAAACGCCTTATCTCTTTGTTTTTACGCATTTCCTGACGGATAACCGCTTCGCATTTTTCCTGGAAATGCTCTAAGCGGCCATGCGCCGCGCCGCGTAGGCGCGCACGGCATCGCCGAAAGCCCTGAACAGGGTCGCCGACGGAGCGTCCGTCCGCACCCAGTATTCCGGATGCCATTGCACGCCGACGGCGAAGGCTTTGGCGCCAATCACCGAGACCGCCTCGATGGTGCCGTCGTCGGCAACGGCCTCGACGGCGAGGCGCGGCGCCGCGGCGCCGATGGCCTGGCGATGCAGGGAATTGACGCGCACGCGGCCAGCACCCAGCACCGGCGCAAGACAGCTGCCTTCCTTGACGATCACATCCTGGCGGATGCCGTAGGCGACGTCCAGCTCGGAAACGTCGGGCTTGCGGTGATCCCAGACACCCGGCTGCTCCTGGATTTCGCTTGCGAGTGTGCCGCCAAGGGCAACGTTGAGCTCCTGGATGCCGCGGCAGATGGCAAACAGCGGAACGCCGCGCTCGAGTGCTCGCCGGATCAACGGCAGGCTGGTGGCATCGCGGCCGGGGTCGAAGGGGCCGTCGGTGTCCTTGGCCTCGCGGCCGTAGAGCGAGGGATGAACATTGGAACGGGCGCCGCTTGCCAGCACGCCGTCAACGCGATCGAGGATCTCGTCGATATCGTTGCCGGTTTCGAGCGCCGGAATGAGGAAGGGCATGACGCCGGCGCCTTCGACGGCGGCACGGACATACTGGTTGGCAACGACATGCCAGACATTGCCGTCGAATTCGCGGAAATCGCAGGGGATGGCAACGACAGGTTTCGACATCATCAGGCTCCGTATCTCGCTTTGCAAAGCCTTGCCGCCAGATGTGGCCGAAAGTCAACTGCGATGCGCGCAGATGTGATGGTGACGCCGGTCGGAACGAGGCTGGTACCGACGCGGCAGGAATTGATGATTTTTCTTCAGCTTTGGGTAACCACATCCCGAGTGAATCGGTGGATATGATGTTTGCCAAGCAGAATTGCCTTAAATACAATGTCAGAAAGCAAATCGTGATTTTGTCTATGCATGGTTGTATAAAACTTCTGCCGGTCGTTGGTTTCGCAATACTAGGTTGAGTTTCAGAAAAACTCCCACGGGGCACCGTTTAAATGTTGCAATACAAGGCTTCGAGGCGGTGTTTTCACGAAATCTTTCGTTAAATCATCGCCTCTAAAAATCCGGAAAACCGGAGCTATGGGTTCATGACGCGCAATGAACGGGGCGCTCTCCCGACGGATGTCTATCTGTCGTCGGTGAGTTCGCTCTACGAACATCGCAGGACTCTGCTGATCGGCATGCTCTCGCATGTCGTGACTTTTGTGCTCGTCTATCTCAAGACTTCCGACCCGCTCTATCTCATCTGCACTGCAGCCATCGTCATCTTCTGGGTGCTGCGCAATCTCGACATGGCGCGCTTCGATCGCCAGGATTTCTCCAATGCCGACCGGGCAACGGTCAGGAAATGGGAGAACCGCTACATTCTCGGCGGCGTCAGCGTGACGCTCACCTGCGGCATTGCCTGCGGCTATGCGATTGCCGTCAGCCGGGATTCCTTCGCGGAACTCGCCTGCATTTCCGTCACGCTCGCGTCGATGATCTCGCTGGTCGGGCGAAACTATGGGTCGGAACGGGCGGTGCTGCTTCTGTCCTCGTCCGCCTGCCTGCCGATCGTGATCGGGCTGATCACGCTGCAGGATGGATTCATGCTCATCCTGGCGGTTCTGATCCTGCCGTTCATCTTCTCGACCTGGATGATGGCCAACAATGTGCGCGCGTTTCTCTATGAGAACGTGCTGGCCGCCCGGGAAATCGCAACGATTGCCGGCCAGTTCGACGCGGCGCTTAACAACATGACGCACGGGCTGCTGATGCTCGACCGTGACAATCGCATCGTCGTTGCCAACGAGCGCGCCTGTGCGCTGTTGATGCTCGGCGACAAGGCCGACCTGAAGGATAGGTTGCTGGATGACGTCGTGCGCCGCGGCGTCCGGCGTATGTCGCTCAGCGTCGAAGAGACACGCGCAATCTCCCGCCAGCTTGACCTCCTGATCAAGGGCAAGAAGACCCAGGTTCTCGTGCCGGTCACCGACGACCTTTTTCTCGAGTTTTCCGCCGGTCGGCACGAAAACGGCGAGGTCGTGCTGATATTCGAGGACGTGACCGCGCGCGTTCAGGCCGACAGGCAGATCCTTCAGATGGTGCGCTTCGACACGCTGACCGGCCTGCCGAGCCGCGATTATTTTGCCGAACTTGCCCACAGCGCCGTGGCCCTCGAAGGCAAGGAAGACGTCGAGGTCGGCCTGATGGTGCTCGACGTCGCCGAGTTCAAGCATGTCAACGACATGCGCGGCCACATCGTCGGCGACCGGCTGTTGCAGGCGATTGCCGGGCGGCTGAAGACACTGGTCGGCAATACGGCGATCGCCGCGCGCTTGATGGGCGACGAGTTCGTCGTCTTTTTCCCTAACAGGATGCATCTGCCGGATCTCGAAGAGCAGATGCGCGCGGTTCATGCCGGCTTGCGCGGTGCCTATGTGGCGAACGGCTTTACCTTCAACATGACCATGAGCGCCGGCGTAGTTCTCGTGCCGAGCAGCGCCTTCCGGCTTGAAGAATTGCAGATCAAGGCCGATCTCGCGCTGTCGGAAGCCAAGGCGCGCAACAAGGGCGGTTGCACCTTGTTCGAGGACGAGATGGACGCGCGCTATCTCGACCGCCAGAAACTGAAGAGCGATCTGCGCGATGCGATCAATGCTGGCGCGCTGACGCTTTCCTACCAGCCGATGTTCACGCCGAACGGCGCGCGTCTTGAATGCTGCGAGGCTTTGGCGCGCTGGACGCATCCCGAGCGCGGGCCAGTCGCACCGAACGTCTTCATCCAGCTTGCCGAGGAGCTGGGCCTCGTCACCGAGATCACGCGCTTCGTGCTGGAGCAGGCGTGCAAGGATTGCATGATCTGGCCCGGCGAGGTCTCCGTTTCCGTCAATCTCTCGGTGCTCGACCTGCGCAGCAACGATATCGTCACGGTGGTGGCGGATACACTCCGGGCGACCGGCCTCGATGCCTCGCGCCTGCATCTCGAAGTCACCGAAAGCTGCCTGATGGATGAGCCGGTCAAGGTGCAGGCCATTCTGGGCGAGCTGCGCGACAGTGGCATAACGATCGCCATAGACGATTTCGGCACAGGCTATTCCAGCCTCAGCTACCTCGACGCGCTGCCGGTCAACATCATCAAGATCGATCGCTCTTTCGTGCGCAACATTCGCGAGGATTCGCGCCGCTTCAAGCTTTTGCGCGGCACGGCCAACCTCGGTCGTGCACTAGGCCTGAAGATCGTCGTCGAGGGCGTGGAGACGGCGGATCAATTGCAGCTCATCAACGATTACCACTGCGCCGATCTGATACAGGGTTTTGTGTTCGCGGCTCCCATGCCGGCATCCGCCATCGAGGCATTCTGCAAGAATGGTGTCCAGAAACCGGTCACCACGCCGACGAGCAAACGCATCGCCTGACAACTCGGCACGCCGCCCTCCATTTCCTCCGCGATCTGCGCCCTCCATCTCCTTCCTTGCACGGCCGTTCTCCAGGGATGGCGAGGTTGCGGCCTTAACCGATCGTTAACCATGAAACTTTACGAAATATTAAGGTTAACAATAGGTTAATTGAAATGTGTGCCATTTTGTTGTTGCTGATGGGCTGGCCGTCAATAGGTTAACGATCTGTTAACTATGAGGGTCAGGAAATGGGTGAAGGTCTTCACCGGGCGGAGCCTGGGAGTTTTTCTGAGAAGCTGATGCTTCTTCTCGATCGCGTCGAATATCGGCGGGTCGAGACGGGCGAGGACATGGAGGACATCGCCCGGCTTCGCTACAAGGCCTACAAGGCCGTCAACCTGATGGAGCTGACCGGCTCGACCCTGATCGACGATCTCGATTTCGACAGCCATGCGTATGTCTTCGGCATCTATCTCGACGAGAATCTGGTCAGCACGGTGCGTGTCCATCACGTGACGCCTGAGCACAGGGCCAGCACCTCGGGCCTGATCTTCGCCCCCGAGATCGATGTCTTTCTCGACGCGGGCATGGTGCTGGTCGATCCGGGCAGGTTGGCGGTTGACCCGGATGTCACCGGCGATGAGATGCGCGCTCTTCCCTACCTGACGCTGCGCCCGGTGGCGATGGCGTGCGAATACTTCACCGCCGATCGATGCCTGACTGCCTGCCGGCCGCGGCATGCGGCGTTCTACAAGCGCATCTTTGCGTCAGAGACCGTTGTCGCCAAGCGCGAGAACCTCGGCGTCTACAATGCCGACGGTGCGCTATTGGTCGCGCAGGTGAGGGGGCAGCGGCCCTCGATCCTCGACCGCTATCCGATCTTCGATTCCGAGCCGTTCGAGCGTCGCCTGATGTTCGCGGACCACCAGGAAGTGCCGTTCGCGCCTTTGACGATTCTGCCAACAGCGCGCATCGCACAGAACGGTTCCGGCCGTTCCTATCGCACATCCGTGTTCCGCTAGCGCATGTCGCGCAAAAGTGTGCATCGGTCTTGCGATAACGACATGCGAGAAAGAGCCTAAAGCGCAGTGAGCGAATCCTAGAGATCGTGACGCGCTTTAGAGACGCACGCGGCATATCGCCCCAGGCGACCGGGCGCGGCGGCGGGTTTTCGTTGCGCGCGGGCCTGGCATTGTGTATGGGCAGCTAAAGGGCTTCTGCGCGATTTTCCGCCGAGGCCGTTCGTAGATCAAGGTTGAAGGGCGGTGGGGCCAACGGTCGCGCCGCAGCATTCTGGGAGAATTGGACGATGGCTGAGCATCATTCTGGACCGGTCGAAATGGGCGCTCCGATGGATTATGCGGAACACGAGAAGACCTACAATTTCTTCCTCAGTGCAACGAAATACGGCACGCTGTTCTGCGTGGCTCTGCTGATCGCCATGGCTGCCGCCTTCTTCACCACGATGGGCTTCTTCAGCTCGCTGGTGCTGTTCATCCTTATCAACGTCGCCGGTTTCTTCTTCCTTCGTTAATCGGCATCACTGACACGACTTGCCAGGGACGGGCCGGGTGGAGGCTTGTCCTTGGCTGCCGGACTTCAAGGTCCGGACTGAAGCCGCATGGCGTCGACTGGGAGCGTCGACATCAATGCTTCGGCTGTTGAAAGTTCGCAGCGCTTCGAAGCGTTTCTTGGAGAACGCGCGGCGCTTTATCCTCACCGCGTGAGGGGGAGTGGAAGACAGGCTGAGCCTGTCTCCAGGGGAATGTGTGCTTTGCACATGGGAGGGCGCCTGCTCGCATGAGCGGCCGCTTTGCAGTCGGACAGGATGCCCGCATTCCAGCCTTGGCTCGATTGCGGCCAGGGAGGGGACTTGTGAGCGAAATTGTCTTTATCGCCAAGGAAACGGATCCGAATGAGGGTCGCGTTGCGGCATCGCCGGATAGCGTGAAGAAACTGAAGGGGCTCGGCTTCGACGTCGTCGTCGAGACCGGCGCCGGGTTTCTGTCGCGCGTTCCGGATGCGGAATACGAGAAGGCCGGGGCCAGGATCGGCGCGATTTCCGATGCGAAGACGGCCGATGTCGTCCTTCGGGTTCGTCGGCCGAACAGCGCCGAAATCGCCGGCTACAAATCCGGTGCCATCGTCATCGCCATCATGGATCCCTACGGCAACGAGGATGCGGTCGCCGAAATGGCCAAGGCCGGCCTCAGCGCCTTTGCGATGGAGCTGATGCCGCGCATCACCCGGGCGCAGTCGATGGACGTGCTGTCGAGCCAGGCAAACCTTGCCGGCTACCAGGCGGTGATCGATGCGGCCTACGAGTATGACCGGGCTCTGCCGATGATGATGACGGCGGCCGGTACGGTTCCCGCGGCCAAGGTCTTCGTCATGGGCGCCGGCGTTGCCGGCCTGCAGGCGATCGCGACCGCCCGCCGTCTCGGCGCCGTGGTTTCGGCGACCGACGTGCGCCCCGCCGCGAAGGAACAGGTGGCCTCGCTCGGTGCCAAGTTCATCGCCGTCGAGGACGAGGAATTCAAGGCGGCCGAAACCGCCGGCGGCTATGCCAAGGAAATGTCCAAGGAGTACCAGGCGAAACAGGCGGCACTCGTCGCCGAACACATCGCCAAGCAGGACATCGTCATCACCACGGCGCTGATCCCGGGCCGTCCGGCGCCGCGTCTCGTCACGCGCGAGATGCTGAAGGCGATGAAGCCCGGTTCGGTCGCGGTCGACCTGGCGGTCGAACGCGGCGGCAACGTCGAAGGCGCTAAAGCCGGCAAGGTCGCCGATGTCGAAGGCGTCAAGGTCATCGGCCATCTCAACGTGCCCGGCCGGATCGCCGCATCGGCTTCCGGTCTCTACGCCAAGAACCTCGTGACCTTCCTCGAGACCATGGTCTCCAAGGAAACCAAGGCGCTGGCGCTCAACATGGAAGACGAGCTCGTCAAGGCGACGGCGCTCACCCATGGCGGCGCCATCGTCAACCCGAATTTCGAGCCGAAGAAGAAGGGGGATCTTTGATGGCGAACGAAGCATTGGAAAAAGCGCTCGATGCGCTCGATAAGGCGGTCGCGGCCGTCCAGCAGGCAGCGCTGAACCTTCCCGAGACCGCGGACGTCGCCGGCGCGCTGGCGCATGGCGCCACCGGCGGCGCGATCGACCCGTTCGTCTTCCGTCTGGCGATCTTCGTTCTGTCGATCTTCGTCGGCTACTACGTCGTCTGGTCGGTGACGCCGGCCCTGCACACGCCGTTGATGGCGGTCACCAACGCGATTTCCTCGGTCATCGTCGTCGGTGCACTCTTGGCCGTCGGCATCTCGGCCTCCGGGCTTGCGACCGGTTTCGGTTTCATCGCGCTCGTGCTCGCCTCGGTCAACATCTTTGGCGGCTTCCTGGTCACCCAGCGCATGCTCGCCATGTACAAGAAAAAAGACAAGTGAGGCCGGCCGATGAACGCTAACTTCGCAGCCTTCCTCTATCTCGTCTCGGGCGTGCTCTTCATCACGGCACTCCGCGGCCTGTCGCACCCGGCCACCAGCCGCAAGGGCAACACCTACGGCATGGTCGGCATGGGCATCGCCATCGTCACCACGCTGCTCCTGGCCAAGCCCACCTTCGGCGGTTTCCTCTTGATCGTGCTCGGCCTTGTCATCGGCGGTGGTGCCGGCGCAGTGATTGCGCGCCGCATCGCCATGACCTCGATGCCGCAGCTTGTCGCCGCCTTCCATTCGCTCGTCGGTCTGGCGGCGGTGATGGTCGCGGCCGCGGCGATGTATGCGCCCGAAAGCTTCGGCATCGGCACCCTCGGCGACATTCATGCCCAGGCACTGGTCGAGATGTCGCTCGGCGTTGCCATCGGCGCGATCACCTTCACCGGTTCGATCATTGCCTTCCTCAAGCTCGACGGACGCATGTCCGGCAAGCCGATCATGCTGACCGGCCGTCACTTCGTTAATGCCGGCCTGGCGATCGCGCTCGTCGTCCTGGTGTTCATGCTGGTCTTAACCCAGAGCACGACGGTGTTCTGGTTGATCGTCGCCCTGTCGCTGGCACTCGGCGTCTTGATCATCATCCCGATCGGCGGCGCCGACATGCCGGTGGTCGTGTCGATGCTCAACTCCTATTCGGGTTGGGCCGCGGCCGGGATCGGCTTTACGCTCGGCAACCTGGCGCTGATCGTTACCGGGGCGCTCGTCGGCTCGTCCGGTGCGATCCTGTCCTACATCATGTGCAAGGGCATGAACCGGTCGTTCATCTCGGTCATCCTCGGCGGCTTCGGCGGCGAGGCGGTGGCAGCCGCCGTTGACGACGGCGTCCAGCGTACCGTCAAGCAGGGAGCGGCCGACGACGCCGCGTTCCTGATGTCGAATGCCTCCAAGGTGATCATCGTTCCAGGCTACGGCATGGCTGTCGCCCAGGCACAGCATGCGCTGCGCGAACTCGGTGACCAGCTGAA
The DNA here is from genome assembly GCF_050434565.1 of Ensifer sp. 4252. Taxonomy (NCBI): domain Bacteria; kingdom Pseudomonadati; phylum Pseudomonadota; class Alphaproteobacteria; order Hyphomicrobiales; family Rhizobiaceae; genus Ensifer; species Ensifer sp. 4252. Next base: position 128,049 of record NZ_JBNDIU010000003.1, read on the forward strand.
GGCGGCAGGTGTCGATGTGAAATACGCGATCCATCCGGTTGCCGGCCGTATGCCCGGTCATATGAACGTGCTGCTCGCGGAAGCGAACGTTCCCTATGACGAAGTGTTCGAGCTCGAAGACATCAACTCGGAATTCGCCCAGGCGGATGTTGCCTATGTCATCGGCGCCAACGACGTCACCAACCCGGCCGCGCGCGACGACCCGTCGTCGCCGATCTACGGCATGCCGATCCTCGACGTCGACAAGGCCAAGACCTGCCTGTTCGTCAAGCGCTCGCTCGGCTCCGGCTACGCCGGCATCGACAACACGCTGTTCTACAAGGACGGCACCATGATGCTGCTCGGCGACGCCAAGAAGGTGACGGAAGACATCGTCAAGGCACTGCACGCTTAAGCGTCAGGCCAATGTTGGAATAGAAAACGCCCGCCATATGGCGGGCGTTTTCGTTTAACGCGTCAAACTGCCGGGGAAGCGGGCATGCCGCTGCATAATTTCGGCCTCTCCGACAACTCGATGCCTGCCGGCGAGGATCATCTCGTCGGCATTTCATCGGCTCGACCCATCAGCTTGCGGGGGCGAGCGTCAGTTCGTCGACGCCGATCGCGATGTTCAGCCCTTCCTGGACCTGAACGTTGACCGGCTGCAGCATGAAGGCCTTGTTGGTGCCGCCGCCGATCACCTTGGCGCCGCCGCCAACGGCGAGACTCGCATCGGCCCCGATGCCGTAATATTCACCGGCAAGCGCGTATTTGCTCACCGGCGTACCCGTCTTGGCCAGAACATCCCAGACCATCGTGCTCTTGCCGGTCTTGCCGATGTCGATGCCGATCTTGCGAATGGTACCGGCATAGGTCGCGGCCGGCGCGCCGTTGGCAGGCTTGAAGGTGCACAGCAGGTTCTTCGTCGAGGTGAGGATCATGCCCGTGCCGCCGTCCGAACCGCAGACAAGGCGGCCGAGCGCGACATAGTTCTGGGCTGCGGACGGGCCGGCGCAAAGGGCTGCCAGGGCCAGTGTCGCGATGAAGGTTTTCTTGATCATGGCTCAGTCTCCGTTTTTTGGTTCCTGGGGCAAACGGATGGTGGCCGGGAAGGTTCCGTTCGCTTCGGGCGGAGCCACTGCACAATTCCTTAAATCGGCATCGATTTAAGGAGAAAATTATGCAGCAGGTTTAACGCGTTGCAGCGTCCTTTGCGCGTCATACCGGACGCGCGGCGCTGCAACGACCGCGTAAACGACAACGCCCGCGACGTGGTCGCGGGCGTTGAAACAAGAGAAGCGCTTTTGCTTCTTAGGATGCCTTCACGCGGGCGAGGCCTGCGCGCGCCGGCTCGTACTTCGGGTCGAGCTGCAGGGCGTGCGAGTAGGACTTCGAGGCCTTGGCCTTGTCACCCTTGCGCTCATAGACCAGCGCCTGATTTGCCCAGGATTCGGCCACCTTGCCGTCGAGCGTGATGGCGGTGTTGAAGTCGGAGAACGCATTGTCGTCATCGCCCTGGGCGACGTAGGAAATGCCGCGGCCGTTATAAGGCTCCGGCGAGCTCGGCGACAGCGAGATCGCCGTCGAGAAGTCTTCGATAGCCTGGCCGTGCTGGTTGCGGGCCTGGTAGATCAGGCCGCGATTGTGGTAGGCGCGCGGGTCGGTGGTGTCGAGCTGGATCGCCTTGTTGAAGTCGTTGAAGGCGGAATCGAGCTGGCCTGCCTGGCGATAGAGATTGCCGCGGCCGATATAGGCTACATCGTAGTTGGCGTTCAGCTGCAGCGCCGTGTTGTAATCGGCGAGTGCCGCCTGAGTGTTGCCCATGTTGCGGTGGACGAGCGCACGGTTGGCAAAGGCCTGGTAGAAGCGCGGGTTGAGCTGGATCGCCTGGTCGAAATCGGCAATGGCGCGGCGGTATTCGCCGGCGCGGCCGTAGGCGGAGCCGCGGACATTATAGCCTTCCGGATCGCTCGGGTTGGAAGCGATCACGCTCGACAGCGATGCGATATTTCCTTGCGAGCCCTGTTCGCGCTCGACCTTGGCCATCGATTCAGGACCCTCGGTCTGGCATCCCGCGAGCAGCAGAGCCGATCCCAGGAGGAACATGGCCGCAAGCTTCGGCTTGCGCTGGTGGCGGCGGCGCGCCTCTTGGGTGGTGAAACCGGCGACGTCCGCAGTCATGGCAGCAAGTGTCAAAGGTCGATCCCTCAATGCGACTAGGTCCGAAAGCCAACGGCTTCCCGTTCAAGGAGGCCGGCGAATTTCGCGGGGCCCCACAGCCGAGGCTACCAGGGCCTGCGGCAAACCGTCCGGCGTCAAGCACCGCGACCGGCCACCGTTGCCGGCTGCGACTATCACGCTAGCCCGACGACGGAAAAGATGTCCATACCAAAAGAAAGGCGGCGGCGATATTTCGCCCCCGCCACGACTTAGATCGAAAAGCGTCGAAAAATCGACAAATTAGCGGGCAACGACGCCTTCGCGCTGTGCGCGCTTGCGGGCCAGCTTGCGAACGCGGCGAACGGCTTCAGCCTTTTCGCGGGCGCGCTTCTGGGAAGGCTTTTCGTAGAAATCACGCATCTTCATTTCGCGAAAAATGCCTTCGCGCTGCATCTTCTTCTTGAGAGCGCGGAGCGCCTGATCAACATTGTTATCGCGGACAAGTACCTGCACGTGAATCCCGTTCCTTTGGTTGTTTCGAGTTGTTGCCTCACGTCAGGTGTCGGAGGCAAAAAAGCTGCGTTCGCTGAGCCGAAAGCTCAACGATTGAAGGTGCGGATACCAGATCATCAGTGGAAAGTCCAGCGAGGACGTGAGGGTGTGCTGAAAAATCCGCAATGGCGGCACGCTATGTGTATCATCGCGCCACAGGTGGCGTGATGTAGCGATGTCGCAACTCCGCGCAAGTCCGCCCGTTTGCGTCGCAAAAGAAACGTTGCGCGGGCGCCGGATTTGCGATTTCTAACGCCAACGAGAATGATCACCGGGGTTCATGGAGTAACAGGCGGATGCGCAAATATTCAGTTTTTGCCGTGGCGCGCGAGGCTTTGCGCGGCCACAAGGGATGGGGCCCGCAGTGGGCCTCGCCCGAACCCCGCAAGGACTATGATGTGATCATCATCGGCGGCGGCGGTCACGGCCTGGGTGCTGCCTACTATCTTGCCAAGGAGCATGGCATCACCAATGTCGCGGTGCTCGAAAAAGGCTGGATCGGCGGCGGCAACACCGGCCGCAACACCACGATCATCCGGTCCAATTATCTCTATGAAGAGAGTATGGACATCTACGAGCATTCGCTGAAGCTCTGGGAAAACCTGTCGCAGGACCTCAATTACAACGTCATGTATTCGCCCCGCGGCGTCATGATGCTCTCGCACAACATCCACGACCAGCAGTCGTTCAAGCGCCATATCAATGCCAACCGCCTCTATGGCATCGACAATGAATGGCTGACGCCGGAACAGGCCAAGGCCTATTGCCCGCCGCTCGATATCGCCAAGAACGCCCGGTACCCGATCAATGGCGCGGCGTTGCAGCGGCGTGGCGGCACCGCTCGACACGATGCCGTCGCCTGGGGCTATGCCCGCGGTGCGTCCGATCGCGGCGTGCACATCATCCAGAATTGCGAAGTGACCGGCATCCGCCGTGACGAGAACGGCCGGGTTACCGGCGTCGACACCAATCGCGGTTTCATCGGCGCCAAGAAGATCGGCGTTTCCGCTGCCGGGCATTCGTCGGTGCTGATGGAAATGGCCGGCGTGCGCGTGCCGCTGCAGAGCCAGCCGCTGCAGGCACTTGTCTCCGAGCCGCTGAAGCCGATCTTCCCCTGCGTCGTCATGTCGAACTCCGTGCATGCCTATATCTCGCAATCCGACAAGGGCGAATTCGTCATCGGCGCCGGCACCGACCAGTACAATTCCTATTCGCAGACCGGCGGCCTGCAGATCATCACCCACACGCTGGATGCGATCTGCGAGCTCTTCCCGATGTTCCGCCGCGTCAAGATGATGCGGCAGTGGGGCGGTATCGTCGACGTGACGCAGGATCGCTCGCCGATCCAGGGCGTAACCCCGGTTCCGGGCCTGTTCCTGAACGCCGGCTGGGGCACGGGTGGCTTCAAGGCGACGCCGGGTTCGGCCAACCTCTTTGCGCACCTCATTGCGAGGGGCGAACCGCATCGGCTGGCCGCCGGGCTGACGCTCGACCGCTTCCGCACCGGCCGACTGATCGACGAGGCGGCTGCTGCCGCCGTTGCGCACTGATTGCCAAGGATTTCGAGATGCTTCTGATCTATTGCCCCTATTGCGAGGAAGAGCGCTCCGAGCTCGAATTCCGCAATGCCGGTGACGCCCATATCGTCCGGCCTGCCAACATTGCCGGGATCAGCGATGAGGAGTTCGAGGAATTCTTCTTCCTCAGACAGAACCCCAAAGGCCTGATCTTCGAACGCTGGCGCCATATCCATGGATGCGGCCGGTTCTTCAATGCCGCGCGCGATACTGTGAGCGATCGGTTCCACACCACCTACAAGGCCGGCGAGCCGAAGCCCGATATTGCCGCCATTCTAAAGGGCGAGCAGGACAAGGGAGCGGTACGATGAGCGGCGCCAATCGCATTGCAGGTGCCGGCCGCCTGACGCCGGCGCGCACCGCGCGCTTCACCTTCGACGGCCGCACGCTGACGGCGCTCGAAGGCGATACCGTCGCCTCGGCATTGCTTGCCAACGGCGTTCATCTCGTCGGCCGTTCGTTCAAGTATCATCGTCCGCGCGGCATTCTTTCCGCCGGGGCCGAAGAGCCGAACGCGTTGCTCGACGTTTCACGCGATGCAGCCCGTCGTCAGCCGAACGTGCGAGCCACGGTGCAGGAAGTCTTCGACGGCATGAAGGTGGAATCGCAGAACCGCTGGCCGTCGCTTGCCTTCGACGTCGGCGGGTTCAACGACCTCTTGTCGCCGTTCTTTGCCGCCGGCTTCTACTACAAGACCTTCATGTGGCCGAAGGCTGCCTGGCACGCGATCTATGAACCCTTCATCCGCCGTGCGGCCGGTCTCGGTGTCGCGCCGACGGAGCCCGATCCGGATCATTATGCCAGCCGCTATGCCCATTGCGACGTGCTGGTGATCGGTGCCGGTGTCGCCGGCCTCTCGGCAGCGCTTGCAGCTGCAAAGGCGGGTGCCAAGGTGATCCTCTGCGACGAGCAGCCGGAAGTCGGCGGCGCGCTGCGCTACGAAAGGGCCACGACGATCGACGGCAAGGACGGCTGGGACTGGGCGCAGGCGACCGCCAGGACGCTTGCCGCGATGGACAACGTCACGGTGCTCACCCGGACCACCGGCTTCGGCTACTACAACCACAATTTCGTCGGCCTGGTCGAAAGGGTCACGGACCATCTGCCCGCCCTCGACAAGGCGCTGCCGCGCGAACGTCTCTGGCAGGTGCGCGCCAAGAAGGTGATCCTCGCCAACGGCTCGATCGAGCGCCACATGGTGTTCGCCAACAACGACCGCCCGGGCATCATGCTCGCTTCGGCTGGCCGCACCTATCTCAACCATTACGGCGTTGCCGTCGGCTCCAAGGTCGGCGTTTACACCGCGCATGATTCCGCCTACGAGGCGGCCTTCGATCTGAAACGCGCCGGCGTTGCCGTTCCCGCCATCGTCGACTGCCGCGACAATCCGGGCGAAGCGGTGCTGGCGGAAGCCCGCCGCCTCGGCATCGAAGTGCTGACCGGCCACTCCGTCGTCAATGCCGGCGGCAAGCTTCGAGTGTCTTCGATCAGCGTTGCCCGCAACGGCGGCGGATCGGCGCGCAAGATCGCGGTCGATGCGCTGCTGGTGTCGTCCGGCTGGACGCCATCGGTGCACCTGTTCTCGCAGTCGCGCGGCAAGGTGAAGTTCGATGCGGCAACGCAGCGCTTCCTGCCTGGAACCTATCTGCAGGATTGCCTGTCGATCGGCGCCTGCAACGGCACCGACGACCTGCAGGCAACGATCGACGAGGCGCTGGCAGCCGGCGAACTGACCGCGCGCGCGGCAGGCGCCGAGGGCGGCGCTCAGGTGACGCTCCACGGCGACAATGCCTTCACCTGGACCGGCGGCATGATCGGTGCGGCCGAAGGGGCCGGACCCGACACCACCGTCAAGGCCTTCATCGACTTCCAGCACGATGTGTGCGCCAAGGATATCCGGCTTGCGGTGCGCGAAGGCATGCACTCGATCGAGCATATCAAGCGCTTCACCACCAATGGCATGGCGTCGGACCAGGGCAAGCTGTCCAACATGCATGGCCTTGCTATTGCTGCCGAAACGCTCGGCAAGGACATCCCGCAGGTGGGTCTGACGACCTTCCGCCAGCCGTACACGCCGGTGACCTTCGGCGCGATCGTCAATCACTCACGCGGGAGCCTGTTCGATCCCGCCCGCAAGACGCCTGTTCATGCCTGGGAAGAGGCGCATGGTGCCGAGTTCGAGGATGTCGGCAACTGGAAACGTGCCTGGTTCTACCCGAAGGCGGGTGAGGGCATGCATGAGGCGGTCGCTCGCGAATGCAAGACCGTGCGCGAGGTCGCCGGCCTGTTCGACGCCTCGACGCTCGGCAAGATCGAGGTGGTCGGCCCGGATGCGGCCCAGTTCCTGAACCTGATGTACACCAACGCCTGGGACACGCTGAAGCCCGGCCGCTGCCGCTACGGCATCATGCTGCGTGACGACGGCTTCGTCTATGACGACGGCGTGGTCGGCAGGCTTGCCGAGGACCGCTTCCACGTGACGACGACCACCGGCGGTGCGCCGCGGGTCATGAACCACATGGAAGACTATCTGCAGACCGAGTTCCCGCACCTGAAGGTGTGGCTGACGTCGACGACGGAACAATGGGCCGTCATCGCCGTGCAGGGTCCGAAGGCGCGCGAGATCATTGCCCCGCTCGTCGAGGGCATCGATCTTTCCAACGAGGCCTTCCCGCATATGAGCGTGGCCGAGGGCAAGATCTGCGGCGTGCCGACCCGGCTGTTCCGCATGTCGTTCACCGGCGAGCTCGGCTTTGAAGTCAACGTACCCGCCGACTACGGCCGGGCGGTGTGGGAAGCGATCTGGGAACGGGCCGAACCTATGGGCGCCTGCGCCTATGGCACCGAGACCATGCACGTGCTGCGCGCCGAGAAGGGTTATATCATCGTCGGTCAGGATACCGATGGCACACTGACGCCCGACGATGCCGGCCTCTCCTGGGCGGTCTCGAAGAAGAAGGCCGATTTCGTCGGCATTCGCGGCCTCAAGCGCCCGGACCTCGTCAAGGACGGTCGCAAGCAGCTTGTCGGGCTCCTGACCAAGGATCCGAAGGTGGTGCTGGAGGAAGGCGCACAGATCGTCGCCGATCCGAACCAGCCGAAGCCGATGACGATGCTTGGCCATGTGACGTCGTCCTACTGGTCGGAAAATTGCGGCCGTTCGATCGCGCTCGCCGTCGTTGCCGGTGGCCGCGCACGCCTCGGTCAGACGCTCTACGTGCCGATGGCCGACAGGACGATCGCCGTCGAGGTGAGCGACATGGTGTTCTTTGACAAGGAAGGGGGTCGCCTCCATGGCTGATCTGGCAACTGCAACCCGCAAGCCTGCTCTGACTGCCCGCGGCGGTTTCGCTGAGGTGGTCCTGACGCCGGCGCCCGCCGCTTCGCGCCTGTCGCTGCGCGCCGGCGCCGACGCGCTGCCCGGTCTTTCGGCAGCGCTCGGCGTCACCCTGCCGACACGGCCCAAGACCTCGGCTTTGAGCGGCAAGCGCCATGCGCTCTGGCTCGGGCCGGACGAGTGGCTGTTGATCGACGAGGGCGAAGCCGACCTGATGGCTGCGGCCGCCTCGAGCGGCACGCTGCACTCGGCGGTCGACGTCTCCCATCGCAACGTCGCTGTTATCGTCAGCGGTCCGGGCGCCGAAGTGGCCATCAACAGCGGCTGCCCGCAGGACCTGTCGCTGCCGATCTTCCCGGTCGGCGCCTGCTCGCGCACGATCCTCGGCAAGGTCGAAATCGTGCTGCTGCGGATTGCCGAGGACACGTTCCGCGTCGAATGCTGGCGGTCGTTTTCGCCTTACGTCTTCGGCATGCTGTCCGAAGGAGCGGCAGACGCCGGCCACTAAAGCTTTTCCGGGAAAAATGCGAAGCGGGGTCCCGTCAGGAAATGTGTACAGCAAAGAAATAGAGCGTTTCCAGGCATCCGCTGAAGATGGCAACGCTCTCTCGCGCCGCGAATTGCTACGTGTTCTTCGGACTGCGCGGCGCCCCGTGGCCAAACCCGCAATACGACCTTGCCGCCGGACTTCTCCGGCGGCTAAGCTGCCCCCGTTTGCAAGCGGGAGGATAGTTTGAAGACACGTGCAGCGGTGCTCAGGCACGCACCGGTCGAGCGGCCCTATGCCAGATCGCGACCGCTCTCGATTGAGACCGTCGACCTCGACCCACCGGGACCGGACGAGCTGCTGGTTCGCATAGGCGCAGCCGGTCTCTGCCATTCCGACCTTTCGGTGATCAACGGCGACAGGCCACGGCCCGTGCCGATGGCGCTCGGTCACGAGGCGGCCGGCACGGTCGAGGCCGTCGGCAGCGCTGTGCGCGATCTCAAGCCCGGTGATCGGGTGGTGATGAGCTTCATGCCGAGCTGCGGCCACTGCCTGCCTTGCGCGGAGGGGCGCCCGGCGCTCTGCATTCCGGGTGCGGAAGCCAACGGCAAGGGAACGTTGCTTTCCGGCGAGCGTCGGATCCACTGTGATGCCGTTCCGGTTCACCACCATCTCGGCATTTCCGGCTTCGCCGACTATGCGGTCGTGTCGCGCCATTCCGCCGTCAAGGTGGACGGCGATCTGCCGCTGGTCGAGGCGGCGCTTTTCGGCTGCGCCGTGCTGACGGGGGTCGGTGCGATCGTCAATACCTGCCGCGTTCAGGCGGGCCAATCGGTTGCAGTCGTCGGCCTCGGTGGGGTGGGGCTTGCCGCGGTGCTTGGAGCGGTCGCGTCGGGCGCGGAACGGGTGGTCGCTATCGATCTTTCGGAGGACAAGCTCGCGCTGGCACGCTCCCTTGGCGCGACCGACACCTTTGTCGCCACCGACCCGGATGTGGGAGATGCAATACGCGAGGCGACATCAGGCGGTGTCGATCATGCGCTGGAGGCGGCCGGTTCGGTCAAGGCCTTCGAGCTTGCCTATCGCATCACCCGTCGCGGCGGGGCGACCGCGTCTGCCGGCCTTGCCCATCCTTCGAGCCAGATCGCCATTCCGGCCGTCAGCCTGGTCGCCGAGGAGCGTACGCTTCGCGGCAGCTATATGGGAAGCTGCGTGCCGAGCCGCGACATTCCACGTTTCATCGGGCTTTATCGGCGCGGCAAGCTGCCGGTCGACAGGTTGCTGTCGAGTACCGGTCCGCTTGAGGAGATCAACGAAGCGTTCGACCTCCTGGATCAGGGAAAGGTCATCCGGCACGTGATTGCGTTCTGATGAGATCCAGATGGTCGAAACGCGGCTGTCAAACCACAGCGGTGGCGAATGGGCACTGCATTCGAAGAGCTTCGCGATCACATGCTCTGCTCGGCGGGCTTCAACTCGTAAACCGCGTCGCAGATCGCCTGCTGCATTGCGTCTGCCTCAGGCATCGGCCGGGCGATCCTTGGGATCGAACTGGATGATCGTCTGCCAGGTGGCCGTCAGCGCCGGTTTGCGCTCGCCCTCGATTTCGACCGAGACCTCATAGGTGATCATCAGCATGCTGCCGCCGCGGAAGCGCGCGTCGGCCATGGTGAAGTGCCCACGCACCCGGGCGCCACTCTTCACCGGGGCGATGAAACGCACCTTCTCGAAGCCGTAATTGATGCCCATCGTCTGTTCGCGGATCTTCGGCAGGCAGCTGTAGTTCATCGCCGACAACAGCGACAGCGACAGGAAGCCGTGGGCGATCGTGCCGCCGAACGGCGTCTCGGCAGCGGCACGCACCGGGTCGACATGGATATACTGATAGTCGCCCGTTGCCTCGGCGAACTTGTCGATCGTTTCCTGCGTGACCGTGATCCAGTCGGAGACGCCGATCTCGGTGCCGACGCGCGACCTGATTTCGGAAAGTGAAATGTCCTTCAGCATATGACTGTCCTGAAAGTGGCCCCCCGACAAATCTATAGGACGGTCGGGTGAGTTCTAGCAAGTGGTCGGAATAGTTCAGAAATTTTCGACGAAGAAGGAAACCGAGCGAGGAGGCACGAAGGTGGGCGGGGGCTTATCGGAAAGCGCATCCTGCCAGCGGCCGTCGAGGCTTTCGGGCAGATGGATCGGATGCGGCGCGTGGCTGCGATTGACGACGACGGCAAGCCGCGTTGGTCGCTTCTTCTTGCCGTCTCGGGTGGCAAGCACCAACATCAGATTGTCCGTTGCCGGGTGCTCCCAATCGGTCACCACCATCGGGCGGCCATCGAGGCGCAGCCATTCGACATCGCCCTTGCCGGTAAAGAAGGTCGTCTGGCCGAAGACGTCGAAGCGCTTCCTGAGTGCCGAAAGCGCTGCCGTATGGGCGACCAGCGCCTCATCCATCCCGCTCCAGTCGAGCCAGGTGATGTCATTGTCCTGGCAATAGGCATTGTTGTTGCCGCGTTGGGTACGCCCGCCCTCGTCGCCGGCGGTCAGCATGATCGTGCCGCGGGAGGCAAACAACGTGCCGAGAAGCGCCGCCACATCATGCCGGCGGGCGGCCGTAATCTCGGGGTCGTTCGTCGCACCCTCGGTGCCGTTGTTCCAGGAATGGTTCTCGTTGTGGCCGTCGCGGTTCTCTTCGCCGTTCGCCTCGTTGTGCTTGCCGGCATAGGCAACGATGTCGGCAAGCGCAAAACCGTCATGGGCGGCGATGAAATTGACCGTTCGAGTAGAGGCGTCGCCCCAGCGGGAGAACGTATCGGAAGAGCCTGCGAGTGCCGTCGCAAGCGCCCCGATCACATGCCGGTCGCCGCGCCAGTAGAGCCTGACGTCGTCGCGCGCCCGGTCGTTCCATTCGAGAAACGGAGCGGGAAAATTGCCGAGCTGGTAACCGCCGGGGCCGACATCCCACGGCTCGGCGATCAGCACGCGATCGGCGAGCACCGGATCGGCATGAACGGCCTCAAACAGGGGCGCGTCGCGATGGAAACCGGCCATGTCGCGGCCGAGGATCGCGGCAAGATCGAAACGGAAGCCATCGACGCCGGCGGCCAGCACGAAGTGGCGCAGGCTGTCGAGGATCAGCGTCTGCACGACCGGGTGGTCGCAGGCGATCGTATTGCCGCAGCCGGTGTCGTTGATGAGGTCGCCCGGCCTGTCGGTGACGTGGCGATAGTAAGTGAGGTTGTCGAGCCCGCGCATCGACAGCGTCGTGCCGAGCCGGTCGCTTTCGCCGGAATGGTTGAAGACCAGATCGAGGATGACGCCTATGCCCGCCTTGCGCAATGCCTCGACGGTCTGGCGAAGCTCCTTTAGTCCGCCCGGCACCAGCCGTGGATCGAGCGCCATGGGTGCGATCGGATTGTAGCCCCAGCCATTGCTGAGCCCCAGTAGCGGCAGGTGGCGCTCGTCGATCCAGGCGACGATCGGCATCAGTTCGACGGCGGCAACGCCGAGCCGCTTCAAATGGTCGATGATGACGGGCTCTGCGAGTGCTGCGACCGTGCCGCGTTTTTCCTCGGGAATGCCTTGATGCAGCGCGGTGAAAGGTTTGACGGCGATCTCGTAGATCAGCCCACCCGCTTTGAAGATCGGTGGCTTCGGTTTGGCTGTCTTGACGTCCCTGACGATCGCCTTCGGCACGAGATCGGCGGTATCCTCGCCGAAGATGGTGAGCCTCGGATCGTGCCGGAACGGCCGGTCGAGTTCGACGGCGTAGGGATCGACGAGCAGCTTCGATGGATCGAACCAGAGACCGTGATCGGGCGAATAGACGCCATCGGCGCGGAAACCGTAGCGGGTTCCCTTCGGCGCATCGGCAAGCACCAGGCTGTGCAGGTCGCCGTCGCGCGTCATCGGCAGTTGGCGCAATGCCTTTGCGCCTGATTTGTCGAACAGGCAGAGGTCGATGCGTGCGGCATTGCGCGACCAGACGGCAAAGCGCGTGCCTTCCGGGGTCAGGGTGGCGCCGAGGGGTGGCAGTGCATCGGTCGGCATCAATCAGGCACCCTCGGTTTTTCTTACAGCGCCGCGCGTCAATATGACGCGCAAAGGACGCTGTAACACTTTAATTCTGCTGCATAATTTTCTCCTTAAACCGATTCCGATTTCAGGAATTATGCAGGTTGCGATGTCAGGTCTTCGAGCGCCCTCGACGGGGCGCTCCGTCAGGTGATCACGCTTGGCTCGATGCGGCCGGTGCGGGTCTTGATGCCGGCGATCTCGTCGGCAACGAGGATCAGGTCGGCGAGCGCCTCCTGGGTGTCGATATCGTGACGCGCCGGATCCGGCTCGAAACGCTCGATATAGACGCGCAGCGTCGCGCCCGAGGTGCCCGTGCCCGACAGGCGGAAGACGACGCGTGATCCGCCCTCGAACAGGATGCGGATACCCTGGTTCTTGCTGACGGACTGGTCGATCGGATCGTGATAGGAAAAGTCGTCTGATGTCGCCACCTTGAGCGCGCCGAAGGATTTCCCAGGAAGGGTCGCGAGCTGGTCGCGAAGCGCTGCCACCAGACCGTTGGCGGCATCGCTATCCACTTCTTCGTAGTCGTGGCGCGAATAGTAATTGCGGCCGTAGGTCGCCCAGTGCTTGCGGGCAATGTCGAGTGCGCTTTCCTTGCGCACGGCAAGGATGTTGAGCCACAGGAGGACCGCCCAGAGGCCGTCCTTTTCGCGCACGTGGTTGGAGCCGGTGCCAGCACTTTCCTCGCCGCAGATCGTCGCCATACCTTCATCGAGAAGGTTGCCGAAGAACTTCCAGCCGGTCGGCGTCTCGTAGAGCCCGATGCCGAGCTTTTCGGCGACCCGGTCGGCAGCGCCGCTGGTCGGCATCGAACGGGCGATACCGGCGAGACCCTTGGCGTAGCCCGGCGCCAGATGCGCGTTGGCGGCCAGCATCGCCAGGCTGTCGGACGGGGTGATGAAGATGCCGCGGCCGATGACGAGGTTGCGGTCGCCGTCGCCGTCCGAGGCAGCGCCAAAATCGGGCGCGTCGGGCGCCATCATCGTCTCGTAGAGCGCGCGGGCATGCACGAGGTTCGGGTCCGGGTGATGGCCGCCGAAGTCCGGCAGCGGAATGAAGTTCATGACCGAGCCCTTTGGCGCGCCCAGACGCTTCTCGATGATCTCCTTGGCGTAAGGCCCGGTGACGGCGCTCATCGCATCGAAGACGACGCGGAAGCCGCCTGAGATCAGCTTGCGGATGGCCGCGAAGTCGAACAGGCTTTCCATCAGCGCGGCGTAATCGGCCACCGGATCGATGACCGTCACCGTCATGCCGTCAATCACCTGCGTGCCCTCGGCATCGAGGTTGACGTCGGCGACGTCAGAGATCTTGTAGGTATCGATCACCTGGCTGCGGGCATAGATCGCGTCGGTGACCTTCTCCGGTGCCGGGCCGCCATTGCCGATGTTGTACTTGATGCCGAAGTCTTCGGTCGGGCCGCCGGGATTGTGGCTGGCGGAGAGCACGATGCCACCGAAGGCTTCGTATTTGCGAATGACGTTGGAGGCGGCAGGCGTCGACAGGATGCCGCCGCGGCCGACGAGTACGCGGCCGAAGCCGTTGGCAGCCGCCATCTTGATGGCGATCTGGATGACTTCGCGGTTGTAGAAGCGGCCATCGCCGCCGATCACCAGGGTCTGGCCGGCAAAGCCTTCGAGCGCGTCGAAGATCGACTGGATGAAGTTCTCGGCATAGTTCTTCTGCTGGAACACCGGAACCTTCTTGCGCAGGCCCGACGTGCCGGGTTTCTGGTCGCTATAGGGTGTGGTGGTGACTGTTCTTATCATTCTGACTTAGCCTTTCCCGAGAAGACCGGAATATAGAGAGACGTAACGCTCGGCACTTCTGGCCCACGAAACGTCCGATTTCATGCCCTGGGTCTGCAGACGCGCCCAGACTTTCGGTTCGTTGTATGCACGGAAGACGCGCCGGATCGCAAGTCGCAACCCGTCGGCGGTGAGCGGCGTGAACTGGAAGCCGGTCGCCACCTTGGCTGATAGCCCGGCTTCATTCGCGTCGATGATGGTGTCGGCAAGGCCGCCGGTGCGGGCGACGATAGGCACGCAGCCGTAGCGCAGGCCATAGAGCTGGGTCAGCCCGCAGGGCTCGAAGCGCGACGGAATGAGGATTGCGTCGGATCCCGCCTGCATCAGGTGCGAGAGCGGTTCGTTATAGCCGGTGACCATGCCGACATGGCCGCGATGGCGCGAGGCAGCGGCGAGAAGCGCGCCTTCGAGCGCCGTGTCGCCGGAGCCGAGAACGATGAGCTTGCCGCCCATGGCTACGATCTCGTCGGTGACTTCGGCAAGCAGGTCCATGCCCTTCTGCCAGGTCAGCCGGCTGATGACACAGAAGATCGGGCCGTCGCTCTTTTCCAGGGCGAAGCGTTCCTCCAGTGCCCGCCGGTTGGCGGCGCGCTGCTTCAATGTCGTGGCGCTGAAATGCTGGGCGATCAGCGGGTCGCTCGCCGGATCCCAGACATCGGCGTCGATGCCGTTGACGATGCCGACGAGGTCGGAAAGCCTGCTCTTGAGCAGGCCTTCGAGACCCATGCCGAATTCCGGCGTCAGGATCTCCTGCGCATAGGATGGGCTGACGGTGGTGATTGCATTTGCAGTCTGCAGGCCGCCTTTGAGGAAGCCGACATCGCCGTAGTATTCGACGAACTGCATCGAGAAGGCTTCGGGCGGAAGCGCCAGTTCGGCGAAGACTTCAGGCCCGAACTGCCCTTGGAAGGCGATGTTGTGAATCGTCATGACAGTCGGCGTCGAGGCCGCGCGGCCAAAGCGCATATAGACCGGCGTCAGCGCCGTCTGCCAGTCGTGCACGTGGACGATATCCGGCTTCCAGCCGGAAACGACATCGCCGGCGGCGATCTCGGCCGCGGCCAGCGAAAGGGCGGCGAAGCGGCGGAAATTGTCGACATAGTCGCGACCGGTCGCGTCGACATAGGGCCCGCCATCGCGGTCGTAGAGGGCCGGCAGATCAAGCACCAGCAGGTCGAGGCCGTCAAGATCGGCCGCGAGAACCGAGGCCGGGCTGCCGAACAGGTTGGCGAAGTTGCCGACCTTCTTCTTCTTCTTCAGTTTCTGCAGCACCGCTGGATAGCCGGGCACCAGGGTGCGGGTGCGGATACCGTGCGGCGATAGTGCGGCCGGCAGGGCGCCGACGACGTCGGCGAGCCCCCCGGTCTTGACCAGCGGATACACTTCGGACGCAACGGAGAGGATGTTCATCGGCGGCGGACCTACATTCCCAGTTTGTCGATCATCGTTTGGGTGATCAGGCAAACGCCGTTTTCCGAGCGGCGGAAGCGCTTCGCATCCAGTTCCGGGTCTTCGCCGACGACAAGGCCCTCCGGAATGACCACGCGGCTGTCGATCACCACATTGCTGAGCAATGCGCGACGACCGATCTTCACATCGGGCAGGATGACGGCATTTTCCAGTCGTGAATATGAATTTACTCTGACGCCGGTGAAAAGCAGGCTGCGATTGAGCGCAGCGCCAGAGATGATGCAGTCGCCCGACACCAGCGAGGAGGTCGCCGAGCCGCGGCGGTTCTCGTCGTCATGCACGAATTTTGCCGGTGGCTTGATCTCGGCGAAGGTCCAGATCGGCCAGGTGCTGTCGTAGATGTCGAGTTCGGGCGTGACATGCGTCAGGTCGATATTGGCCTGCCAATAGGCATCGATCGTGCCGACGTCGCGCCAATAGGCTTCGCGTTCGAAATCCGAGCGCACGCAGGACCGGTTGAAGCGGTGGGCGACCGCCTTACCGTTCTCAACGATATAGGGGATGATGTCCTTGCCGAAGTCACGGCTCGATTTCGGATCGGCCGCGTCGCGGCGCAACAGATCCATCAGGAACTTTGTGTGGAACACGTAGATGCCCATCGAGGCGAGCGCCATCTCGGGATTGCCGGGAATGCCCGGCGGGTCGGCCGGCTTCTCGACGAAGGCGATGATGCGATCCTTGTCGTCGACATGCATGACACCGAAGCCGGTCGCTTCCATGCGCGGCACTTCGAGGCAGCCGATGGTGACGTCGGCGCCGGAATCGACGTGCTGCTGCAGCATCAATTCGTAGTCCATCTTGTAGATGTGGTCGCCCGCCAGGATGACCATGTATTCGACGCCGTGATCCTCGATGATGTCGATGTTCTGGTAGACCGCGTCGGCGGTGCCTTCGTACCATTGCGTTTCGGAAACGCGCTGGCTTGCCGGCAGGATGTCGAAGCTTTCGTTTCGCTCGGGGCGGAAAAAGTTCCAGCCGCGCTGCAGATGGCGGATCAGCGAATGGGCCTTGTACTGCGTGGCGACGCCGATGCGGCGAATACCGGAGTTGAGCGCGTTCGAGAGCGCGAAATCGATGATGCGGGCCTTGCCGCCGAAATAGACGGCCGGTTTTGCCCGCCGGTCGGTCAATTCCTTCAGACGGCTGCCGCGGCCGCCAGCGAGAACATAGGCCATGGCATCACGAGCCAAGGGTTGCGTACGCTTTTCCACCATTTGTCCTCCCCAAATTGTTTGTTCTTCGGGATCGTCACGGCGACCTTTTGCGACGCCTTGCGGCCCTCGAAATCTCTTTTTGCGCCCCCGCCGTCCGGTTCACCGTCGGGCTGGAACACGCTAGCGTTTTCGAACTAAACGGAGTCGAATAAACGCTCTATCTCTTTGTTTTACGCATTCCCTGACGGAAAGCCGCTTCGCATTTTTCCTGGAAATGCTCTAATCCTGCTCCAGCATCAGCGTTGCCAAGGGCGGCAAGGTGATGGTGGCTGTTATCGCTCCTGACTGATCCTTTTGTGCCTGAACGGCGCCGCCGTTGCCCTTGCCACTCCCCCCATAGATTTCCGCGTCGGTGTTCAAGATTTCCTTCCAGCGACCCGCGACCGGAAGCGGGATCGTGTAGTTTTCCCGATAGACGGGTGTGAAATTGGTGATGACCGCGACGAGCTTTTCACCTGGCGCGTTGCGCAGCCAGGCAAAGACCGAATTGTCCCGGTCGTCGGCGACAAGCCACTCGAAGCCGTCGCCTTCGCAGTCGCGCGCATGCAGCGCCGGCTTCGAGCGATAGGTACCGTTGAGGTCGCGCACCAGTCGCCGCATGCCTTCGTGCAGGTGATATTCCAGCAGGTTCCAGTCAAGGGCACGCTCCTCCGACCATTCACGCCACTGCGCAAACTCCTGCCCCATGAAGAGCAGCTTCTTGCCGGGGTAGCCCCACATGAAAGCGTAGTAGGCGCGCAGGTTGGCGAACTTCTGCCAGTCGTCGCCGGTCATCTTGGCGATCAGCGAACCCTTGCCGTGGACGACCTCGTCGTGAGACAGCGGCAGCACGAAGTTTTCGCTGAAGGCGTAGAGCAGACCGAAGGTCAGGTCGTTGTGGTGGTGGCGGCGGTGGATGGGCTCGCGCGACATGTATTGCAGCGTGTCGTGCATGAAGCCCATGTTCCACTTGAAACCGAAGCCAAGACCGCCGGCATGGACCGGGTGCGACACCTTGGGCCAGGACGTCGATTCCTCGGCGATCGTCAGGATGCCCTTGTGGGAGCCGTAGATTTCGGTGTTCATCGTCTGGAGGAAGCGGACCGCCTCCAGGTTCTCGTTGCCGCCGTACTCGTTCGGCACCCATTCGCCATGCTTGCGCGAGTAGTCGAGGTAGAGCATCGAGGCGACGGCATCGACGCGCAACCCGTCGACATGGAACTTCTCCGCCCAATAGAGCGCATTGTTGACGAGGAACGACAGCACTTCCTGGCGACCGAAATTGTAGATCGCCGTGTTCCAATCAGGATGAAACCCCTGGCGCGGATCCTCGTGCTCGTAGAGCGCGGTGCCGTCGAACCAGCGCAGCCCGTGTTCGTCGGTCGGGAAATGCGCCGGCACCCAGTCGAGGATGACGCCGAGGCCGACCTTGTGGCAGCCGTTGACGAAACGCGCGAAGCCTTCCGGCTCTCCGAAGCGCGCCGTCGGCGCATAAAGCCCGGTCGTCTGATAGCCCCAGGACGGGTCGTAGGGGAATTCCGAGATCGGCAGGAACTCGATATGGGTGAAGCCCATGTCGACGCAGTAGGGGATCAGCCGGTCGGCAAGCTCGTCCCAGGAGAGCATGTCGCCATTGTCGCGACGTTGCCACGAGCCGGCATGCACCTCGTAGATCGAGATCGGCTGGCGGCGGGCGTCAGTCGATGCCCAATGGGCGCGGTGCGCCTCGTCTTCCCAGACCTGCGCGATCTCAGGCGTCGTCACCGAGGCGGTGTTGGGCCGAAGTTCCGAGCGGCGTGCGAAGGGGTCCGCCTTCAGCGGCAGCAGGATACCCTGGCGGTCGAGGATTTCGTATTTGTAGGCAAGGCCCGCCTCGACGCCGGGGATGAAGATCTCCCAGATGCCGGTGTCGGTCCGCAGCCGCATAACATGGCGCCGCCCGTCCCAGTCGTTGAACTGACCGACCACCGAAACGCGCTTGGCGTTCGGGGCCCATACGGCGAAATGGTAGCCTTGAGCGCCTTCATGGTCGATCGGATGGGCGCCCATCCTGTCGAACAGCCGGAGATGCGAGCCTTCGCGAATGTAATAGTCGTCCATCGGCCCGAGCACGGGCCCGAATGAGTAGGGATCGACGACGATCCACTCACCGCCGTCGTTGCGGGCGCGATAGCGCACCGGCTGGATCTTGCGCAGCGAGACCGGACCCTCGAAGAAGCCCGCGTCGTCGCGCCGCTCGAGGGTTCCGACTTCCTTGCCGCCCAGCGTTTCCGCAACGACGCTGACGGCATCCGGGATGAAGCAGCGGGCGACATAGTTCTTCCCCGCCGGATGTACGCCAAGAACGGCAAAGGGATCGTCGTGCGTGCCCGAAAGAATGGCCGCAATGGCCGGCATTGACAGCAGGGCTGAGGCTGCGGGTTCCGGGTCCTTGCCGGCCGAAGGGGTCATCCGGCTCTCCAAATTTCCCCGGCATATTGCCGGATGGTACGATCGGACGAGAACCAGCCCATGCGCGCAGTGTTGCGCACGGCCTGCGAATACCACGCCGACGGTGTCGTCCACAGCTGATCGATTTCACGCTGCGCCCTGGCATAGGCTTCGAAGTCGGCCGCGACCATGAACCAGTCGTGATTGTAGAGGCCATCGACGAGGCTGGTGAAGCGGTTGCGGTCATCGGGCGAAAACACGCCCGAAGCGATCGCCTGCAACGCCTGCGACAGCTCGCGGGAGCCCTCGATGATGGCGCGCGGATTGTGGCCCTCGGCACGGGCATTCGTCACTTCCTCGGCCGTCAGGCCGAAGATCTTGATGTTTTCCTCGCCGATCCAGTCGCGCATTTCGACATTGGCGCCGTCGAGCGTGCCGATCGTCAGCGCGCCGTTCAGCGCGAACTTCATGTTGCCGGTGCCCGACGCTTCCATGCCGGCTGTCGAGATCTGCTCGGACAGGTCGGCAGCGGGGACCATGATCTCGGCCAGCGAGACGTTGTAGTTTGGTACGAAGACGATCTTGAGGAGACCGCGGACGGCCGGGTCGTTGTTGACCACGCGGGCGACGTCGTTGGCCAGTTTGATGATCAGCTTGGCGTTGTGGTAGCTCGGCGCCGCCTTGCCCGCGAACAGCTTGACACGCGGCACCCAGTCGAGCTCGGGATGCGAGCGGATCTGGTCGTAGAGCGCCACCGCCTCGATGATGTTGAGGAGCTGGCGCTTGTACTCGTGTATGCGCTTGATCTGGATGTCGAACATCGCCGAAGGGTCGAGCCTGATGCCGAGACGGCTTTGCACGAGCTGCGCCAGCTTCACCTTGTTTGCGCGCTTGACCGCGGCAAAGTGCTCCTGGAAATCCGGCTTGTCGGCAAAGGCGTCGAGCGCCTGTAACGCCTCGGTATTGTCCATGAACTCGTCGCCGATCGCCTCGCGGATCAGGTTGAACAGGCCGGGATTGCACTGCATCAGCCAGCGGCGCGGGGTGATGCCGTTGGTCTTGTTGTTGATGCGATCAGGGTAGAGCCTGTGCAGGTTGGCAAACACCGTTTCCTTCATCAGCTCGGTGTGCAATGCCGACACGCCGTTGATCGAGTGGGAGCCGACGAAGGCAAGGTTGCCCATGCGCACCCGGCGGTCGCCGCTTTCGTCGATCAGCGAGATGCTGCGGATCTCCTCGTCGGTGGCGCCCTTCTGCTTGCGTGCCTCAATCAGGATCTTGGCGTTGATCGCATAGACGATCTGCATATGGCGCGGCAGCAGGCGTTCGAACAGCGGCACGGGCCAGCTTTCAAGCGCTTCCGGCAGCAGCGTATGGTTGGTGTAGGAAATGGTTCGGCGGGTGATATCCCAGGCCTGTTCGAAATCGAGGCCGTGCAGGTCGGTCAAGAGCCGCACCAATTCGGCGACCGAGACCGCCGGATGTGTGTCATTGAGCTGGATCGCGACGGCATCGGGCAGCGAGGTGAAATCAGGATATTGCTGCAGGTGCCGGCGCAGGATGTCCTGCAGCGAGGCGGACGAGAAGAAATACTCCTGGCGCAGGCGAAGCTCCTGGCCGGCCGGTGTGGCATCGGCGGGGTACAGCACGCGCGTCAGGCTTTCTGCCTTGTTGCTTTCGCGCAGCGCGCCGATGTGGTCGCCGGCATTGAAGGCATCGAGCAGGATGGGGTCGATCGGCTGTGCCGTCCAGAGCCTGAGTGTATTGACGCGTTTGGCGCGCCAGCCGACAGCGGGGGTGTCGAAAGCGGTGGCGATCACACGCTCGGCCGGCTTCCAGACGAAGCGCTGGATCTCCTCGTCGACATTGGCGGTTTCGACAACGCCGCCGAAGCCGATCTCATAGGAGCTTTCGCGCCGCTCGAACTCCCAGGGATTGCCATGGGCAAGCCAGGTTTCCGGCAGCTCCACCTGCCAGCCATCGGCCATCTGCTGGCGGAACAGGCCGTGCATGTAGCGGATGCCGTAGCCATAGGCCGGAACGTCCACGGTCGCCATCGATTCCATGAAACAGGCTGCAAGGCGGCCGAGACCGCCATTGCCGAGTGCTGCGTCGGGCTCGAGCAGGGCGATGACATCGATATCGACACCGAGCGAGGCGAGCGCATCGCGCATCTCCTCCATCAGGCCGATATTGGTCATGGCGTCGCGCATCAGCCGGCCGATGAGGAACTCGAGCGAGAGATAATAGACGCGCTTGGCACCCGTCGCGTAGGTCTTGCGAGTCGAATCCATCCACTTGTCGGTGATGCGGTCACGCACCACGAGGATTGCCGCGGTCAGCCAGTCGTGCGGCTTGGCGACCTTCGGATCCTTGCCGATGCGGTACTTCAATCGCTCGAGGATTTCGACTGCCAG
This sequence comes from Ensifer sp. 4252, assembly GCF_050434565.1. Taxonomy (NCBI): domain Bacteria; kingdom Pseudomonadati; phylum Pseudomonadota; class Alphaproteobacteria; order Hyphomicrobiales; family Rhizobiaceae; genus Ensifer; species Ensifer sp. 4252. The sequence goes on from NZ_JBNDIU010000003.1 coordinate 149,536, forward strand.
CTGGTCGGGTTCAGAAGAACGAAGTGCGGGCTGCGGCAGTTCGTTGGCGGAAATCTTGTTCATCATCAGAACTGTCTTACCCTTTTGCGTTGGGAGGTCGCAGGCCGGAACCGACCGGGGATAGGCAATTTATGCATCGATCCGAAGCGCTTGCAACAGCTGTTTTTAAAAGGATTAGAATTGCCTGAATAGAAGGGACACGCGACGAAGGGCCATGGCTTTGACGGTCACGCGAACGAAAAATGCCGCCCGGTGGGGCCGGGCGGCATAATGGTGCGCGCTTTTGTTTGTTTACTTGGTCAGGCGGGTCGCCATGGCCGAAGCTTTCTCACCGATCGCCTTGAAGGCGGCGATCAGGTCGGCCGTGTTCTCGGCCTTGAAGTAATTGGCTGTGGTGGTGGCGCAATCGCTAAGCAGTTTCTGTCCGCGCGCGGGTGCCATGAAGGCTACCGTATAGACTTGGACATTGTTCTTCCTTGCTGTTGCGCACGTCGCCAGCGTTTTCGTGTCGTCGCTGCTGTTGTTGTTGTCACCGTCGGTCATGAAGACGATGTACTTCGTCGGAACTTGCTTGTTCTTGGCCTGGTGCAGCTCGTCCTCTTTTGGGTCCGTGACCTTGGCGTAAGCGGTTGCGAACGCCGCTGCCGATGCCGTACCACCGGTTGCCACTAGTTTTTTGACATAGGCCGCAGTATCGGCGGTGCCCCATGCCAGCTTGCCGGCAGTGTCTTGAGACGAATTGTAAGAAATTGCCGCAGTCCGGACATAGATTTGATCAGGGTCGGCGGTGTTGAGTTGGGTAACCAGATCGGTGACGGCGCTTTTCAGCGCCATGATCTTTGTGACGCCTGAGACGTTGGTTTTCTCCGCCATCGAGCCGGAACGGTCGAGCACGAGATACATCGACAGAGCGTTCTTCGTTTCGGTTGCGCTTTCGGCAGTTGCCCGAGTCTCGATCTGCGTCCATTTCTGGCCGAGCAGCCGCGTCATCGCATTGAACTCGATAGTGCGTTTGTTGACGATCGAGACTTTGAAGGTCTTGCCCGTCGCGCCGTTGCTGCCCTCGAGGATGTCGACAGTCGCTTCGTCGGTAGGAGGCGCGTCGTTAGATGCCAGGTCTGGCGATGCTGACTTGAATGCTACATCGCCGGTGCCGCCGGATTCGTCCCAACCGTCACTAGCGCTGCCTGCCGACTGGGCCTTCAGGAAATTCAAAGCAATTTCCTTGGCTTTTTCCGGTGTCTCGTTCTTCTTGGCCACCAGTGCGGACGCTGCCGCCAATGCTGCTGCGTCGGCCGCGTCTTGCATCTGGTTCTTCATCGTCACCATGTTCGCCAGGTCGATGGCAACACCACCGGCGGCAAGTATCAATGGCGTTGCCAAGGCCGCCATCATGCCGAAATTGCCGCCACGGTCCTTCAGCATAGCCATGAAGGACCGGTTGATCGTGGATCGTTTTCCCATCTCTGCACACCCCGAGGAACACGTTGCAAACTTGAGGGGACATTAGCGGGGATGACTTACGATATTGTTCAGGCGATCGATTCAATTTTAGCGGAATGCAGGAAAACCAGTGGTTACAGCGGGTTCCGGCGACCGGGGAGTGTCTGAAAACGGGAACGTCGTGTCTCAAATCGGGTCAGGTGACCGGAATGACGTCAACCGCCTGTTCGGTCTTCTGCCCGCCATAGCTCTTCAGCACGCCGATGACGGGTGCAACGTCGCCGTAGTCGCGGCCATGGCCTACGACGATATGGTCCGTTCCGGCCGGGATATTGTTGGTCGGATCGAGTTCCATCCAACCGGCGGTGGTGCCACACCAGATGCGAACCCAAGCGTGCATGGCGTCAGCCCCTTCCAGGCGCTCCTTGCCGGCCGGAGGGATTGTTCTTAAGAATCCGCTAACATACCCGGCAGGAATGCCGAGGCTCCTGAGCGCCACGATCATCACGTGGGTGAAATCCTGGCAGACACCGCGCTTGAGTTCGAATGCTTCTGCCGGTGTCGTGTTCACCGTTGTCGCCTCGGCATCATAGACGAAATCCCGGTGGATGCGCGCGCAGATCGCGGTGGCGATCTGGCGGATCGTCATGCCGGGGGTGACAACGGCTTGCGCGTAGGCCGCAATCTCCGGGACCTCTGCCAGAAGCGGGCTCGGGCCGACGAAATGATGCGGCGCGTCGGGGTCGACGGACCAGCAGGCCGCCAATTCCGTCGGCAAGCCGGACAGATCGGCCGAAAAGTCCGCCGTCAACGGCAGCGGCTCCACCTGCACACGCGCCTGCATGCGGATGACGAGGTCGTCATGGGCGGAGCGAAACAGGATCGCGGTAAACGGGTTGGCGAAGAAATCGACGCTTTCGGAGCGTTCCGCCGGCATCGGGTGGCAGCTCAGAGAGCCGACGACAAGCCGCTGCCGACCGGGTAGCGTCGCCGGCATGACGCGCACCAGATGGCGCCCGCCGGATACCGGCACTTCGTAACCGTAGGTGATCTTCAGGCTGATATCGTAGAGCATGGGCGTGTCCTGCCGGTCAGCCGAGATAGGTGTTGGCGAGAATGTTGGAGAGCGCTTCCAGATCCCGCTCCAGCCTGTTGTAGACGCCGAGGTTCATCGCCTCCGGTGTCATGACGGCAAGCCCGGAATGCAAGCGCATCGCCTCGCGGTAGAAGGGTGACATCTGGCCGTTGACATAGGCGTTCGGCAGAAGCTCCACCTCGGTCTTGATCTCGTTCAGCTGGTAGAGCACCGAGCGCGGGTTGAGCGGGTCGAGCGCCAAAAGGTCGGTCACGGTGAGTGCCGCGGTGTTGACGTTGTAGCGCCGGCGGTGGGTCATGACGCTGTCGCCGATCTCAAGCAGCATGTCGTAGGCGCCATCGGGCGCGTCGGGGCCGGACATATGCCCGAGCAGCCGCGTCATGTGCAGGCCACGCTCGATGTAGCGGCCGATCGACAGAAAGCGCCAGCCAGTGAAGCGGTACATGTTTTCGTGCACGAGACCGGCAAAGCCGGCAAGCTTTCGCAAAAGCACGGTCATGGCGCGGGTGGCGTCGTCGCCCGACTGCACGGTCGCATGGAACTTTCGTGCCGTCTGCGACAGGTCGTTGAGCGCCAGCCAGCCGTCCGGCGAGAAGCGGTCGCGGATGTTGCCGGCGCTGAAAAGAGCGCTCGATACGTTGGCAAGCAGGCTGTCGGGTACCGCCTGGCGGGTATCGATATCGAGGGCCGCGAGATAATCGGTGACGTCCTGGAGCAGCGGCAGGCTCGGGTCGGCAGTCTCGGCAAACCGGCCATGCCAGGCGCGCAGGATACGCAAAGCCCCTTCCGCCCGCTCGATATAGCGGCCGAGCCAGAACAGGTTGTCGGCAGCCCGGCTCGGCAGGCTACCCGGCATGTTGCGGGTGAAGCTTTCCTCGGCCGGCAAAAGGGTGGTGCGTTCGACCGGCCGGTCGCTGACGATCCAGACGTCGGCCGCCGTGCCGCCGGCCTGCATGGCGATGGCGGCAACATCGTCGCCAGCGCCGATGCGGGCAAAGCCACCGGGCATGATCTGCCAGCCGTCGCGGGTGCGGGCGGCAAAGACGCGCAGGCTCATCGGGCGCGGCGTCAGGCGACCGCGCACCCAGGCCGGCGTCGTCGACAGCGTGACCGCCTCCTGGCCGACAAGCTTGCCGGCCTCGGCATCGAGCCAATCGGAGATCGATGCCTTGTCCTTTTCGCCCAGCGACGCTCCGAGCACCGACTGGCCGTTGTCGTCGAAGAAGGGCCGCGTCGCATAGGCCGGGCCGATGACCATGCGCTCGATATTGGCGGCGACCTCTGCCCGCTCGGATGTCTGGCCACACCACCAGGTGGCGATCGACGGCAACTTCTGCTCCTCGCCGAGCAGATGCCGGCAGATGGCCGGCATGAAGGCGAGGAAGGCGCGTGTCTCGACGATGCCGGAGCCGAGCGCATTGACGATCGCGACGGAACCGGCCCTCAGAGCTTCGACGATGCCGGGGGTGCCGATGTGCGACGACTGGTTCAATTCCAGCGGATCGGCGAAGGCGGCGTCGAGGCGCCGCCAGAGCACGCCGACCGGCTTCAACCCGGCGACCGTGCGCACCATCACCCGGCCGCCGACGACAGTCAGGTCTTCGCCTTCCAGCAGCATGAAGCCGAGATAGCGGGCGATATAGGCATGCTCGAAATAGGTCTCGTTGGCGATGCCCGGCGAGAGGACGGCGATGCGATCGTCCGGATGCAGCTTGCGCGCCTGCAGCGTGTCGCGGAAGGCGCCGAAGAAACCGGCGAGGCGATGCACATGCGTTTCGGCATAGAGATTGGAGAAGGCGCGCGTGGTGGCGACCCGGTTTTCCAAGGCGAAGCCGGCACCGGAGGGCGCCTCCGTGCGGTCGGAGAGGACCCACCAGTTACCGTCAGGCCCACGGCCGATCTCGAAGGAGATGAATTGCAGGAAATGGCCATCGGCCGGTTTGACGCCGACGAGCGGCCGGAGAAAATCGGGGTTGGAGGCGATCAATGCCGGCGGTAGCAGGCCTTCGCGCACCAGCCGGTTTTCGCCGTAGACGTCGGCGACCACCTTCTCCAGAAGTTCTGCGCGCTGGATGAGACCCTGTGAGACGGTCGCCCATTCGTGCTCGTCAATGAGGACCGGGATATGCGACAGCGGCCAGCTTCTCTCCGAGCTGTCCTTGCCGCCATAGACCCGATAGAAGACACCGGCGTCGCGCAGGTAGCGGTCGGCGCGCGCGAAGCGATTGGCGAGATCCGTTTCGTCGAGCCGGCCAAGCGTCGAAAGCAGCCGCTGCCAGACGGGCCGCACATTGCCGTGCGCGTCGAGCATCTCGTCGGCGATGCCGGGAAGTGCGCGGTAGCCGAAGACCGGATCGTCATCGATGCCCAGCCGGCCTGCCGCTGCTGTCTGCTTCTTCGCCATTTACGCTCCTGGCGGACGCCTGAGATCAAGCGTCATCGGAAATTCCATCGACGGGCTCTCCGGATGAAGCAGGTAGCCTCCCGGGGTGTGGCCCCAGGGCTCGAACCGCGCCAGTCGCCGCGCTTCTGCCTCGTTGCCGTTGACCGGAAATGTCTCGTAACTGCGCCCGCCCGGATGGGCGACATGGTAGACGCATCCGCCAATCGCCCGATTCGACCATGTATCATAGATATCGAATGTAAGGGGAGTGTTCACGGGCAAAACCGGGTGAAGGCCGGCGGCCGGTTGCCAGGCCTTGTAGCGAACGCCGGCAACGGCGCTGCCATTGGCGCCGGTCCTGGCAAGAGGCACGGGGCGGCCGTTGCAGGTGACCGTGTAGCGCTCGGGATTTGGCGTGTCGAGCTTGACCTGCAGCCGCTCGACGGAGCTGTCGACATAGCGCACGGTGCCGCCGATCGCGCCCTGTTCGCCCATGACATGCCAAGGCTCCAGCGCCTGACGGATTTCCAGCTTGCCACCCTCGTATTCGACCTCGCCGCAGAACGGAAAGCGGAACTCGAGCTGGGCTTCGAACCATTCCGGCCGAAGATCGAACCCGTGGGCGCGCAAGTCAGCGAGCACCTCGAGGAAATCGTGCCAGACGTGATGCGGCAGCATGAAGCGGTCATGAAGTGCGGTGCCCCAGCGCACGAAGCGGCCGTCGAGCGGGTGTTTCCAGAAGCGAGCGATGAGCGCACGCACCAGCAGCTGCTGGGCAAGCGACATGCGGGCATTGGGCGGCATCTCGAAGCCGCGGAATTCGACGAGGCCGAGCCGGCCGGTCGGGCCATCTGGCGAAAACAATTTGTCGATGCAGATTTCCGCGCGGTGGGTGTTGCCGGTGACGTCGACGAGCAGGTTGCGGAACAGCCGGTCGACCAGCCAGGGCAGCGGCGGCGGCGTTGCTGAACCGGGCAGGGGCACCTGCGCGAGCGCGATCTCCAGCTCGTAGAGTTGATCGTGGCGGGCCTCGTCGATGCGCGGGGCCTGGCTCGTCGGCCCGATGAACATACCGGAGAACAGGTAGGAGAGCGCCGGATGGCGCTGCCAATAGAGGACGATGCTCTTCAGCAGGTCGGGCCGACGCAGGAACGGGCTGTCATTGGGATTGGCACCACCGACGACGACATGATTGCCGCCGCCGGTGCCGGTGTGGCGACCGTCGATCATGAACTTGTCGGCGCCGAGCCGGCTTTGGCGCGCCTCTTCATAGATCGCCGTGGTGATATCGACGCACTCTTGCCAGTTGGCGGCCGGATGGATGTTGACTTCGATGACACCGGGATCGGGGGCGACGCGGATGACATTGATGCGCTCGTCATGCGGCGGCGCGTAGCCTTCGATATGAAGCGGCAGACCGAGTGCGGCGGCCGCCCGTTCGGTCGAAGCGATCAGGTCGAGATATTCCTCGATGCTGGTCGTCGGCGGCATGAAGACGCAGAGCCTGCCGTCGCGCGGCTCGACGCTGACGGCGGTGCGCACCAGCCCGGCGATTTCGTCGCGTGGCTGCGGCTGCGGGGTTTCCGGCACTTCCGATGCCTGGAAACGCGAATGCTGCGGACGAGTGCTGGTTTCTCCGAAATCCGGCAGGTCGTCGCGCGGAACGGTCGGGTCGACCGGATGGATATAGGGATAGGCGGACGGAGCGACATAGGGCAACGCGCCGAGCGGCAGGCGATAACCGACGGGGCTGTCGCCGGGAACGAGGAAGATGCGGCCGCGGCGCGTCTGCCATTTTTCGCTCATCCACCTTACGCCGGTGGCCCGAGCGTTCCAGGCCTGCACCGGCAGCACGTAGCCGGTCGGTGCCGTCAGGCCGCGCTCGAACACGCGGGCCATGCGGCTGCGCTCCTCCGGGTCCTTCAGCTTGGAGTTGGCGGGATCAACGTTGTCGGGAAGGTTCGCCTCTTTGAGCAACCAGTCGGCTGGATCTTCGAAAGCCGGCACGACCATGTCGGTCGGCACATTCAACTCAGCCGCCACCCCATGCAGCAGGCGTTCGGCGTCCTCCGCCGTCACCTCATGCCGCCCGTTCTCCTCGGCAATGAGATCGGCCTGACTCCAGATCGGCACGCCGTCCTTGCGCCAGTAGAGCGAGAAGGTCCAGCGCGGCAAGCTTTCGCCCGGATACCATTTGCCCTGGCCGTAGTGCAGGAAGCCGCCGGGCGCGAAGCGTTCGCGCAGCCGGCGGATGAGGATATCCGCCTTCTCGCGTTTGGTCGGTCCGACAGCCTCGGTGTTCCACTCCTCGGCTTCGAAATCGTCGATCGAGACGAAAGTCGGCTCGCCGCCCATCGTCAAGCGCACATCGTTTTCGGACAGGACCCGGTCGACATGCTCGCCGAGCGCGTTGAGCGCCTGCCAGCTTTCGTCGGAGAACGGCTTGGTGATGCGCGGATGCTCGGCGACGCGCGAGACCTTCATATCGAAGGCGAAGTCGGTGCGGGTTTCCGGATCGCCGAAGAAGCCGCCGGAAATCGGCGCGGCGTTGCGGTAATGCGGCGAGGCGGCCAGCGGAATATGGCTTTCGCCGGTCAGAAGGCCGGAGGTCGGGTCAAGCCCGACCCAGCCGGCGCCCGGCAGGTAGACCTCAGCCCAGGCGTGCAGGTCGGTGAAATCGTGCTCGGTGCCGGACGGTCCGTCGAGCGCCTTGAGATCGGGCGCCAGCTGGATGAGGTAGCCCGAGACGAAGCGGGCGGCAAAACCCAGATTGCGCAGGATCTGGACGAACAGCCAGCTCGAATCGCGGCACGAGCCCCTGGCAGAGGTGAGCGTCTCCTCAGGCAGCTGGACGCCGGGTTCCATGCGGATGACGTAGCCGACTTCCTGCTGGAGCCGGGCATTGAGGCCGACAACCATGTCGATAGTCCGCTGTCGAGAGCGGTCGACGGTCGCCACGAACCCAGACAGCGCCGGCCCCATCGGCTCCGGCGTCATGTAGATCTTCAGGTCGTCGATCAGGTCCTCAGGGTAGGCGAAGGGCCAGTGCTCGGATTCTTCTTCGATAAAGAAGTCGAAGGGGTTGTAGACGGTCATGTCGGCGACCAGATCGACTTCGATCTTCAGCTCGGTGACCGGCTCCGGGAAGACGTAGCGAGCGAGGTAGTTGCCGTAGGGGTCCTGCTGCAGATTGACGAAGTGATTGGCGGGCGAAACCTTCAGCGAGTGGCTGATGACCTTGGTCTTGGAATGCGCCGCCGGTTTCAATCGGATGATCTGCGGTGAAAGCCTGATCGGGCGGTCATAGGTATAGTGGGTCAGGTGGTAGATACTGGCCTTGATCGACATACCGGATTTTGTCCCCTTGATGGCAGGTCTCATACCAACGTCAGCTGATATTGCCCCCATTCTCGGGAAGTTTGTGCAATGCGAAGAGAGAAAGCAAGCGTGAAAGACGGCGCCGGATTTCTCCGGCGCGTCTATCGTCACGGCCGGAAGATCACACGGCCGGCGGGTTCAGGCGGGCAAAGCCTTCCTGGAGGTGATAGGGGAAGTGCGGGTAGGCGGGCGTCTTCCGGCTTGCTTGGTCGAGCCGCGCAATCTGCTCGGCGGTCAGCGACCAGCCGACAGCGCCGAGGTTCTGGCGCAGCTGCTCTTCGTTGCGGGCGCCGATGATGACGCTCGACACCGTCGGGCGCTGCAGCAGCCAGTTGATGGCGATCTGCGGGATGGTCCTGCCGGTCTCACTCGCCAACTCGTCGAGCACGTCGACGATATCGTAGAGCTGGTCGTCATCGACCGGCGGGCCGAACGAGGCGGTATCGTGCAGGCGGCTCCCTTCCGGCCAGGGCTGGCCGCGTCTGATCTTGCCGGTGAGACGCCCCCAGCCGAGCGGGCTCCAGACGAGCGCGCCGACGCCCTGGTCAAGCCCAAGCGGCATCAGCTCCCATTCATAGTCGCGCCCGACCAGCGAATAATAGACCTGGTGGGCGACGTAGCGCGGATAGCCGTGCTTTTCCGCGGCAGCGAGCGACTTCATCAGCTGCCACCCCGCGAAATTGGAAACGCCGACGTAGCGCAGCTTGCCGGCGCGCACCAAGGTATCGACCGTCGAAAGCACCTCTTCGACCGGCGTGCCGGCATCGAAGGCGTGCAACTGCATTAGGTCGATGTAGTCGGTGCCGAGGCGGCGCAGGGCATCGTCGACCCCCTTGATCAACCGCGAGCGCGAGGAACCGGCATCGTTCGGACCATCGCCCATCGGCAGCGACATCTTGGTGGAGATCAAAACGTCATTGCGCCGTCCCTTGATGGCCGCGCCGAGCACCTCTTCGGAGGCGCCGTCGGAATAGACATCAGCGGTGTCGAACAGATTGACGCCGGCCTCGATGCAGATGTCGACAAGACGGCGTGCCTCCGCGTTGTCGGAGTTGCCCCAGGCGCTGAAAAGCGGGCCCTTGCCGCCGAACGTTCCGGCGCCAAAACTCAGCGCGGGAACCTTCAATCCGGACGATCCAAGCCGTCTGTATTCCATCATTCGAACTCCTCATTGCGTTCATGCCTGCATTGGCAAGAGGAAGGTGGTGTCTCGACCATTTGAGAGGTAGACCATCTGCAGGAACATCATTTGTGAGTTGAAGTCACATGTCGCGACACTCGATCAACCGCTCCGGCGAAATGGCCGTCTTCGTCAGGGCCGTCGAACTCGGCGGTTTCTCCGCAGCCGCACGCGAATGCTGCATGACGCCATCGGCGGTGAGCAAGCTGGTGCAGCGGCTGGAAGAGAGGCTCGGCGTTCGGTTGATCAACCGTTCGACGCGGCAATTGCAATTGACGCCGGAGGGGTGTGCCTTTCACGAGCGGGCTGCCCGCATTCTCGCCGATATCGACGACGCGGAAAGACAGGCAGCCGCCGGCGATGTGCCGGCAGGGCGTGTCCGCCTCAACGCCAGCGCCTCCTTTGCCACGCATGTGCTGATGCCGCTGTTGCCGGAATTGCTGAGCGCATATCCGGATCTTTCGGTCGATATCATCCAGACCGATGCTGTCGTCGACCTGATGGCGGAGCGCGTCGACATCGCGATCCGCGGGGGGCCGCTCAAGGCATCCAGGCTGATTGCGCGCAAGCTCGGCAGCACGTCGATGACCATCGTCGCAGCGCCGTCTTACCTCGCTCGTTGCGGCAAACCCGACAGCCTTGGCGAGCTCATGACGCACAATCGCTTGAGCCTCAGCTACACCAGGGCCGTCGACGGGTGGCCGCTATTGTCCAATGGCGAAGCAATTTTGGTGCCGCCGAGTGAAAAGGTACGCGTGAGCGACGGAGAGGGGTTGCGTCGGCTGGCTCTGGCTGGCGTCGGGCTGGCGCGGATGGCGACCTTCACGGTCCGGGATGACATCGATGCCGGCCGGTTGGTGCCGCTTGTCGAGCATCTCAATCCGGGAGACCGCGAAACCTTCCACGCTGTTTTTCAAGGCCAGGGTGGGGCGCTTCCGTCCCGCGTTCGGGTGATGCTCGACTTCCTGGCGGCACGGGCGCGACTTTCCGGCTGATGATGAGGCGGGGCGCCTACCTGTCGGGCTAGCCGCAGACGCGATTGCGCCCCTCGGATTTCGCGCGGTAGAGCTCGGTGTCGGCGCTTTCGATCAGGCCTTTCCAGCCAGGGTTGGCGTCGGCACCGGCGACGCCAAAACTTGCGGTGACGTTCAGCTCCTGGCCGTCGGCAAAGGTGATCGGTTCGCGCGCAAGATTGGACCTGATGCGCTCGGCAAGGGCGCGAGCGGCCTCGAGATCGTCGCCGGGGGTGATGACGGCGAATTCCTCGCCGCCGAAACGCGCGACCAGGTCGGAGGAGCGCACGGAATAGCGGATGATGCGGGCGGTTTCCTTCAGCACGATGTCGCCGACAAGATGGCCGTGGGTGTCGTTGATCTGCTTGAAGTGGTCGATATCCATCAGGATCAGGCAGGCGTTCTTCTCGTTACCCGCCACATCCTCGGCGCCGCCGATGAGTTCCAGCGCGCGACGGTTGAGCAGACCGGTCAACTCGTCGGTTTCGGCCTGGCGCTCGAGGTGCTTCATCAGGAGGGTGCGCTCGTCGAGCCTCTGACGCAGCACGTCGATCGCATCGAAGAGCCGTCCCATTTCGCCTTCGCCGCCTTTGCCGCTCAATCGCGCGATCGGGCGATCATTGGCAAGTTCGATGATGCTGTGGCGCGCAAGCAGCAGCGGCTCGAAGACCAGCGATCGTGCGCGACGCATGAGAATGAGAAGGACGATGAACAAGGCGAAGGTCGCGGTGGTGGCGACCGCCAGCTTTACCGAGGCCTGTGTCTTGCTGCTGGCAAGCCTTTCGACCGTGGCGTCCATGAAGTCGCGGCGAAGGATCTCGAGCGGCTTCATCTTCGGAACGTAGCGGTCGGTGAATTGCTCGGCCGTGACAGGGTAATGCCCGGTATGTCTGCCGACCGACACGACGCTGTCGATAATCGCAAAACCTTCGCCGAAGAACTGGTGTTCGATCGCGGCGATATCGGCAATGTTCTTCGGCTTCAACCCGGGCAGTGCGCCCGGCTTGCCGACGACGGACCAGATTTCCTGCAGGCGACCGCGTGTTCGCTCGCTGTCGGCGATGTTCTTGGCTTCCAGCGGTTTTCCGACCGCGACCGGAGCCATGAGCTGGGAGGCAAGACGACCACCATCCTCGCGCAGATTGGCGAGCATGTGGGCGGCGATGGCGATGCCCGCCAGATCAGGATCGGTGTTCGTCAGGCGTTGGATGTTCCAGTCGAAGGCAGGGCGCATCGCGTCGATCACGGCGAACATGCCTTCGATGGCCGTCTGGATTTCCTTGAGGTCGCGGCGTTCCGGCGGCATGGCGGCGATGCGATCGATCTCGGCCCGGGCGAGCCGGAGGCGGCGCTGGACTTCGGCAAGGATGGGCGAAAGTGCCGTTGCCGGCTCCGACCGGCTGCCACCGGTCGCGCCGGCCACGATCTCGGCAAAGGCTGCGTCGCTGCGCGCCCGGAATTCGGCAAGGCGCGCCTGAACCGGTGAGCCCGGGGCGACGCCGATGCCCATGACCCCGTTCGACGGCCCGCGTTCGGCCGAGAGATAGGTTGCCGTGTCGAGAACCCGGCAGAATGCGATGACTTCCGCGAGGTTGCGTCGGGCAATGACGAAGTCGGAGTAGGAGGCGGCGATGATTTCGGTGGCAAGCACACCCGTACAGGCGACCACGATGGCGATCAGCCACTGCAGCTTGCGGCGCAGCATCTTGGCGGAGCGAAGGTCTCGACCGCTTTCGCTGCGCTGCGGCTCATTGGGTGTGGGATTGGTCATTTGCGCGAAGTTGGTCCACCAATGCTACCGGTCATCGTGCCGGAGTCGCGACAATTTCTTGCCACGGAGAAGGAATGCTTTCCGCGATCAGTGATACATGCCGCAGTACTATCGCATAAGGTGTTAAATATCCCTGAAATACCCTAAAATACCATGGGTAAAACCGCAACTGAGGGATGCGTGCGGCGCACGCCAGCCGCGGTCGCGAGGGGTCTTCTATGTGAGCGGTGCCGTTCGGTCTGCCTGGAGCCTATCGATGGATACCAGGCAGGCCGTTTCGATCTCGGGTTGCGTTCAGCCTCTCTGACCGACAAGGGCAAAAAGAGCACCTTGCGGGTCGAGCGCCTGGATGATCCAGGCTCCACCCGGCACTTCCATGGGCTCAAGGACGATCTTGCCGCCGCCGGACTTGACGCGCTCGATAGCCGTGTCCAGCGCTGCGACGTTGATGTAGTAAAGCCAATAGGGTGACGGGATATCCTTCGGCTTGGTCATCATGCCGCCGGACTGGGCACCGTCGATGGCAAAGATCCGATAGGTGCCCATCTCGCCCATATCCATGTCGTGATCCTTGGTCCAGCCGAAGACCTCGGCATAGAAGGGGAAGGCCTTGTCGAGGTCGCCGGACATCAGCTCATGCCAGCCGATCTGCCCCGGCGTCATCGGGTCGACAGCGGGTGGCGGCTCGCCGGTGCCGGTAAACAGGGCGAAAACCGCCCCATGCGGGTCGGTGGCGATGGCGAAGCGGCCGATGCCGGGGATGTCGTCCGGCGCACGGTGGATCTTGCCGCCCTTGGCAGCAACCGTTGCCGCCGCCGCATCGACATCGTCGACACCGATATAGCCGAGCCAGGCTGGGGGCACGTTCATCTCGAGCGCGCCTTCCGGCATGGTCATCAGGCCCGCGACCTGATGCTCGCCTTTGCTGAACAGGGTATAGCTCACGCCGGGCATGCCGGCGTCGCGGGCATCCCATCCGACGACATCCTTGTAGAAGGTTTCTGCCGCCTTGGTGTCCGTGGTCATCAGTTCGTACCAGACGAATTTGCCGTTATGGCCTGCCATCTTATGTCCTCCGGTTGCAAAGTTGGAAGCCGCGCCGGCCGGAGCCGGTCCAGCCGTGCGAGGCGCTTCAGCCCATGTCAGAGGCGGCTGTACTCCACCGTCATCATTTCCTTCCAGGTCCCGTCATCTGTCCTGACATGGGTCGTCAGCAGGCGTCGGGATTGGCCGTCAAGGATTATCGCGTCGCGATACCTGGCCTGTTTGCCCGGAGCATCGAAGTCGGGGCCATCGCTGTAGAGCGACAGCGTCAGTCCGTCCGGTTCAAGCTCGCCGTCATAGATCCACATATGGGTCATCATCGAGCCGACCCAGGTTCCAACGAAACGTCCGGTTTCCGGGTTGTAACCGAGTGTCATCAAGGTCTCGCCGAAGTTGCCGTCGGGCATGGTGCCCCGGCCTTCGCAGACGGCCCAAAGCCCCTGAAGGCTGCGAACATGCTCTGTCCATGGGGTGACCGTTTCCGGTTCGCCCGATGTGCGTACCTGCCAATCGCCGAGCAAGTGTTCAAGCCAGCGATGCGCTTCTTCCGGTTCTGCCTTCACTGAACTTCCTCTCCTGGGGACGCGTGAAAATCGATCCGAGATATGCAAGGGTCGATCAGAGATACAAGTGAATCAGGGATATGAGCGGGAAGAAACGCGCCCGGAGCCGAAAGGTTCCGTTCCGGGCGCGGTGCCGGGACGCTCAACCGGCTTTGCGTTGAGGTGCATCGCCATATTCGTCGTGGCGGCGCACGAAACCCTGCGTGCCCTCTTCGTTTCGCCCCTTCGGCGCGCGGTCGAGAAGCATCAGCGTGCCGACCATTTCCTCAAGCCCGCGGGCATAAGTGGAATAGGTGTGGTAGACGGTGCTGTCGTCGACCTTCTGGAAGGCGCTGAGACCGGGCAGTTCCTCGTGCGCATTGGCGCTTTCCGTCTCGGTGAAGTTGTAGATGACCTTGCCCTCAGCGAGTTCGGCAGGCGTGAAGGCGACGTGAAAGTCGCTGTTGAAGCTGTTGCCCTCGGCCGACACCCAGGGAAAATGCCAGTTCATGCGTTTCTGGTAGGCTTCGAGCTTGGAAAGCGGGGCATTGGAGACGGCGATCAACGTGACGTCGTGGTGATTGAGATGCGGCAGCATGCCGTCGAAATGGTCGGCGAGGAACGAGCAGCCGGGGCAGCCGGCCTCCCAGGTCGGGCCGAACATGAAGTGGTAGACGACGAGTTGGCTGCGGCCGTCGAAGAGTTCGGCCAAGGATTTCTGACCGTCCGGCGTGTTGAAGACGTAGGACTTTTCCATCTTCACCCAAGGCAAGGCGAGGCGCGCCGCGTTGACCTTGTCTCTCAGGTGGGTGTGCTCTTTTTCCAGATCCAGAAGCGTTTTTCGCGCTTTCAGCCATTCCTGCGACGATACGACTGCATGATCCTGTCTCATGCCCGTTCCTCCTTCCAACGTTGCACTTGACTAATTACGTTGATATCAACATTAATCAGTTATGTCAAAATCGCCCGTCATTCCGTTCGAGACCACATTGTTCGTGAAGGACACCTGCCTGTGCCTGCACGTCCAGCGCGCGGCTCGTGCGATTGCCCGCCAATTCGACGATGCCTTGCGGCCGCTCGATATCACCAACGGCCAGTTTTCCGTGCTGATGTCGCTCAATCGCCCGGCGCCGCCGAACATGCGCACCGTGGCCTTGCTGCTTGCCATGGATCGCACGACGCTGACGGCAGCGCTGAAACCGCTGGAGCGGCGTGGGCTCGTCGAGATTTTCGCCGACGAGGAGGACCGACGGTCGCGTTGGCTACGGTTGACGCCAGAGGGCGAGCGTCTGCTGGCGCGGGCTGTCCCGATCTGGAGGGCGACCCACGCGGTCGTCGACGAGAGGCTTGGCGAGGGCGGGCCGGAGCGTTTGCGCGGCGATCTCCTGCAGTTTGCCTGAAACACGCTTTGCGAGCGCGGACTGAAGCGATCTGGTTCTAGCCCGTCGCCGGGCGATCCCGCAGCATGGCGATCGCTTCGCCGATCAACGCGGTTGCCCGCCGCAGCCGCTCCTCTCCGAGCTCCGCCCCGAGGGCATCCGCCCAGACGGCCTGCCTTGCCTTGATTTCATCCTGCACTTCTTCGCCGCGCGGCGTCGGCACCATCAGCTTGGCGCGCTGGTGCGCCGGATTGTCGCCATAGGCGATCAGCCCTTCTTCTTCGAGCAGATCGGCGATGCGTTGCACGCCCTGCCGCGCAAGGCCGAGCGCGCGCGCGGCGTCCGCAACCGACATCGGTGCGTGGCTTGCGGCCGCCAACACTTGCCAGCGCGCACTGGTCTGGCCCGAGGGTTTGGCGAGCACGTCGCCAGCCGCCGTCAACGGACCGGCCAGGCGAAGCACCGAGATGGCGAACTGGGCGAAGGCGTCGCCGGCGGGGGTGCGGACAGGGTCATTCATGTTGACAGCGACTACCAAGTGCCATGGTGAATAATGACAGCATGTTGTCATGGTGGCGTGCTCGTCGCAAGCGTTTTGATCGCACGAAGGGAAATGCGAACGTCCAAACGGAGTTACAAAGGCAGTTGCCCCTGCAGCACCGTGCGATACGAGGCCGATTTCGACCTTGATGCCGGCACGACCAAGGGCAACGGCATCTCTAGATCAGGTGCGCCATGTGGGCGCTGCGCCCGATTCGCTTTTTCCGGAAAACCGACGCGGAGCACAATTGACAATATGTTGTCATCATGACAAGATGAAATGACAGCAAGTTGTCAATTATTACGCATTGAAACATGGGCTGTTCTGGTCTCGAATTGGGAGTGAAGGTGATGAAACTGACCTATCGGGGAAGCTGCCATTGCGGAAAGATCCGCTATGAGGCCGACATCGATCTCGACGCCGGTACGGGCAAGTGCAACTGCACGATCTGCTGGAAGAAGCGCTATTGGGGCGCGATCGTGAAACCGGATGCGTTCCGGCTGCAGGCCGAGGAAGTCGATATCGCCGACTACCAGTTCGGTAGCGACAGCGTGCATCACCGCTTCTGCAAGACCTGCGGCATCGCCGCCTTTGGACATGGCTATATCGAGGAAATCGGCGGCGCCTACTATTCCGTCAACGTCGCGACGCTCGATGACGTCGACCCCGCCGTGCTCGCCGAAGCGCCGGTGCAATATATGGACGGCCGCAACAACAACTGGTTCCACCCGCCGGCCGAGACGCGCCATCTCTAGGTTGCTGCATCGGGCGTCATGCAAGCTCCCGCATAGGTGGGCGCCTTTGCAGGCGACTTACACCTTGCGAAACTCGAGGTGGTAGGTGACCTCTTCGCCGGTTGTCGGATCGATGCCCGGCGCGCTGTGGATCACCAGTCGGTCGCCGTCCAGCATGAATGGCCGGATCAGGTCGGAAATGCCCCAGGCCGGGTTCCAGCTCGCATCGACATGATGGATGACCTTGCCGTCCTCGAGCGTATAGGAGCCGGCATAAGCGAGCATCGAATCGAACAGTGCTACCTTTTCCTCGTCGGTGGGGGGTGCGCCATTCGACGCCGGGCGATGGCGCTTGACCACGACTGCGGTCATGCGGCCTACCGGCTGGTAGGAGAGGTAGCCGATGGGGTCCGGACCCATGGCATCGGTGATCTCACCCGATGCTACCGCCTTGCGGGTCCAGGAGAGCATTTTCCAGGTGCCGAGCAGGTCCGCCGCGTTCGCCATCGTTCACTCCACGGAAATTAGATAAACCTAAAATAGCAGGTGAATTGTGTGCGGAACAGCTTGGCTGCGCTTGGATTGAATAGCGGGGAGCATGGTCGCAAGTCGCCAAGCCGTTTCCATCAAGCGACGCATAAAACGTATAAAAAAGGCCCCCGCGCAGGCGGGAGCCTCTTATCTCTTGCCAGTCGAACTTTAGTGATCGCCGAGGTCGCGAACCGCACCGCGGTCTGCGGAGGTGGCAAAGGCCGCGTAGGCCTTGAGTGCCGTCGTGACCTTGCGCTTGCGGACCTCGGTCGGCTTCCAGCCTTTGGCGTCCTGCTCGGCGCGGCGGCTGGCGAGTTCCGCCTCGTCGACCCGCAGGCCGATCGTGCGGTTAGGGATGTCGATGTCGATCATGTCGCCTTCGCGCACCAGGCCGATCGTGCCGCCGTTCGCCGCTTCCGGCGAGACATGGCCGATCGAAAGGCCCGAGGTGCCGCCGGAGAAGCGGCCGTCGGTGATCAGCGCGCAAGCCTTGCCGAGGCCCTTCGACTTCAGATAGCTCGTCGGATAGAGCATTTCCTGCATGCCCGGGCCGCCCTTCGGACCCTCATAGCGGATGACGACGACGTCGCCGGCCTTGATCTCGTTGGCGAGGATGGCCTTGACCGATGCGTCCTGGCTTTCGAACACCCGTGCCGGACCGGAGAACTTCAGAATGCTCTCGTCGACGCCGGCGGTCTTCACGATGCAGCCGTCGAGTGCAATGTTGCCCTTGAGCACGGCAAGGCCGCCGTCCTTGGAGAAGGGATGTTCGACCGAGCGGATGACGCCCTTTTCGCGGTCGGTGTCGAGCTCATCCCAGCGCGCTTCCTGGCTGAAGGCAACCTGGGTCGGAATGCCGCCGGGGGCTGCGCGGAAGAAGTTGCGCACGGTTTCGCTCGTGGTACGGGTGATGTCCCAACGGTCGATGGCGTGGCCGAGGGTTTCGCTGTGCACGGTCGGGCAATCGCGATTGATCAGGCCGCCTTTTTCGAGTTCGCCGAGGATCGACATGATGCCGCCGGCGCGGTGCACGTCTTCCATGTGCACGTCGCTCTTGGCCGGCGCCACCTTCGACAGGCAGGGAACCTTGCGCGACAGCCGGTCGATGTCGGCCATGGTGAAATCGACCTCGCCCTCATGGGCGGCGGCGAGAATGTGCAGAACGGTGTTGGTCGAGCCGCCCATGGCGATGTCGAGCGCCATGGCGTTTTCGAAGGCCTGCTTGGAGGCGACGTTGCGTGGCAAAACGCTGTCGTCGTCCTGTTCGTAGTGGCGGCGGGCGATGTCGACGATGAGGTGGCCGGCCTCGACGAACAGGCGCTTGCGATCGGCGTGGGTCGCGAGCGTCGAGCCGTTCCCCGGCAACGACAGGCCGAGCGCTTCCGTCAGACAGTTCATCGAGTTGGCGGTGAACATGCCGGAACAGGAACCGCAGGTCGGGCAGGCGGACCGCTCGATGATCTTGACGTCCTCGTCGGAGATGTTGTCGTCAGCGGCAGCGACCATGGCGTCGACCAGATCGAGCGCATGGGTCTTGCCGTGCAGGACGACCTTGCCGGCTTCCATCGGGCCGCCGGACACGAAGACGGCCGGGATGTTGAGGCGCAGCGCCGCCATCAGCATGCCGGGCGTGATCTTGTCGCAGTTGGAGATGCAGACCATGGCGTCCGCACAGTGGGCATTGACCATGTATTCGACGCTGTCGGCGATGATTTCGCGCGACGGCAGCGAATAGAGCATGCCGTCATGGCCCATGGCGATGCCGTCATCGACGGCGATGGTGTTGAATTCCTTGGCAACGCCGCCGGCCGCTTCAATCTCGCGGGCGACAAGCTGGCCGAGGTCCTTGAGGTGCACGTGGCCCGGCACGAACTGCGTGAACGAGTTGACCACCGCAATAATCGGCTTGCCGAAGTCGCTGTCCTTCATGCCCGTCGCGCGCCAAAGGCCGCGGGCGCCGGCCATGTTGCGGCCGTGGGTGGTGGTGCGGGAGCGATAGGCAGGCATGGACGGTTTCCTTCAAGGACGAAATGTCATTGGCTGATATGGCGGTCATTGACCTCCAGTGCAGGGGCTACCTAGCGCAAAATTGCGCGCACGTCATCTTTTGCGTCAGATTATTTCGACGCGTCACTGCCCGCATTTCGGCCGGATAACGACCCCCTCGCGCCAGTCTAGCGTCGTGCCTTGGCCTTGGACACCCGGCACGTGATCCCCCTTATGAAAATCTTATGCCGGCCGGTGCAAGTCGCAATCGAAACCGGACGCGGGGCGGGGGTAGCCTTTGCTCATCGACAACGGGTGAGCACCATGACCCTTCACGATTTCAACTTTAGCCATCGTTCCGATACACCGGATCGCCAGCCCGGCAGAGGCCCCTTCGTGGAGCCGGATCACGCAGATGGCGGGGCGGATGCCTTGACGCTCCTGCTTCTGCGCATCGCCGCGGTTCGCCGTCTGCGGGAGCATCACGTCTGGGAGGCTGTGCGGTTGCTCGGCGACAGGCCCGACCTGGTGCCGGAAGACTGGCCGTCGCGCCGCTTTCGCGAGTTGATGGCCGCAGACGCATTGGTCGATGCCGTGATCCATCTGACGGCTTTGACCGAAGCCAAGCTTTGCCTGCGTACCCTCAGCCATGAGTGCGGGGTGTGGACCTGCGCGCTTCGTTACGCACCCGCCGGTGCCGGCCGTGTCACGTTCAAAGCGCGCCACGCCGATCTGGCGTCGGCGATCCTTTCGGCCTTCCTGCAATGCTGCCGCGCCTTTCGGCTTTCGATTGAAGGCGACAGCACCCGCCGCGGCCATCTCCCAACCTGAAGGACATTTCCATGAGCGATCATTCGCTTCGCCTCGAAGGGGCGATCACGGCGTTGGTCACGCCATTCAAGGACGGCAAGGTCGATGCCATCGGTCTGATGTCGCTCGTCGAATGGCAGATCCGCCACGGCATTTCCGGCATCGTCGCCTGCGGAACGACGGGCGAAGCGGCGACGCTTTCCCGCACTGAGCGTAAGACGGTCATCGAAGGGTGCGTCGAGGTCGCGGAGAGGAAAATCCCTGTTCTCGCCGGCACGGGCACGAACTCTACCGAAACGACGATCGAATTGACCGCCGAGGCCAATACGCTCGGCGCCGACGCTGTGCTCGTCGTTGCGCCCTACTACAACAAGCCCTCCCAGGAGGGGATCTATCGCCACTATGAGGCGGTGGTCCGGGCGGTCGATCTGCCTGTCATCGTCTACAACGTGCCCTCACGCACCGGGGTCGATATTGCGCCGCGCACGCTCGAGCGATTGGCGCAGTTGCCCGGCATCGTCGGCATCAAGGATGCGACAGGTGATATCGGTCGCTTCCTCGCGTCGCCGCCATCGGTCAAGGCGCGGCTCTGCCAATTCTCGGGCAACGACCAGACGGCGCTGCCGTTCAACCTTTGCGGCGGGCATGGCACGATCTCGGTGGCGGCGAATGTCGTGCCGAGGCTGACGGTTTCCCTGCACCATGCGATCGCAACCGGCAACAGCCAGGCGGCCGTCGCCATCCATGAGCGGCTGCAGCCTTTGTTCGCCGCGCTTGAACGCGAAACCAATCCGGGCCCGATCAAATACGCCCTGCATCTGGCCCGGGGCTTAAGCCCCGAAGTGCGGCTGCCGCTGACGACGGTGTCGCCGGAGACGGCGGCCGAGATCCGCTCGGCACTCGAACCGCTGATCGAGACGCGTGACGGCCAGCATGTCAGCCCGCGCTTGCCCCTCGCACTTGCGAGCTGAGGCTGCGGCCATCGACCGGGCGCTTCCATGTCATCGCAAATTGGGCGGCTCTTGCAGCTGTGCACGACGGGCACGGCCCGAGCTTCACATCAAACACATCAAAGGAGACAGACCATGTCACGCTTTCCCCATCTTGCCGCGCAGGCGGAACAAAGACGCCGGTCGCAGGGGACCGACAGCTGTCACGCCGACAACAGTGCGGTTCGCGACGCTTTCCTCGGTATCGGCATCCGCCTCGGTATCGTGCTCGGGCTCGCCTACGGCATCCAGACGGTCATCCCCTGGCTCGCCGGTTGAGCGGCCGCACTATTCATCAACAAGGAACATTCGATCATGGACAGTATGCAGCAGATTCGGCGTGGTTTTCTGGCGCGGGCGCGTTTCGTCGTCGGGCGCGATAGCCACGGATGGTGGGTTGTTTCCGACCGCAAGGGATTGGTCGGAGGGCTGTTCACCAACGAGGCGGCAGCAATCCATTTCGCAGTCGAAGCAAGCGATCGCCATCCTGAAGAGGTTTGCCGGGCGCCCGACAGCGCCGCCATCGACCTTGGAACGTTTGCGAGCAGATCGAGCGCGCGCAGGCAGCCCCGGCGCCGCGCCCACTCCTGATTTCGCTGCCCTTGTTTCCGTCGGTCGCGGGATCGCGTGACCGACGGAAGCAGAACGCAGCACGTCTCTCAAGGGTGCCATGGTGCGGCCCGTTCGGATCCGGACCTTTCCTGATGCATTAATGTTAGCGGTTGCTTGCTTGCAAAGCCGTGCAAGCGGGTCCATTCTTTTGCGGTGATTGTGTCCAAACGGCTCTGGATGGCATGCGGCGCGCGGGGCCTCTTCGAAGGTTCGCCATTGATGAACTGTCATGAATGTGGCTGCGAGATCGAGGGGCGATTTTCGTTTTGCCCGAGATGCGGAGCCAAACAGCAGAGCCTGTGTCCGAGCTGCGGCGCCGACTGTCTCCCAAGTTTCGCTTTCTGCCCGAATTGCGGGACGCCGATGGACAGACCGGCGGCAGCAAAGGTTTTGGGGTCTGGGCGGGCCGCAGTGATGCCGGCGCCAAGAGCGGCACGAGATCCAACCTTACCGCCCTCGGGCGACAACGAAAATGCCGACCGCCGCACCGCAACCATCCTCTTTGCCGATCTGTGCGGCTTCACAGGCCTTGGCGAGCACATGGATCCGGAGATCCTGCAGACCTTTCAGAACGAACTCTTTGCCGAACTGACAGAGGCGGTCGAAGCCTATGGCGGCTTCGTCGACAAATTCATCGGCGATGCGCTGCTCGCTCTTTTTGGCGCCCCGGTGGCGCATGAGGACGATGCCGAGCGAGCCCTTCGGGCGGCGATCGATATGATCGCGCGCGCAAGCCTGATTGGTGAGCGTTGGCAGGATCGCATCGGTCAACCGCTGAACCTGCATGTCGGGTTGAATACCGGCACCGTGGTTGCCGGCGCCTTGGGAGCCGGAGACAGCAAATCCTATTCGGTCACGGGCGATGCGGTGAACACCGCCCAGCGCCTGCAGTCAATGGCCGGGCCCGGTGAGATCCTCGTTGGACCCGTCACCTACCGCGTGACCCGCCATGCCTTCGCTTACGAGGCGCTCGGGGCAACCGCGTTGCGCGGCAAAGCCGGCATCGTCGAGGTTTACCGGCTGATCGAGGTTCTTGATGCACCAGGTGCTGCACGCGGTCTGGAGGCTCTCGGCCTGACAGCACCATTGGTCGGGCGCGATGGGCAAATGAAGCGCCTGCTCAATTGTCTGGAACTCGCCTGTGACGGAACCGCACAATTGGTGCGGCTGTCCGGTGATGCGGGGATGGGGAAATCGCGGCTCGTCAACGCATTTCTGGCGCTGGTCGCCGTTGATCCGCGTTTCGGGCACGTCGTCGTTCGTCGCGCAAGCTCTTCGTCGCTGGGCGAGCCGTCCTACGGGGTCTTGGCAGCTGTTCTGCGCAGCGCCTACGGTATTTCGACCTTCGACACATTGGAGCGGACCACCGTGCTTCTCACCGCAGGGCTGGCGGAGATCGGCTTTACGCCTGAAAAGCTGGAACAGCTTGTGCCGCTTTTCCTTCGCATTCTGGGGATGGGGACACACGACGAAACGTTGCGTCATGTTGAACCGGAGCAGATGCGGCGTCAGCTCTTTGCGGCCGTGCGGGCCATCTTCGAGCGGCGCCTGTCGCGAGCGCCGCTGCTGCTGGTGATCGAGGATCTGCATTGGGCCGATGCCGCGTCTCTCGATGCCATTGCCTTTATTCTTGAGCGGATGGAGGACAGTCCATTGATGCTGTTGACGACGCAGCGCCCCGACGCGGCGGTCGATCGGCTGAAACCTGGCCGAACGAGCCTGACGGCGTTGCGGCTCGCGCCGCTGACCGAGGCTGAAGGGCGCAAGCTGCTTTCAGCCTTCTTCGGCTCCGATGGTCTGCATCGGGGGCTGGCCGGCCGCATACTGGGTCGCGCCGGCGGAAATCCGCTGTTCATCGAGGAAATCGTTCGCGGCCTGATCGAAGTCGATGCCCTGAAGCACCTCGGAGCAACCTGGCGCGTGGTCGAGCGCGAGACCACCGTCGATATTCCCGTGACAATCGAAGCCATGTTGCTGGGCAGGATCGACCGGCTACAACCGCACTCCCGCAGGCTACTTCATCATGCCGCCGTCATTGGGCCGCGCTTTGATGTCGACTTGCTGCGCGTCGTTGCCGGCGATGATGCCATGATCGAAGCGGCGCTGGATCTGCTCTGCGATGCGGAGATTATCGAGGAGACGCGGGAGGGCCGCTTACAGGGCGCGCTGACCTACCGCTTCACCCAGACGCTGCTGCAGGAGGTCGTCTACAACAACCTGCTTCTGCGTCGGCGCGCGGAGATACATGCCGTTGTCGCCGACAGTCTCGAACGTCGCTACGGTGCCCAGACTGCAAGGCTGGAGGAGATGGCGCTGCTCGGCTACCATTTCAGCCAGTCGGAGAACAAGTCAAAAGGCGCGCGCTATCTCATGGCGGCGGGCGATCGTGCGCAGGCGATCTATGCGAACGACGACGCCATTCGGTTCTACAGACAGGCCATGGCGGCATGGGCGGCGGCGGGCGAGGAGGGCGGCGAATGGCTGGCCGCACGCGAACGCGTGGCCGATCTGCTTGGCTCTTCGGGTCAGCGCGACGCGGCCGGCGGACATTACGGTTCTCTTCTCGACGTCTATCGCGCCACCGACGACCGGGTTTCGGCGGCACGCATCCAACGCAAGTTCGGGCACCTTCTGTGGGAAGCGGCGCGGCGCGACGAAGCGTTGGCAGCGTTCGCGGCGGCGGCCCTTCTTTTGGAAAACGTGGACGCGCCGATCGAAAGCGCCCATCTCTCGCAGGAGCGCGGTCACCTGGCCTTTCGCATGGGCAACTATGTCGAGGCCATGGCCTGGGCCGACGATGCGTTGAAGCGTGTCGAGACCTTGGCGCCGGAAGCGTTGGACGCTCGACGCGAGATGGATCGCGTAACAGCGGAAGCACTCAATACCAAAGGCGTGGCATCGGCGCGTCTTAACCGCGGCACCGAGGCAATCGCAACGATCGAGCGCAGTGTCGCGGTCGCCGAGGCGGCCGATCTGCTCAATGCAGCTTGCCGGGGCTATACCAACCTTGCCGTTCTCTACACGATCATCGAGCCGCGACGGGCAATCGAAGTCTGCAAATTCGGTTTAGACATGGCGCAGCGTATCGGGGACCTCGGCTTTCAGGCGCGCCTTCTTTCCAATCTGGCCGTGGCCTATTGCACTTTTACGGACTGCTGTGCAGCCGATGGCATTCCGGCAGCCGAACGGGCGATCGCTATCGACCGCGAACTCGATCAGCGCGATCACCTGCCGGTATCGTTGCTGGTACTGGGACAGATCGACCAGTGTCACGGTCGCCCTGATGTCGCGCGTCTCCTGTACGAGGAAGCACTCGAACTCGCCTTCGAAACGCGAGAGGCGCAGCTGCTGTTTCCGTGCTATGATGGCTTGGCGACGCTCTGCCTTGATGCGGGTGATCTCGATGGTGCGGAAAGGCACTTCGCCTCGGCTCGCGACATATGTACCCGGCACGGCCTTGATCCCGAAGCGTTGATGATATTGCCGTTCCTCGACTAGTGCGCCGCGGGCAGGTCCGTCGAAGGTAAATACGAAGATCCAGATTGCATGATCGGCCGCCGACGGTTTCCGATAGAGAAACCTGCGTTGTCAATCGGTTTGTGCCGGACGAGGTGGTTGCGTTCATGCCATTGCGCGAGACTTGCCCCGCATCTCCGTAACCCACGACCGGCATGAGGAGACAGAATCATGGTTGAACAACACAATGGACCACTACAGCCCGGTGACCGGGCGCCGAACGTGGTGCTCGATGCGATTACCCAGGACGGTCAGATTTCCATCGACGATTTTCGCGGTCGCAAGCCGGTGCTGGTCGGCCTGTTCCGCGGCCTGCATTGCCCCTTCTGCAGACGGCAGATCGCCGCGATGGCGCAGCTCGACGGGGTCCTGCGCGAAAAGGGCATCGAGAGCCTGACGGTCGTCAACACGCCGATCGACCGGGCCCGGCTCTATTTCCGCTACCATCCGCTGCCGCATCTGCTGGCGGCTTCCGATCCGGAGCGGGTGTCACATCGGGCGTTCGGCTTGCCCAATCTTCAGTTCACCGAGGATGAGGACGAATGGCCCCACAAGCTCGCCAAGAAGACCGTTCTGGCGATGCGCATTGATATGCCGGGCGAGCTGCCCACGGCGATGGATCCTTGGGCAGCGTCGACCTTTCTCGACAAGGCGGACGGGTATGAAATCACGCAGGACGACGAACGCATGATCGCCACGGGCGAAGGGCAGCTCGTCGGCGAGTTCCTGCTCGATCGTGATGGGATCGTGCGGTGGAGCTTTACCGAGGCAACGGCCGACGGACATAACATGTTCGGCGTGCCCCGCCGCGAGGAACTGATGTCGGCCGCGTCGAGCGTCGCCCATTGACGACGGCGGGGTTGCCCCCGCGCCTGCCGCTCACACCTTAAAAAACATCCTGCCCCGGAGATGGAGGTGTCTCCCGGGGCAGTCGGTTGTGTTGGGGCTGACGTCAGGCGAGCGATGCGACCGCTTCCTCGATCAGCGCGACCACCTCCGGGGCGTGCGACGCCAGCGATGCGTGGCTCGCGTCGAGCGTGATCGTCTTCTTCGCCTTGATGCGTTCGGCCATCCACTGTTCGGTTTCCGGCGGTATCATGTTGTCGCGGCTCGACACCTGATACCAGCTGGGCTTGACCTTCCAGGCCGGCGGACCGGACTTGTCTTCAAAGCAGCGCCCGGCAATCGGCTTTTGCGCCACGGCCATCACCAGTGCTTCGGTCTCGCCGAGATCCTGGCCAAAACTCTGGCGGAACGTCGCCTGGTCGAGCCAGAGGAAACCATCCTTGTCCGGCCGGATACTGCCGGCCCCGGAAGGGGCGTCGCGCCGGGCGAAGATGCTGCCGAGACTGTCGCCTTCGTCGGGCGCGAAAGCGGCGATATAGACCAGGCCGGCGACATTCGGCGCATGGCCGGCGCCGGTTATCACGGCACCCCCATAGGAATGGCCGACCAGCAATGTCGGCCCATCCTGTGCAGCCACAAGTTTCGATGTCCGGTCGATATCATCGGCAAGCGACGTCAGCGGGTTCTGGACTGCCGCGACCTTGTAGCCCTTGGCGTGCAGCGGCGGTATCACGTGCCGCCAATGCGAGGCGTCACCCCAGGCGCCATGGACGAGAACGATGTTCTTGATGGCTGGCATTGTCCGTTCCTTTCTTTCCCGCGAGGTCTCTCGAAGCCTGGGCACTTTGCCGTCGACATGGCGCTTGCCTCCTGCCGGCCGGATGCGTTCGGTTCGCCAGAGCAAGGTAGGGCGGCAAGGTTGGCCGATCCATGAGGCACCCGGATTATTCCGTGCAGAGACGGCTATCGCGGCCCACGACGGCGATGCCGTCACCTTGCACAGCAATTCCGTCACGGCGGACCGGTTTCCCATCTTGCCGCGCCTGTCAGTCACTCGCCGCGGTCAGGTGCCGCATTCGGGAAATGACTGGGGATAGAGCCAATCCGCGCCGGGCGATTGATCGCCTAACTTGCCCTTGGCTTTTCGTCTGCGTGAAGGTTTCCGGCGATGGGGAAGTTCGCCTGGGTAAGGATGGTGGGCGTGACAGGGATTGAACCTGTGACCCCTACGATGTCAACGTAGTGCTCTCCCGCTGAGCTACACGCCCATCCGATGAGGCGCATAGACCATAGAACCCGCTGTCGCGTCAATAGGGTTTTCGAAGGTTTTTTGACAGAAATTTTGCCGGCCGTTTTCAGCCATCGCGTGTCGCCCGCGCCGGCTTGCCGGAAGCCCCGGATTTCCGGGCTTTGTGCTTAAGTCACTGAAATAAAAAGACCGCCGAAGATCCCTGTGGATCGCGGCGGTCGATCTGAAATGCGCGCCGATCCGGCGTAAGCGTCAAGAACGGCGGCGGCAGTTGTGGAAAAGTGTCTGGTCTCAGGCGGCCAGCATCTTGTTGACCTCGTCGACGAGGTCGCGAAGGTGGAAGGGCTTCGACAGGACCTTGGCATCCTTCGGAGCTTTGGAATCCGGGTTCAGCGCGACCGCGGCAAAGCCGGTGATGAACATCACCTTGAGATCCGGATCGAGTTCGGTTGCCCGGCGGGCAAGCTCGATGCCGTCCATCTCGGGCATGACGATGTCGGTCAGGAGAAGCGAGAAGGGCTCTTCGCGAAGTCGGTCGTAGGCGCTGGCGCCGTTGTCATAGGACATGACTTTGTAGCCAGCCTTTTCGAGCGCCTTCACGAGGAAGCGGCGCATATCGTTGTCGTCTTCGGCAAGAAGGATTTTCACAGTCATGAACTCGGCCGTTGCTTCTCTTTATTCATTGCGTATGGATTGCGGCGTTCTATCCAAACCGCAACGGGGTAAATATCTCGTGAACGCGACGCGTCAACTCCCCAGAAACCGGAGTGGGCGCACTATGGACACAGAGCCGGCCAACTGGCAACATGATGACAACAGCAAGAACCGTACATGGTAAAAAGGGTTCCGATGGGGGAGATGACGGAGAGGGAGCTGTTTGAGGTTCTGGAACCTGCAAGTCAGCGGATTCCCTTCGTATTCAACTCGCCGCACAGCGGCCGCTCTTATCCACAGGCCTTTCTCGATCAGTCGCGCCTTGATGCGCTGGCGATCCGCCGTTCCGAAGATCACTATGTCGACGAGCTGTTTCAGAATGCGACGTTCCTCGGCGCGCCGATGCTGCTGGCGCATTTCCCGCGGGCCTTCCTCGACGTCAATCGCGAGCCTTACGAACTCGACCCGCGCATGTTTGACGGGCCGGTGCCGCCACATGCCAATATCAGTTCGATGCGGGTGGCAGGCGGCCTTGGAACCGTGCCTCGGCTTGTCGCCGAGAACATGGAGATCTATCGCGGCCGCTTCCCCGTCGAAGACGCGCTGGCGCGCATCGAGACGATCTACAAGCCCTACCATGCCACCTTGCGCAAGCTCATTGCCCGCACCCATGTCCAGTTCGGCCTGTCGGTATTGATCGATTGCCATTCGATGCCCGGCAACGTGCATCTGCCGGGCAGCGCCCAGCGGCCGGACTTCATCATCGGCGATCGTTACGGCACCAGTTCCGCGGCGGAGCTGTCGAGGATTGCCGTCGATCTGTTGCAGGAACTCGGCTATACCGTCGCGCGCAACAAGCCGTATGCCGGCGGTTTCATCACCGAGCATTATGGCCGACCGAGCCGCGGCCTGCATGCGCTGCAGATCGAGATCAATCGCGGGCTCTATGTCGATGAGACGACGCTGGTCCGGAAGTCCGGTTTCGGCGCGCTCGTCGCCGATCTCACCAGCTTCATCGCCTCGCTGGCGCGTCATGTCGAGGATTATGGCGCCTATCTGCCGCTTGCCGCGGAGTAGCTGCTTTAAGGAAACATGCAGTAATTCAAAGTGCTACAGCGACCTTTGCGCGTCCAATATGACGCGCGGCACTGTCGTAGACCTCAAAAAGAACCGCGCCGGTGGCGCGGTTAAGTCTAGGGAGGAAACACCCAAGGAGGGTATTTACAGTCACGAGTGACTGCACAAAAACCCTAATATTGCACTGCACAATTGTCAAGTTGAGACAGTGAAAACTTTTGCAGTGCGGCAAAGGAATTTAACCGCATCGACGGCACCGAAACGATCGCTAGGCACGCCAATCTCCGATCGCTGCCAGTTGGTCGCCTGGCCGTTTGCCTTTCTGCAGATTTCGTCTATGCAGATCGGACCTTCCTGCTTCCTTCCCTAAAGAGAGTGACATGCTGCCCGACCGCTCCTTTTTCGATCGTCTCGCCGATGCCGCCAAGGCGGAAACCTTGCCGCGCTTTCGCATCGGCACGAGCGTCGTCAACAAGCTCGAGGGCGGTTTCGACCCGGTGACGGAAGCCGACCAGTCGGCAGAGGCCGCGATCCGTGCCTTGATTGAAGAGAATTTCCCCGGTCACGGGATCCTCGGCGAGGAGCATGGCAATGTCGGGCTCGACCGCGAATATGTCTGGGTGATCGACCCGATCGATGGCACGCGCGCCTTCATCTCCGGCCTGCCGGTCTGGGGCACGCTGATCGGTCTTTATCGCAATGGCGATGCGGTGATGGGCCTGATGGACCAACCGTTTACCGGCGAGCGCTTCTTTGCCGACGGCAAGCAGGCGCTTTACCGCGGCCCTGACGGCGACAAGGTGCTGTCGACCCGCGCCTGCGACACGCTTTCCGACGCGGTACTGTTTACGACATCGCCGCATCTCTACACCGGCGACAACAAGACCCGCTTCGAGGCGCTGCAGGACAAGGTGCGGCTGTTCCGTTACGGCTGTGATTGCTACGCCTTCGCGCTGCTTGCGGCCGGCCATGTTGATCTGGTGATCGAGTGCGGGCTGAAGCCCTACGATGTCGGCGGCCTTATCCCGTTGATCGAGCAGGCCGGCGGCATCGTCACCAACTGGCAGGGCGGCCCGGCGGAAATGGGCGGTGAAGTCATCGCTGCCGGCAACGCCACGCTGCATGCGCAGGCGCTGGAAATCCTCAAAGGCTGAATCTTCTTAAAGCGCGTCGCGATCTACAGGATTCGCTTGCTGCGCTTCAAGCTCTTGGTCTTGCGCATGTCGCGCAAAACCGCTGAACACGTTTTCGCGACATGTCTTTAGGCTGCTTCGCCTTCGTCCTTGTCGTCCTCACCGGGAACGACGAAGGCAAGAATGGCGGCCATGGCCTGGGCGCGATAGCGATCGGCCTCGTGCAGCAATTCGTGGCGGGCCCCGTCGATCGGGATCATGTGGGCGGCGCGGAAATTGCGCGCCAGCCATTCGACCGCGATATGCGGCACCAGCCGGTCGGCTGTCGGCGCCAGGATGATCGTCGGCAGGGTAATGCGGGTCAGATGCTCCCGGCGGGTGACCCGCCGCGCCGCGCGAAACGCTTCGGTCAGCCACCGCGCCGACGGCGGCCCAAGCCGCAATTCCGGATAGGCATCAGTCAAGGCGAGATTGCGCGCAAAGCGTCGGTGATCGGCAGTCAGCACATTGTTTTCAAACGGGCGGTTGCCCTTGTCGGCGTGCAGCGGCAGCCGGCCGAGGCCGAGCCAGCGCATCACCGTCGCCATGCTGGCGATGCTGCGCTCGCCGATTATCTGGCCTCCGAGGCCGACAAAGGGGGCGAGCACCACCAGGCGATCGATGCGGCTCGAAAGCATTGGAGCGAGCGACAGTGCGACCAGCGCGCCCATGGAATGGGCGACGATCGAAAAGGGCAGGCGGGTGTCCGGCAGCACGATCTGCTCGAGGAAGGTGGTCAGATCGCGCTCGTAATAGGAAAAGCGCTCGACATGGCCGCGCCCGGCCTCGGGCAGCAGCCGCTCCGAGCCTGCCTGGCCGCGCCAGTCGAAGGTGGCGACCCAGAGGCCGGCAGCGTTGAGTTCGGCGATGGTCTCGAAGTATTTCTCGATCGATTCGTTGCGGCCCTGCAGCAGCACCACCGTGCCGCGCGCGATCGGCGTCCTGGTCTTGAAGATCGCATAGCGGATCTTGCGGCCGCCGGCTCCATCGAAGAAGCCCGCCACGTGATTGTCCGGTATCGGATTATCAGGTGTGGAGCGAAGGATCGTGGTCATAACGGACGAAACCAGAGTGAAGGCGCGTTGATCGGTATCACAAGGGATAGGCGGCGGGCCTGGCGCCGTCAAAGAAAAAAGCCGGAAACGGTGGGTGAAATCCGGACGATCACCGTTTCCGGCCGCTGAAGGAGAAGGGACATGTCACTTCAGCCCCAGGAGATTTCCTCCCAGTGTGGTCGTTCTAATCCTCACGATCTGAACCGCGGCCGAACCGTCCATTCATGCGCCATTCACCGGGCAAGAAACTTGAGACGGCATGTCTTGAACTGACGAAATCGCATTCCCATGTTGTGCTCACGGACGCCGATGACGGGTCCGTTCACCGGTCGCGCCGCTGCCTGGATGGGGTGGCAGACCAGATATCGCAAACAGTTGCTCCCAGGAGGACACCATGCGTCACGTTGATTTTTCCCCCCTCTATCGCTCCACCGTCGGCTTCGACCGCCTCTTCACGATGCTCGACAGCCTCGGCCAGCCTGATCAGGCTCAGACCTATCCGCCCTACAACATCGAGCGCACCGGCGAGAATGCCTACCGCATCACCATGGCGGTTGCCGGCTTCGACGAAACCGAACTGTCGATCGAAGCGCGCGAACATACGCTGACGATCAAGGGCGAAAAGAGCGAGGACAAGGGCGAAGAAAACCAGTTCCTGCATCGCGGCATTGCCAAGCGCGCCTTCGAGCGTCGCTTCCAGCTTGCCGACCATGTGGAGATCAAGTCTGCTTCGCTGAAGAATGGCCTGCTGCACATCGACCTCACCCGCGAGATCCCGGAAGCAGCCAAGCCGCGCCGGATCGACATTACGTCGGTCGCGTCGCAGCCGAAGCAGATCGAGGCCCAGAGCCTCTAATCCCTCCCTCCCAAGCTTGAAGAGGCGGCGCCCGAAAGGACGCCGCCTCTTTTTGTTGGATCGTTGTTTTCGCGCTTTACCGGATAGGGCCTAGGTGCGGGCGGGTTCGGCGACTGCAGCATCCGGTTCCTTGTGGGCGGCATAACGCTGAGCGATCACCGCGCAGGCCATCAACTGGATCTGGTGGAAGAGCATGACCGGCAGCACGATCGCGCCGATGTTCTGGCCGGCGAAGATGGCGCTTGCCATCGGGATGCCGCTCGCAAGGCTTTTCTTGGAGCCGCAGAAGGTGATGGCGATCTCGTCGGCGCGGTTGAAGCCGAGCAGGCGGCTGCCGAACATGGTGACGGCGAGCACGAGCGCCAGCATGACCACCTCGATTGCCACCAGCACCCCGAGATCGGCGAGCGAAAAGGTCTGCCATAGGCCGGATGTGACGGCCTGGCTGAAGGCGAGGTAAACGACCAAAAGGATCGAGCCGCGGTCGACGGGGGCAAGCAGACCCTTGCGTGCCCGGATCCAACTGCCGATCCAGGGCTGCAACAGTTGGCCGACGATGAACGGCGCCAGCAGCTGCAGCAGGATCTGTTCCAGCGCATCCAGCGACACGCCGCCGTGGCCGCCGGCGGAAAACAAGAAGCCGACCAGAAGCGGTGTCAGGAACATGCCGAAGATGTTGGAGGCGGATGCGGAGCAGATCGCTGCCGGGACATTGCCTCCGGCAACCGACGTGAAGGCGATCGACGACTGCACCGTCGAGGGCAGCACGCAGAGAAACAGGATGCCGGTATAGAGCGCCGGCGGCAGGATCGATGACGGCACGAAGCCGACCGCAAGGCCGATCAGCGGGAACAGCACGAAAGTCGATAACAGGATCGCCAGATGCAGCCGCCAATGCAGGAAGCCGGCGACGACGACGTCGCGCGACAACCGCGCGCCGTGCAGGAAGAAGACCATGCCCACGGCCACCTTCGTCGCCAAAGCGAACCAGGCCGTCGCCTCGCCATGGATCGGCAGCATCGATGCCAGAAGCACAGTAAGAAGCAGGAGCAGGGTGAAGGTGTCGGGAAGATAGCGGCGCATGTCTGTCACTGGCTTCATGGAGAAAACACCTTGCCGAGAAATGTCATTATGAAGCAGGATGCAAGGAATAACAGTTATCGTGAAATCGGATAAGCTATGCTCGACCTCGTGCAATTGCGCAGCTTCGTGGCGCTCGAACAGATGGGCAGCTTTACCCTTGCTGCCGAGAGGCTGGCGCTTGGCCAATCGACGGTCAGCCAGCATATTCAAAGGCTTGAGACCTCGCTCGGGCGCAAGCTCGTTGCCCGCGACACGCATCGGGTGTCGTTGACCACGGATGGTCAGGCGCTGCTTGCCCATGCGCGCTCGATGCTGGCGATCGATGACGAGGTCAAGGCGCTGTTTGCCGAAAGCAGCCTTCGCGGCCGGTTACGGCTGGGCGTATCGGAGGATTTCGTCACCAGCCGGCTGCCCGGCGTACTCGAAGATTTCGTCCGGGCGCATCCGTCGGTGGAACTCGAACTGACGGTGGCGCTCAGCGGCGTGCTCTACCAGATGCAGGATGGCGGCGAGATCGATCTGGTGCTGGCAAAGCGGCGGCTGGGCGATCCGCGCGGCGAACTGGTTTATCGCGAGCCACTGGTCTGGCTGGCGCGCGATCCCGAACGCATAAAACGCGACAGGGTCCTGCCACTGATCGCCTTTCCGCCGCCGAGCATCACCCGCAGCGTAGCGCTCGAGGTGCTCGACCGGCATCGGTTGCCGTGGCGGATCGTCTGCACCTGCGGCAGCCTCAGCGGACTGACGGCTGCAGCGCAGGCAGGCATGGGCGTGCTCGTTCAGCCGCGCAGCATGGCGCCGCAGGGCCTGCGGGAAATACCCGCCGGCACCTTGCCGCCGTTGGAGGATGTCGAGTTCGTGCTGGTCCCGAGCAAGGGCGCCGATCAGAAGCTGATTGCGGCGCTCTCGACCGAGATCCTGACGAAGGTGCGGACGCTGCAGGGCCAGGCGTGAGCGACAGCGTCGAGCTTCGAAACCGATTTATGCAGCCGCCTCAGCAGGCCGCGACGAAGCGATCGACGTCGTCGACTTTGGTGGCAAAGCTCGTCACCAGACGGTAGAGGCCCTCGTCAGTTCCGAGGCTTCCGGCGAGGTCGTGCGGAACCGGCCAGTCGTAGAACACGGCGCCTTGCTCCTGCAGTTTCGTCGCCACGTGCTTTTTCAGGATGACGAACACTTCGTTGGCATCGACCGGCCAGCCGAGCCGGCTGTTGCGCGAAGCAGCGATGCCGTCGGCAAGGCGTCGGGCCATGGCGTTGGAATGCCGTGCAAGGTCGAGCCAGAGACCGCCTTCAAGATAGGCATCGAACTGGGCAGAGACGAAGCGCGATTTCGAGAAAAGCTGCGCCGAGCGCTTGCGCAGGAAGTGCATCTCATGCGCCTTGGAAAGATCGAAGAGGACAAGGGCCTCGGCGCACCAGCAGCCGTTCTTCGTTCCGCCGAAGGAAACGAGGTCGACGCCACGCTTCCAGGTCATCTCGGCCGGTGTGGCATCGAGGCTGACCAGCGCATTGGCAAAGCGTGCGCCGTCCATGTGGAGCGGCAACTTGTGTGCCTTGGCGACGGCGGCAATCGCCTCGATCTCATTAAGGGAGTAGACGGTGCCGCTCTCGGTCGCCTGCGTCAGTGTGACCGCCATCGGCTGACCGCCATGGACATTGTCGAGCGGGTAGCGGCGAATTTCCGCCTCAAGCCGGAATGCATCCATCTTGCCGTGTTTGCCATCGACGGGCTTCAGCCTCGATCCATGGGTGAAGAATTCCGGAGCGCCGCACTCGTCGGCGGTCACATGGGCTTCGCGGTGGCAGAACGCGACGCCCCCGGCGCGGTTGGTGCTTGCAAGCGCCAGTGAGTTGGCGGCCGTTCCGGTGCCGACGAAGAAGACCGCAACATCGCGTTCGAAAACCTCCGACAGTTTCTTCTCCACCTTCCGGTCGAGGTCACTGGTGCCATAGGCGGATGCGTAGCCGTCGGCATGGGTCACGAGGCTCTGGGCGATGGCCGGGTGGGCGCCAGCCCAGTTATCGGAGGAAAAAATCATCACATATCGTCCTGTTTACGGTCGTATCGACTGCGTTCGGGCGACCATAAACCACTTGCCGGCCGGATCAATCACGGTGCTTGCGATGGAGGCCAACAGGATACCAGTTTGAAACCAAAATGAAGAAAACGTCGGTTTGCCGTAATTAAATTATAAAACCGCGAAACTTCCGGCAATGTTCGGCAAAATCTCTTCCAATAAATGCTCATATGCCCCTTGCGGAGGGGGGCGGTTTCTGGCATAGAGCGCATGAAATAGGACAGTCTTGCTGTCCTATTTCGGTCTAGGGACCGGAACAATCGCCGCAAGTGCCCCAAAAATCGGCAATCGGCGTGTGGCGCAGGGGGATCCGCCGGATTTCATCCGGTTGTTAACGCCTGCCATCAGGATGGTCACTGACATCAATGCCTGATGATGCCGTGCATTATTTGCGACCTGATCAGGATCATGAGACGATGAATGCCCCGGCTTTGCGGCATGCGGATGCGTGCGACG
Source organism: Ensifer sp. 4252 (assembly GCF_050434565.1). Taxonomy (NCBI): domain Bacteria; kingdom Pseudomonadati; phylum Pseudomonadota; class Alphaproteobacteria; order Hyphomicrobiales; family Rhizobiaceae; genus Ensifer; species Ensifer sp. 4252. The sequence goes on from NZ_JBNDIU010000003.1 coordinate 185,012, forward strand.
GAGAGCCATGCGCGGGCGCAGGTATGCCCGGGACGTGCCGGGTTCAACAGGAGGGAAGACGATGACGGATCACACGCCATCACAGCAATCTGGGCTCAACCTCGCACACACTGTTGCGACGGCTGAAAAAACGCCCGTTTTCCCGTCCGGCCTGCCGCGAAAACAAGGTCTCTATGATCCGCGCAACGAACACGATGCCTGCGGCGTCGGCTTCGTCGCCCACCTGAAGGGTGAGAAGTCGCACCAGATCGTGCGCGACGGCCTGTTCATGCTCGAAAACCTGACGCACCGCGGTGCCGTCGGTGCCGACCCGCTGATGGGGGACGGCGCCGGCATCCTCGTGCAGATTCCTGACCGCTTCTTCCGCGAGGAAATGGCCAAGCAGGGCGTCACCCTGCCGAAGGCCGGCGAATACGGCGTCGGCTACCTCTTCATGCCGCGCGACGAGAAGCTGATCGCCCATTTCAAGGACGTGATCAGCGAAGTTGTCGCCGAGGAAGGCCAGCACGTGCTCGGCTTCCGCGACGTGCCGGTCGACAATTCGTCGCTTTCCAAGGCTCCGGACATTGCCGCCACCGAGCCGCACCATGTCCAGGTGTTCATCGGCGCCGGCCGCGATGCTGCGACCAATGCCGAATTCGAGCGCCGTCTGTTCACTTTGCGCAAGGTGATCTCCAACCGCATCTATGCGGAAGCCGAAGGCGGCGACCTCGGCTTCTACGTCGTGTCGCTGTCGACGCAGACCGTCGTCTACAAGGGCATGTTTCTGGCCTATCAGGTCGGCGCCTACTACAAGGATCTGGAGGACGAGCGCTTCCAGTCGGCCGTTGCCCTGGTCCACCAGCGTTTCTCGACCAACACCTTCCCGTCCTGGAAGCTTGCGCACCCCTACCGCATGGTCGCCCACAACGGCGAAATCAACACGCTTCGTGGCAACGTCAACTGGATGGCGGCTCGCCAGGCTTCCGTGTCCTCGCCACTCTTCGGCGACGATATCTCCAAGCTCTGGCCGATCTCCTACGAGGGCCAGTCGGACACCGCCTGTTTCGATAACGCGCTCGAATTCCTGGTGCAGGGTGGCTACTCGCTCTCGCATGCGGTGATGATGCTGATCCCCGAAGCCTGGGCTGGCAACCAGCTGATGTCGCCCGAGCGCAAGGCGTTCTACGAATACCATGCAGCCCTGATGGAGCCGTGGGACGGCCCGGCAGCCGTTGCCTTCACCGATGGTCGCCAGATCGGCGCGACGCTCGACCGCAACGGCCTGCGTCCGGCGCGCTACATCGTCACCTCTGATGATCGCGTCATCCTCGCGTCTGAAGCCGGCGTGCTTCCGGTCGACGAAGAAAAGATCGTCAAGAAGTGGCGTCTGCAGCCGGGCAAGATGCTGCTCATCGACATGGAGCAGGGCCGCATCATCTCCGACGAGGAGGTGAAGTCTTCGCTCGCCGACAAGCATCCCTACCGCAAGTGGCTCGACGATACCCAGCTGATTCTCGAGGAGTTGAAGCCAGTGGAGCCGCGCGCGCTGCGTCGCGACGTTTCCCTCATCGACCGCCAACAGGCCTTCGGCTACACTCTCGAAGACACCAAGATCCTGATGTCGCCGATGGCGACCACCGGCCAGGAAGCCATCGGCTCGATGGGCACCGACACGCCGATCTCGGCAATGTCGGACAAGCGCAAGCTGCTTTATACCTATTTCAAGCAGAACTTCGCGCAGGTCACGAACCCGCCGATCGATCCGATCCGCGAAGAGCTGGTGATGAGCCTCGTCTCGTTCATCGGTCCGCGTCCGAACCTGCTCGACCATGCCGGCATGGCGCATGCCAAGCGGCTTGAGGTGCGCCAGCCGATCCTGACCAATGGCGATCTCGAAAAGATCCGCTCGATCGGTCACACCGAGGACAGGTTCGACACCAAGACGCTCGACTTCACCTATGACATTTCGCGCGATGCCGAAGGCATGCCGGAAATGCTCGATCGCCTGTGCGAACGGGCGGAAGCGGCGGTCAAGGGCGGCTACAACATCATCGTTCTTTCCGATCGCCAGGTCGGTCCGGACCGCGTCGCTATCCCGGCGCTGCTGGCGACGGCCGCCGTGCACCATCATCTGATCCGCAAGGGTCTGCGCACCTCGGTCGGCATCGTGCTGGAATCCGGCGAACCGCGCGAGGTGCACCACTTCTGCCTGCTCGCCGGCTATGGCGCCGAAGCGATCAACCCGTATCTCGCCTTCGATACGCTGACAGACATGCACAAGCGCGGCGATTTCCCCAAGGAAGTCGACGGCAGCGAAGTGGTCTACCGCTACATCAAGGCCGTCGGCAAGGGCATCCTCAAGGTCATGTCCAAGATGGGCATTTCGACCTACCAGTCCTATTGCGGCGCGCAGATCTTCGACGCTGTCGGCTTGTCCTCGAAGCTGGTCGACCAGTTCTTCTTCGGGACGGCAACGACGATCGAAGGCATCGGCCTTGAAGAGATCGCGGCCGAAACCGTCGCCCGTCACAAGGCGGCCTTCGGTGCCGATCCGGTGCTGGCCAACACGCTCGATATCGGCGGCGAATATGCCTACCGCATGCGCGGCGAAAGCCACGCCTGGACGCCGGATGCGATCGCATCGCTGCAGCATGCGGTGCGCGGCAATGCTGAGGACCGCTACCGCGAATTTGCCGAGATGGTGAACAACTCGGCGCTGCGGATGAACACGATCCGTGGCCTGTTCACGGTCAAAAACGCGGAGGCTGCCGGCCGCAAGCCGATCTCGGTCGACGAGGTCGAGCCGGCCACCGACATCGTCAAGCGCTTCTCGACGGGTGCCATGTCCTTCGGCTCGATCAGCCGCGAGGCGCATACGACGCTGGCGATCGCCATGAACCGGATCGGCGGCAAGTCGAACACCGGTGAAGGCGGCGAGGAAAGCGACCGCTACCTGCCGCTGCCCGACGGCTCGACCAACCCTGAACGTTCGGCGATCAAGCAGATCGCCTCCGGCCGCTTCGGCGTGACGACCGAGTATCTGGTCAATGCCGACATGCTGCAGATCAAGGTGGCCCAGGGCGCCAAGCCCGGCGAAGGCGGCCAACTGCCCGGCCACAAGGTGGACGCGACCGTCGCAAAGACCCGGCATTCGACGCCGGGCGTCGGCCTGATCTCGCCGCCGCCGCACCATGACATCTATTCGATCGAAGATCTGGCGCAGCTGATCTACGACCTGAAGAACGTCAATCCGGAAGCCGACGTTTCGGTCAAGCTGGTCTCGGAAGTGGGTGTCGGTACGGTTGCCGCCGGTGTCGCCAAGGCACGCGCCGACCACATCACCGTTGCCGGCTTCGACGGCGGCACCGGCGCATCGCCGCTGACCTCGCTGAAACATGCCGGCAGCCCATGGGAAATCGGCCTCGCCGAAACCCAGCAGACGCTGGTGCTGAACGGCCTGCGTTCGCGAGTCGCCCTTCAGGTCGACGGCGGCCTGAAGACGGGTCGCGACGTCATCATCGGAGCGCTTCTCGGTGCCGACGAGTTCGGTTTTGCCACCGCGCCGCTGATCGCCGCCGGCTGCATCATGATGCGCAAGTGCCACCTCAACACCTGTCCTGTCGGTGTCGCGACCCAGGACCCGGTGCTGCGCAAGCGCTTCAAGGGCACGGCCGAGCACGTCATCAACTACTTCTTCTTCGTCGCCGAGGAAGTGCGCGAGATCCTCGCATCGCTCGGCGTGCGCCGGCTCGATGAAATCATCGGTGCTTCCGAACTCTTGGATAAGGACGGCGCGCTTGCCCATTGGAAGGCCAATGGTCTCGATTTCTCGAAGATCTTCCACAAGGTCGACGCTCCGAAGGAAGAAACCTACTGGACGAGCCGTCAGAAGCATCCGATCGACGACGTGCTCGACCGCACGCTGATCGAGAAGGCGAAGATCGCGCTGGAGACCAAGGCGCCAGTCGCCTTCGAAGCCGTGATCAAGAACGTCGACCGATCGGCCGGCGCCATGCTTTCGGGCGCGCTTGCCAAGCGTTGGGGTCACAAGGGCCTGAAGGACGATACGATCCACGTGACCCTCAAGGGCACGGCGGGTCAGTCTTTCGCGGCCTTCCTGGCGCGCGGCATCACCTTCGATCTGGTCGGCGATGGCAACGACTATGTCGGCAAGGGTCTTTCCGGTGGCCGTATCATCGTCCGGCCGCCTGAGAACACCAGGATCGTGCCTGAAAACTCGATCATCGTTGGCAACACCGTGCTTTACGGTGCGATCTCGGGCGAATGCTACTTCAACGGCGTTGCCGGCGAACGCTTCGCCGTGCGCAACTCCGGCGCCATTGCCGTCGTCGAAGGTGTGGGCGACCACGGCTGCGAGTACATGACCGGCGGTGTCGTCGTCGTTCTCGGTACAACGGGCCGCAACTTCGCGGCCGGTATGTCCGGCGGTGTTGCTTATGTCCTCGACGAGGAAGGCGATTTCGCCCGCCGCTGCAACATGGCGATGGTCGAACTGCAGCCGGTGCCGGAAGAGGACGACATGCTCGAGAAGCTGCATCATCACGGCGGCGACATCATGCACAAGGGCATGGTCGACGTATCCGGCGATATGACGCGCCACGACGAGGAGCGGCTCTACCAGTTGATCTCCAATCACCTGCACCACACGGGCTCGCCCCGGGCAAAGGCGATCCTCGATCACTGGGCAGACTACCGGCCGAAATTCCGCAAGGTCATGCCGGTCGAATATCGTCGTGCGCTCGAAGACATGGAACGCATGAAAATGGCAGAGGCGGCCGAATAGAGGTCCCGGTGAAAAGGGCTCCCGATTCCGAAAAGGGTTCGGGGGTTCATCACGCGCGCTTGTCTCAAGCGCCTGTTCAGACGCGAAGCTATCAGGATGATACGATGGGTAAGGTAACTGGTTTTCTCGAGATCGACCGGCAAGTGGCAAAGTACCAGCCGGCGTCCGACCGCATCCGCCATTTCCGCGAATTCACAATTCCGATGTCGGAGCCGGAAGTGCAGAAGCAGGCGGCGCGCTGCATGGACTGCGGCATTCCCTATTGCCATGGGCCCACCGGATGTCCGGTGCACAACCAGATCCCCGACTGGAACGATCTGGTCTACAACGGCAACTGGGAAGAGGCGATCCGCAACCTGCATTCGACCAACAATTTCCCGGAGTTCACCGGCCGCGTCTGCCCCGCGCCGTGCGAGGAGGCGTGCACGCTGAACCTCGAGGATGCCCCGGTCGCGATCAAGACCGTCGAGCAGGCGATCGCCGACAAGGCCTATGAGATGGGCTACATCGTGCCGCAGCCGGCCGTCACCAAGACCGGCAAGAAGGTCGCGGTCATCGGTTCGGGCCCGGCCGGCATGGCGGCTGCCCAGCAGATGGCGCGCGCCGGTCACGAGGTTCATCTCTACGAGCGCGAGAGCAAGCCCGGCGGCCTGCTGCGCTACGGCATCCCCGACTTCAAGATGGAGAAGAACTTCATCGATCGCCGCGTCGAGCAGATGAAGGGCGAGGGCGTCACCTTCCATTGCGGCGTCAACATCGGCGTCGACCTGCCGGTCGAGCAACTGATCGACGGTCATGATGCGGTGCTCTATTGCGGTGGCTCCGAAACGCCGCGCAATGCCGGCATCCCCGGCGTCGAATTTGCCGGCGTTCATGATGCCATGCCCTATCTCGTGCAGCAGAACCGTCGCGTCGGCCGTGAAAACATCGACAGCACCGGCTGGCCGGCGGCACCTATTCTTGCCGGCGGCAAGCACATCGTCGTCGTCGGCGGCGGCGACACCGCGTCCGACTGTGTCGGCACGGCCTTCCGTCAGGGCGCCGTCAAGGTCACCCAGCTCGACATTCGCCCGCAGCCGCCGGAAAAGGAAGACAAGCTCGCCGTCTGGCCGTTCTGGGCGACCAAGATGCGCACCTCGTCCAGCCAGGCCGAAGGCGCGATCCGCGAGTTCCAGGTCGCGACGCTGGAGTTCGTCGGCGACGAGGACGGCAACCTCATCGGCGTCAAATGCTGCCAGGTGGATGACCGCCGCAAGCCCGTCGCCGGCACGGAGTTCATCATCAAGGCCGATCTCGCCTTCATCGCCATCGGCTTCAGCGGCCCGTTCACCGATAGCGTGCTGAAGGATCTCGGCGACAAGCTGACGCTCAACACCGACCGTCGCGGCTCGACCAATGTCGTGGCCAACGACCGCGACTACAAGACCTCGGTCGACAAGTTCTGGACGGCCGGCGACGTTCGCCGCGGCCAGTCGCTCGTCGTGTGGGCGATCCGCGAAGGCCGCCAGGCCGCCCGCGCGATCGACGAGGCGCTGATGGGATCGTCGATCCTGCCGCGCTGACATCATTGCTCCCAAACGCGAAAGGGCTCCGCCGGATCATGGCGGGGCCCTTTCGCATTCAAGGTCCTTTTGGCGAAGGGATCGCCGAGACAACAGTTGCACTCAGCAGCCCAAAAGAGGGTTAGTTCCTGATCACCGGATTGCTGATGATTGTCCCTGGTTTGGCGAGACGGAAATCGTCGACACGGCCGGCAGGCGCTGCGGCCACATCGCCCTTGTCGACCAGCCGGTCGCGCGGGCTCTTGCCGGTGCCCTTGTTGGGTGCGGCATCGCCGAGCAGTGCTGCAGCGCCATCGAGATCCGGATCGGTCAGGCCAATCGGCTGCGTCTTGACGATGTCCTCGTTGGCAAGCGGCGCGGTAACGACCAGATCCTTCAGGCCATCGGCGCCCGGCACATCCTTGTCGGTCGCGGCGGCATCCCCCAGCAGGCGGCGAATATCCTTTTCCACGTAGAACGCCAGCTTGCGTTTGCCGGCTTTGGTCAGGTTGATGCCGTCGGCGCCGCGCAATCGAACCTGCTGGCCGTTGATGTCGGAGCCGGTCAGCACGAACTTGCCGGCTTCGTCGACGAAACCGTCCCAGATGTCGACGAACTGACCACCGACCTTTTCGACTTCCTCGCTGTAGATGCCGTTGAACGTCACCATGTCGGCAGTCATTGCAGCCGACTGGAACGGCGGCATGCCGACCCACAGAACCGGCAGCTTTTCCTTGCGTGCAAGCTCCGCCAGCCCATGGACGCGCTTGCGGTATTCCTCGGTCCAAAGATCGCTGCGGTACTTTTCCTTGGCGCTGCCGATCTGCATCTGCTGGCGATCGTTGGCGCCGAGGCTGATGATGATGACCGAAGGTTTGATCTCGCCCACGTAGGTGGGGAGCGTTACCGGCCAGTTGAAGTAATCTTCGCGCACCAGGCCGGACGAACCGTTCGCGCGCGTTTCGATGGTGATGCCCGGGGTCATCTCGAAGGCGGTCTTCAGTCCATCCCCAAGGCTGCCGGCCATGAAGTCGCCGACAACAAGAACCTTCTTGGCGTCCGGCGCCTTTTCAACCGGTTGCGGCACTGGAGCCGCATCGGCAATGGCAGGCCTTGCCTTTTGCCGGCCGGGTGCCTTCTGCCGTGGCTGACCTTGGTTCGGGTTCTGGTTCTGGCGGGCGCGCCTGGGCCGCGGCTGTTGCGGAAACTCGTACCGCTCGTCGATAACACGCCGTTCGCGCGTGAGGCCGCCGAACAGCATCTGGAAGAGGTTGCGTCGCTGCACCCTCTGCTGGGCTTCGGCATAACTTGCGGCAAAGCCGACGAACAGCATCGCGGCCGCGGCGACGATCATCGTCGCAGTCCTCCAGGGCATTCCGCCGCCTGTCGTCCGGGCCTTGGTTTTCGCATGCATGTCTGATCATCCATCGAACGGACGGCGGCGGCAAGGCCACCGTCGCGTTTCGGGCGTGCGCGTCAGTTGCGCAGGGCGCGCAGCAGATGTTGTGTCGGCTGGCCGTCCGGCGCAAGGCCGTTCTTCGATTGGAATTCCTGGATCGCGGCCTTGGAGCCGGATCCGAAATTGCCATCGACCTCGCCGCTGTAATAGCCGAGTTCCTTCAGGCGGTTCTGCAATTCGAACTTCTCACTGATGTCGAGTGAGCCGTCCGGGCGCGGCCAACGCTGCTGCATGCCAGCATAACCGGCGATCTGGTCGGCAAGAAGACCGACGCCGAGTGCGTAACTGTCCGACGCGTTGTAGCGCTTGATGACGAAGAAGTTCTTGGTCATCAGGAAGCCGGGACCGTCACCGCCGCTCGGCAACTTCAGTTCGGCGCGCGAAGCGCCATTGCGGAAACCCTTGCCGTTCGGCCTGAGGAAACCGAGCGCTGCCCATTGGGCAAGCGTCTTCGTCTGCCCCGAATATTTTGCGGCGTTGGCCGGCGGCGCGACCTCGTAACCCCAGGTCTCGCCCGCCTGCCAGCCGTTCTTCTTCAGAAGGTTGGCGGCTGTCGCAAGCGCGTCGGGCACCGAGTTCCAGATATCACGATGGCCGTTACCATCAGCGTCGATGGCGTAAAGCAGATAGCTCGTCGGGATGAATTGCGTGTGTCCCATGGCGCCGGCCCAGGAGCCGGTCAGTTCGCGCGGGGTGATGTCGCCGCTCTGCAGGATCTTGAGCGCGGCAATCAGCTGTGTCTTGGCGAATTTTGCACGCTTGGGATCGGCATAGGCAAGGGTCGCCAGCGCTCGCGGCACGTAGTGCAGACGATCGTCCTTTTCGAGCACGGCGCCGTAGTTCGATTCCATCGACCAGATCGCCAGCAGGATCGTCTTGTCGACGCCGAAGTGCTTTTCGATCGAATTCAGCGTGCGGCCATGCTTGGCGGCCATCTCCTGGCCGATGCGCTTGGTGTAGGGATTGACGCGGGAATCGATGTATTCCCAGATCTTGTGCTTGAACTCGGGCTGGTAGTTGGCCTTTTCGATCACGGTCGCATCGGGCGTCTTCACGCCGGCAAACGCCTTGCGATAGGTCGCCTGCGTGATGCCGCTCTTTGCAGCCGTGGCATAGAAATTGTTGATCCAGGTCTGGAATCCGGCATCGGCGCGCGCGGGGGAGGTGCCAAGCGCGACGGCGGATAGGACGAAGGCGGCTGCGATATGACGGAAAAACGTCCTGCGGTTTCTGATCATCAGCTGTCGGTTCCGTTCTCTGCGGAGCCTCAGCCGTCATAGCCGGGACATCTCCGCATGGTGGCAGTCTGGAGCCAGCCTTGCGGTTCGTCGACCGCCGGCGGTTCCCGTTCTCGGATCCGGCCGCAGTCGATGCAGCGCCGGATCAGGACGAATCTACAGAAACGTGGTCAACAAACCCTTTACCATGAAAAGGTCATTGCGTCTTCGGTGGAAGAAAATGCGAGTTCGGTCCGTATCGGCCTTTTTTTCATCCCGGTTCAGCGTGCGTTCACATCGTTACGTAGAGATTGCCGCGGCACTGCAAAGCGCTGACGATTCCTTAAATTGATTTTGGTTTAAGGATTTTTACAGCAACACTCAGGATTGAAATCCGATTGAAGGAGGTACCGATGACCGACAAGCGTAAAGTCCGCAAAGCCGTGTTCCCGGTCGCTGGTCTGGGCACGCGTTTCCTGCCGGCCACCAAGGCCGTGCCCAAGGAAATGCTGACGGTGGTGGACAAGCCGGTCATTCAATATGTGGTCGACGAGGCGATGGAAGCCGGTATCGAGCACCTGATCTTCGTCACCGGCCGCAGCAAGGCCGTCATCGAGGACTATTTCGATATCCAGGTCGAGCTCGACCAGACCCTGCGCGAGCGCAACAAGAAGATCGAGATCGAGCTTCTCGATGCTATCCTGCCGAAGGCCGGCACCACCAGCTTCACCCGTCAGCAGGCGCCGCTCGGCCTTGGCCATGCCGTGTGGTGCGCCCGCGAACTGGTCGGCAACGAGCCGTTCGCGCTGTTGCTGCCCGACATGATCATGAAGGGCGAGAAGGGCTGCCTGAAGGGCATGGTCGAGCTTTATGAACAGAGCGGCGGCAACGTCATCGCCGTCGAGGAATGCGCGCCGGATCAGGCCCACAAATATGGGATCGTCGGTGTCGGCGACAAGGTCGGCGACGGCTTCAAGATCACCAAGATGGTCGAGAAGCCCGCGCCTGGAACAGCGCCGTCGAACTTCTTCATCAACGGCCGCTACATCCTGCAGCCGGAAATCTTCCCGATCCTGGAAAAACAGGAGCGCGGCGCCGGCAATGAGATCCAGCTGACCGACGGCATGCTGAAGCTCTCCGAGAAGCAGCAGTTCGCCGCCTACCACTTCCGTGGCGAGACCTACGACTGCGGCGCCAAGGACGGCTTCATCCTCGCCAACGTCGCCTTCGCGCTCGAACGCAGTGACATCCGCCCGATCGTCGAAGGCCCGCTGAAGGCGCTCCTGAGCAGCTTGAAGTAATTCCGGTCCGTTCAAAAACGAGAAGGCCGCGTCCCGAGGGGACTGCGGCCTTTTTCTTTGCGTGTTTTCGCTGAGCGTAATCGAAATTTGGCGACTGCCGACAGTCGACCTTTGCCTCAGCGCCGCAGGACGAGGCCGACGCCGACGCGGGTGATGTCGGTCGGGTCGCCGACGTCGCGCGTGGTGCGCTCATAGCTGACGTCGCCGGTTAGTGCGAGATAACGGTTCATATCCCAAGTGAGGCCTGCGCCAGTGCGCCAGGTGGTCTCGTCGGAGGAGCGGCTGTCCGACGGATATTTGCGGATGATCAGGGTGTTGGACAGTCTTGCGACGAGATCGGAGCGCATCTCGTGGGTGATGATGTTGGTCAAGGCATAGTCGATCGATCCGGAATCGCCCGCAGTCGTCGACGGGTTGAGACCGGTCGACAACCCGAAGAGCACATCCGTACCGCGCTGCGGCGACCAGTTGAGGCGGCCGTCGACCGACAGGCCGCTGACGTCGCTGAGCCGGTCGTCCTCGAAACGATAGGTCTCGTAGCCAAGGGCGATCTCGCCATAGAGCTTTTCGCCGAGGTCGACCTCCAGACCGCCACGTGTTGCGTAGCTGTGGTAGGAGCGCTCGAAGCCGAGCGTGTCCTGGCGAAGATCGTAGATCGACCTGCCAACCGCGGCCTCGATGAACGGGATCAGTGCCGGCGACATTTCATAGCCGACGCGCGCCGTCAGCGTTCCGCTGTTGCGGTTTCGGTCTTCGACCGAAATGGTCGTGCCGTTTTCAAGCTCGACGTCGCCATAGGTCCGCCGTTCGAGATCGAGTCCGACCGAGCCGCGGATGAGGCCGAAGTCACGCTCGATGGCGGCGCCCAGCCGGTAGGTGTTGACGCCCGATTGTGACTTGGCATTCGAGATCGCGTTCGGATCGTCAGCGTCCTCGCGCTCGAAGCTGTAGCCTGCCCGCAGGCGTGCAACGGTTTGATCCCAGAGATCGAGGCGCAATTCCGCGTCGATGTCAGCGCGCGGCTCTTCCTCTCCCTCGCCGGAAATATTGTTCTGCAACACGCCGGCGCCCGTGACCGTCAGTTCGTGGCGGGACCAATCCGACGTCAAGGTGCCGCGGATGCCGGTTTCCAGGTAGCCGCGGTTCTGCTTGGTATTGCCGTCCTTGCGCCATTCGTGATTGATCGTTTCGCTGATTTCCGGCCGCAGGGTGAACGTGCCGATGCGAACACCGGGTGCGCGGTGGTCTTCCGGCTCTATTCGCGTCCGCAATCCATCGATCGTTGGTTCACGGCGGTTGAGACGGATGAGGTCTTCGTCCGAAGCCGGAGACAGATCGTCGGCGCTGACGGCGCCCGTCGTCTGCGGATCGGCGATCGCCGGCGCGCCGGTTGCAGCGCCGGGGGCAACGATGCCAGGGGTCGTCGGCACGGTGGCGTTCGTCACCGTTTGGGCATGCGCCGACAGCGGAGCGGCCATCGCGGTGCCGGCCAGCAACAACGCCATCAGCGTCAAACGCCGCGCGTCTCTTCCGGTCGAGCGAGTGTTGTCTGGCACCATCTGCCGTTTGTCCGCGAGCCTGATTGCAATCCTTTCGCAATCGTAAAGCCGCGTGGTTAACCAATCGTTTCCAAACGGGAAAAACGCGTTAACGACATGCGCAAAAACAAGAGCTTAAAGCGCAGCAAGCGAATTTGAACGGTCGCGGCGCCTTAGGCGCTCTCGACCGTCAGGTTACGCCCGTGGCTGGCAACGATGCGCACGCGCGCTCCGGCAGGCAGATCGGGTCCCTCGACGATCCAGACCGTATCGTCCAGACGCACGCGGCCGTGGCCCTCGGCGATCGGCTTTTCAAGCACGGCCGTGCGTCCCACGAGGCTCTGGGCCCGTTGGTTGAGCAGGGGTTCGTCCGTCTCCCTGGAAGACGAGGAGATGAAGTGCCGTCCGACGAGGACGGCGACGACGGAGAGAAGCGCGAAGACGACGAGCTGGACCTGCCAGCCCCAGACGACAGTGTCCCACAATAGAAGCGAGAGCACACCGGTGACGAGTGCGGCGATGGCGATCCAGACGAGGAAAACGCCGGGTGCCACGACTTCGGCTGCCAGCAGTACAAGACCGAGAACCCACCAGCTCCAGGGGCCGAGCTCAAGGATGATGCGCTGGACCATCGCCTACTTCCCCTGGGGCTCGAACGGACCGGGCGCCGGGCCGGTGCGCGGGGTCGTCGACTGGCGCTGACGAGGGGCGGGCGACTGGTCGTTTCCGAACACTTCCCTGGCAATCGCGCCGATGCCGCCGAGCGAGCCGATCAAGGCTGACGCTTCCATCGGCATCAGGACGATCTTCTGGTTGTTGGCGGTGCCGATGGCGGCAAGCGCCTCGGTGTATTTCTGGGCGACGAAGTAGTTGATCGCCTGGACATCGCCGGCAGCAATCGCCGCCGATACCATCTGCGTTGCCTTGGCCTCGGCTTCGGCCAGACGCTCGCGCGCCTCGGCGTCGCGGAAGGCTGCCTCTCGCTGGCCTTCCGCCTGCAGGATCGCCGACTGCTTGGCGCCTTCGGCACGGAGAATCTGGGCGTTTCTCGAGCCTTCGGCTTCCAGCACCTGGGCGCGCTTCTCGCGCTCGGCCTTCATTTGACGCGCCATGGCGTCGACGAGATCCTTCGGTGGTGCAATGTCCTTCAGCTCGACGCGGGTGATCTTGATGCCCCAGGGGTTGGCGGCCTCGTCGACCACGCGCAGCAGGTTGTCGTTGATGGTGTCGCGGTTCGACAGCAGCTCGTCGAGGTCCATCGACCCCATGACCGAACGGATGTTGGTCATGGTCAGGTTGAGGATGGCGTTTTGCAGATCGGACACCTGGTAGGCGGCCTGGGCGGCGTTCAGCACCTGGTAGAAGGCGACGGCATCGGCCGACACGCTGGCGTTGTCCTTGGTGATGACTTCCTGGGTCGGAACGTCGAGAACCTGCTCCATCACGTTCATCCTGGCGCCGATGCGGTCGATGAACGGAATGATGATGTTGAGACCCGGTTCCATCGTCTTGGTGTAGCGGCCGAAGCGTTCCACCGTATAGCGATAGCCCTGCGGCACCGTCTTGATGCCGGCAAAGAGCACCAGAACGACAAGAACCACAAATGCGATGACCGCAATATCCAAACCGCCCAAAGACAAGTCCCCCATGATCACAACCCCAGTTTGAGGTGACACTCTAACCCAGACGTGGGCATCGGTCAGTCTAATTCAAGCGGGCGGGCGCAGATTTCCGTTTCAAAGCCAGCCGCTTAGCTCCCGGCGCACGACATGCTCGAGAACGGTCATACCCTCGGCACTGTCGTTGAGGCAGGGGATATGGGCAAACTTCTCGCCGCCATTGTGATGGAAGCTTTCTGCCGCCTGCTCTGCAATCTCCTCGAGCGTTTCCAGACAGTCGGAAACGAAGCCGGGGTTGATCACGGCGATGCGCTTGACGCCGTCCTGCGCCAGTTTCTCGACCGTCTTGTCGGTATAGGGCTGCAGCCACTCTTCCGGGCCGAAGCGGGACTGGAAGGTCACCTGCAGCTTGTCCTTGGACCAGCCGAGCTTTTCGCGCAGCAGGCGCGCGGTCTTCTGGCACTGGCAGTAATACGGGTCGCCCTTTTCGAAGTAGCTCTTCGGGATGCCGTGGAAGGAGGTCAGCACCACCTCCGGCTCCCAGTCGAGCGTCGCCAGATGCCGCGTGATCGAGGTCGCCAACGCGTCGATATAGACGGGATCGTCATGATAGGGCGGGACGGTGCGCAAAGCCGGCTGCCAGCGCATCTTGAGCAGGGCCTCGAATGCCTTGTCGTTGACGGTAGCGGTCGTTGCCGCGGCATATTGCGGATAGAGCGGGAACAGCAGGATGCGCTCGCATCCGGCCTTCTGCAGGGCCTCCATGCGCGAGGCGATCGACGGCTGGCCGTAGCGCATTCCCCAATCAACGACGATGTGCGGCTGATCGGCGAAGGCTTCCGCCATCAAGGTCGCCTGATTGCGGGTGTAGGTGCGCAGATAGCTCTCGTTCAGATCCTTGTTCCAGATCATCTCATAGGCCTTGCCGACCTTGCCCGGGCGGGTGTTGAGCACGATGCCATAGAGGATCGGATACCAGAACAGCCGCGACCATTCGATGACGCGGCGATCGCTCAGGAATTCCTTCAGATAGCGGCGCATCGAGGTGTAGTCGGTGCCATCGGGCGTGCCGAGATTGACCAGCAGAACGCCGACCTTTCCGGATTTAACGGTCGGGTGATCGCTGGGGGCGGTCGCGGCGGGCGCGTTGGTCATCTCGGTCCTCATGGTCACGTACAAGCAGGGGCATGCTCTTTGCTTCACGTCCTTCTAAGAAGAAAAGCCGGCGCGGGGAAGCCCGCGCCGGCTTTCGAAGGGGAGGCAAATTGTCTTACTTTGCCGGAATCTCCAGTTCGGTGCCGACGTGCAGGTGGCGCGGAGCCGGCTTGCCGTTGGCCTCGGAGATCTTTGCCCAGAGCGCACCATCGCCATAGAACGCCTTGGCGAGATCCCAAAGCGTGTCACCCTTGGCGATGACATGCTTCTGCGGGCCGGAAGCCGCAGTGGTCGCAGCAGTGCCGGCTGCAGGTTGCGTTGCCGTTGCGTCGGCCGGCTTGGTTTCCGCTGCCGGTTCGGCAGTCGTCGCGCCGGCGGCGGCAGCCACTTCGGTGATGCGGCCGTCGGTGTAGGGCTTGAACGGCTGGTGCGCGGCGAGATAGTCGGCCAGCACGGTTTCCAGGCCCGGGCCGTAGTCATAGGCATTCTCGCCCTTGGTCTCGAACACGTCGTAGCCGTCGCCGCCATTGCGCATGTAGTTGTTGGTGACCAGCGAGTAGGTCTTTGCCGGATCGAGCGGACCGTAGGCCTCGCCTTCCTTCACCTCGACCGAGACGACGCGGCTGCCGACCGGCTTCGAACGGTCGAAGGAATATTTGAGACCGGCGACCTGCGGGAAACGGCCACCTGCTTCTTCGAGCTTGCTGAGGCCATTTTCCAGTGCTTCACGGATGCCGTCACCCTTGATCTGGAAGGTCGCAACCGTGTTCTGGAACGGCAGGACGGTGATCGCTTCGCCCATCGAGACATCGCCGGCATCGATCGAGGCGCGCAGGCCGCCGCCATTGGTGATGGCGATTGTCACGCCCTGGCTCTTGACGCGGTCGAGCATGGCGTCGGCAACGAGGCTGCCCATTTCGCACTCCTTGGTGCGGCAATTGTCTCGCGAACCGTCGATCGGCGCTTCCGTCTTGGCGATGATCTTGTTGCGCAGCTCCTCGATCGGCTTGCCGAGCTCGGCCACGCGGGCCAGCACCGACTGATCCGGCTTGACGGAGCTGTCGACCAGGATCGGATCGCCCTTGGCAGCCTTGACCACGCCCTTGTCGTCGAAGGTGACGACGAGGTCGCCAAGATACTTGGTGTAGGAGGCGGCCTGGACGACGGGGACCTTGTAGCCACCGGGGTTGTCGACCATCGTCGGGTACGGGCCCTCGGCCTTTTCGTCGGTGTTCGACAGCAGGCTGTGGGAGTGACCGCCGACGACGACGTCGACATCGGGGATCTTGGCGATCGCTGCAAGGTCACGCGGGTAGCCGACATGGGTGAGCGCGATGATCTTGTCGACGCCCTGCTTCTTCAACTCCTCGACCGCGGCGGTCGTGGTGGCGACGTCGTCGCCAATCAGGATGTCCGGGCCGGGGGAGGAGAGCTCGGGCGTGTCGTTGGCGACGGCGCCGACGATGCCGACCTTCTGTCCGCCCACTTCCAGAACGATCGACGGCTTGATGCGGTCGCCGATCTTCGACTTGTGGCTGGGCAATACGTTGGCGGTGACGACAGGGAACTCGATCTTCTCGAGGAAGCCGACAAGGCCATCTTCGCTCTCGTCGAATTCATGGTTGCCGACGGTCATCGCGTCGAACTTCATCAGGTTGAGGAATTCGGCTTCGGCCAGACCCTTGTAGGTGGTGAAGAACAGCGATCCCTGGAAGTTGTCGCCGGCGTTCAACAGCAAGACGTTCTTGCCGGACAGGTCCTGGCGCTTCTGGTCGATCAGAGATTTCAGGCGGGCGACGCCGCCGAAGCACTCGTTCTTGCCTTCTTCTTCGGCCGAGCAGGTCGAATCGAACTTGTTGATCGATTCGATACGGGAGTGGAGATCGTTGATGTGCAGGATGTTCAGTTCATAATCGGCGAAGGCTGCGCCCGAGGAAAGGGCAAGGATGGACGCGGTCATCAGGCCGGTCCGCATGTGTCTGATCATGATGTTCTCCTGTTTTGCCTGTTATCTGCCGGCCGCTTGCAGACCCTCCGAAACGGGTCCGGTCCCCACGGCCGGGGTGGCTTTGCCGGGGCGGATGTTTTCATCACTTCGGGGCGACTTCAAGCGCTAAAACCATCTGCCGGTTGCCGGACATGCAACTACAGCGCCGCGCGTCTTATCAGACGCGCAAAGGTCGCTGTAGCACTTTGAATTTCTGCATGTTTTTATCCTTAAATCGGCTACGATTTAAGGAAACATGCAGTAGGGTTAAGCGGGGAAACAGCAACAAAAGAAGCCCCCTTGCGGAGGCTTTGATCGTTGTTCCAAGGCCTGTCTCAGCCGCGTCGCGCCAGCGAGAACTGGGCGCCTGCATCGGTGGTGCAATTGAGCTGGCTCTGGGTGACCAGCGCGCAATTGACCTTTGACTGGGTGTTGCGCACCAGGGAGGTCATGTTGATTTCGACGAGCGTCGGGCTGAGCTTCACGTAGTTGCCGGAAGCCAGCAGCTGGTTGCTATCGGTGGTGCGGGTCGAGAAGGTTCCGCCTGCAAAGGTCGACACGATGCCGTTCGGATCCGTCCATGAGCCTTCGACACCCGTTGCCTGGCGAGCGGGCGGTGCCCCTCCGACTTCCCGGGGCGACGACTGGCAGGAGGCCAGGGCCGCGGCGGTCGCGAGAAGGGTCAGAATTGCGAATGGCTTCATTGGCGATTTCCCTCGCTTTGTGCCGAGCGTCCGTTTCGTTTCGCCGAACCATGCCGCGATCAAGAGTTGAAAGCAAGAGTGGTCGGGCCAGCGTGCCGGGCTTTTCCCATATGAACAAAAAAGCCCGGAGCAGAAATGCCCCGGGCCGGATGCTTCGCAATGTCAGCGGTTTAGCGAACGAGGACGTTCTTGAACTGCCAGGGATCCTTGGTGTCGATGTCTTCCGGGAACAGGCCCGGACGACCGTCGAGCGGGGTCCAGTCGGTGTAATGGCCTTCGACCGGGCCGAGATAGGGCAACTGCACTTCGAGGCAGCGCTTGTAGTCCATCTCGTCGGCTTCGACGATGCCGGCCTTCGGGTTTTCCATCGCCCAGACCATGCCTGCAAGCACGGCAGAGGTTACCTGCATACCGGTGGCGTTCTGGTAAGGCGCGATGCGGCGGGTCTCTTCGAGCGACAGGCGCGAACCGAACCAGTAGGCGTTCTTGTCGTGGCCGTAGAGCAGGACGCCCAGTTCGTCGACGCCTTCAACGAGTTCCTTCTCGTCGAGAACGTGATGGACAGGCTGCGCATTGCCGCCGTTGCCGAACATTTCGTGCAGCGACAGGACTGCGTCGTTGGCCGGATGGTAGGCGTAGTGGCAGGTCGGGCGATAGGTAACTTCGCCGTCCTTGTCGCGCACGGTGAAGAAGTCGGCGATCGAGATCGACTCGTTGTGGGTGACGAGGAAGCCGTATTGCGGGCCGGGCGTCGGGCACCAGCTGCGAACACGGGTGTTGGCACCCGCCTGCTCCAAGTAGATAGCCGCCTTGCAGCCCTTCTTGTGCTTCTTGGCGTTCTTCGGCATCCAATTCTCGTGGGTGCCCCAGCCGAGTTCGGCGGGCTGCAGACCTTCGGAGATGAAGCCTTCGACCGACCAGGTGTTCCAGAAGACGTTGAGCGGCTTCGGCTTCTTGGTCAGCTGGGTGTCGCGCTCGGCGATGTGCACGCCCTTGACGCCGACCTTCTTCATCAGCTTCGCCCAGCCTTCGCGGTCGTCCTGATGCGGCTCGTCAAACTTCACGCCAAGGTCGTTGGCGAGGTTCAGGAGGCCCTGCTTGACGAACCAGGAGACCATGCCCGGGTTGGCGCCGCAGGTCGAAACGGCCGTGGTGCCGCCCGGGTTCTTTTCCTTTTCCTTGCGCAGCGTTTCGCGCAGGGCGTAGTTGGTACGCGCAGCGTTGTCCATTTCGGCATCGAAATAGAAGCCGAGCCAAGGCTCGACGACCGTGTCGATGTAGAGAACGTCGAGCTTGCGGCACATCTTGATCAGGTCGACCGAACCCGTGTCGACCGACAGGTTGACGCAGAAGCCCTGGCCTTCGCCTTCGGTCAGGAGCGGCTTCAAGAGTTCCTTGTAGTTTTCCTTCGTCACATGGGCGCGAACGTGGCGGACGCCATGACGCTCGAAGATCTCGTTGTCGGCAGCATCCTCACGCGGCTCGACCACGATCAACCGGTTCTTGTCGTATTTGAAGTGGCGCTCGATCAACGGCAAGGTGCCGCGGCCGATCGAACCGAAACCGATCATGACGATCGGGCCGGTGATCTCGCCGTAAACCGGGTAGGTGGTGTCTGCCATTTTGGTCTTACTCCTGAGGAAACTTTCCCTGAGACGGTGTTGAAAGTGTCTGAAAATGAGGCTCGCGCCGTGCGATAGGCCCTAGAGCATAGTTTGCTGTCACAATAAAGGGCCGCCGGGTCAACGCTGATCTGCGATATTGCTTAACCAGCAATGGAAAGCAGGGCCGAAATGAGAGCGTCCCGCTTGCTGACGAGGCCCTTGTAGGCCGCCTGCGGCAGGTCGAGAGAGTGCAGTTGCTCGACGAAGGAAAGGGCCAAAGTCGGCGCATCCGCTCTTTGGCGCAACAGCGCCAGGGGATCCGAATAGATACGGATCGTGAAGACGATGGCGCCGCTTGCCGGCAGCTTGCGCAATGTCTGGCGCTCGATGCGGATGAAGGTGCGCTCTTCAGTCAGCTCGACTGCGCCTGCCGAAAACCCTTCCGATTTCGACTTCGGCAGATGCAGGGAGCCGTCGACATTGACGGCCCAATTGAACCGTTCGACGAAACGGCCGGGCGGCAGGTTGTCGAACATGCGGGCGATCAGTTCGGCGTTGCGCGTGCCGTGTTCGAAGCCGGGAACAGGGGCGTGGATCTCGTCCATGGTGCGCCCGAACTTTTCGGCGAGCGACCAGGACGAGGGAAAGGCGATGTAGGCGGCGCCAAGGCGCCAGCCGCGGTCGCCGCGCTGCATGATTGCCAGGTCGTCCTGCACGAGCGAGCCCGCAAGCACAAGCGCGTCGTCGCCGGACAAGAGCACCCGCCGCCCGGCGACCATCATTGCATCATCCTGCCGACAGTAGATGTCGGGATACCGCATCGGCAGATAATCGGACAGGATCTGCAGCAGCTCGATCTGTGCGTCCTGAGTTCCGTCTTCGCTGGCAAAAACCGCGTCGCGGGACTGCGCGAGCAACTGCGCCTTCTGGTCGAGATAGTGCTGGAGCTGGTCGTCTGGTTCGATCCATCGATCGGGATCAAGCTGCGTGAGGCCGATGGTAAAGGGCTTGGAAGAGCCGTCGTAAGGCGTGTGTTTCATGCGGGATGACCGGATCATTCTCGCGATTTAACCATATTCCCTTTCGTTTCGCATGGGCCGAAGCTTGTCACAAGCACTTCGTGCTATAGCTTTGATACAATCATCCGCTACGCGCCATGATTGTTGTTTCCTTTCCGAACTGGAGGCGTCGCAGACTGAACGTGACCGGTGACCACATAAAGACCCTGATGGGCCTGCAGGCCCAAACGCCCGTGCTGATGGCGCTCTACGATCAGCACGACCGGCTGCAATTTGCCAATGATGCCTTTCGCGCCGCCTATTTCATTGGCGCCGACGAGACGCCGACCTGGGCCGACATCATGCGGCGCAACCATGCCGCCGGTCGCGGAACCGTGCTCACGACCAGCGACATCAATGCGTGGATAGCCTCAACGGTCAATCGGCGCGGCAAGATCCCGTTTCGCGCGATGGAGACCGATTTGCATGACGGCCGCTGGCTGTGGATGACGGAAACGGTCGATGCCAGGGGGTGGATGCTGTGCGTTGCCGTCGACATCACCACCATTCGCGTCGAAGAGCGCGCGCTGCGGCAGGATCGCGATTTCGCGCTGCGTGCCTCGCAGGTCGATGAACTCACCAATGTGCCCAACCGGCGCTACACCATGGGGCGGCTCGGCGAATTCATCGCCAATTGCGCCCAGAACCCGCACATGTGGGGCTGTGTCGCCATCATCGACATCGATTATTTCAAGGCGATCAACGATCGCTACGGCCACCATCAGGGCGATGAGGTTCTGCTCGACTTCGCCCGCCAGATGCAGGAGTTCGTGCGCCGCTCCGATTGCTTCGGCCGCATCGGTGGCGAAGAGTTCATGCTGATCCTGCCCGACACCACGATCAGCGAAGGCAACATGATCCTCGACCGCCTGCTCGACAAGGTGCGCAGCGCCAGGCCGCTGGCGAGCATTCCGGAATTCTACTACACCTGTTCGGTGGGGCTCGCCGAATACCGGGAGGGCGACGGTGTCAAGGACATCTATGCTCGCGCCGACGAAGCGCTCTATCTCGCCAAGCGGGATGGTCGCGATCGGGTGAAGCGGTACACCTTGCCGGGTTCAGACCCTGAGCTTCGCCCGGATCAGGCCCCGTAGGGAATTTCCGACATAGAGCTGGCCTCTTGCCAGATCGCCGAGCGATAGGCGGGCGACGCGCGCCTGCCTCTGGCAGATGAGTTCCGTCCTGAGTACACCGGCCAGGAGCCCGCAGGCGATCGGAGGTGTCTTCAGCGTGCCGCTGCCGTCGTCAAGGAAGATCGAGGTGATCGTTCCCTCGCAAACCTCGTCCCTTTCGTTGAGCAGCAGGACTTCGTCGACCTCGGTCGCCGGGTATTCCGCACGTGCAGCCTCGTAGACATCGCGCCGCGTGGTCTTGACCCGCAGCAGCTTGTCTTCGGAAGAGAGCCGCGTTTCTGCAAAACGCACGCGCCAGACAGTGTCTTCGGCAAGAGGAGTGAAAGCCGCCGTGGTGACGGCGATCGCGCCGTTGCGGTCAAGAGTCAGCCGGACACGGAGCGGGCTTGTTGCTCCCTGGACGGCAGCTTGCAACTCAGCCTGCGCCCGTTCGGCGCCGGCAAACTCCAGCCGCCGTGCAGAGCGACGGAGCCGGGCGAGATGCAATCTCAACCGAACGAACCCCGGTTCGTAGCGCAGGGTCTCGATCAGGGAAAAATCCGTCATCGGGCGATCTCGGTATCGCCGATGGCAAAGCGCGCCTTGAGCAGGCATTCGTCATATTCGGACTGGGCGCCGGAATCAAAGACGATGCCGCCGCCGACATTGAAAACGGCCTCGCCGTCGGCAAACAGCGAGATGGTGCGGATCGCGACGCTGAAGCGCATGATGCCGTTCGGCGCGATGAAGCCGATTGCACCGCAATAGGCGTCGCGCGGGCCGTCTTCGAGATCGTGCAGGATCTCCATCGCCCGCATCTTCGGCGCGCCGGTGATCGAGCCGCAGGGAAAGAGTGCGGCGAAAATATCGGTAATGCCGACATCGGGCCGCAGCTTGGCCCGGACATGGCTGACCATCTGGTGCACGGTCGGATAGGTCTCGATGTCGAAGAGTTTTGGGACGTCCAGTGTTCCGACCTCGGTGATGCGCGAGATGTCGTTGCGCAAGAGGTCGACGATCATGCGGTTTTCGGCCTGGGTCTTCTCATCGTCGCGCATGGCGGCAATGATCTCGGCATCCTCCTTTGCCGACGCGCCGCGCTTTGCCGTGCCCTTCATCGGATGCGTTTCGATCCATCGGTCGGCATCCACCCGGAAGAAAAGCTCGGGCGAGCGCGAGACGAGGATCGGGCCATCCAGCGCGACGAGGGCGCCGTATTTTACCGGCTGCCGTTCGATCAGCGACCAGAATGCTGCGCGCGGATCGCCGGACCAGCGCGCCCGGATCGGCATCGTCAGGTTTGCCTGGTAACAATCGCCCTGGCGCAGATGCTGATGCAGCCGGTCGAACCGCTCGCGGTAGGTGGGGAAATCCCAGGCGGCACGCGGCTCGGCGAGAAAAGGCTCGTTCTCGATCCGGCGCTGCGGCTCTGCGAACGGATGGTCGTCGCTCGGTGTGTCGAAGATGCCGAAGGACATCAACGGCGTTTCGCGACCCTCTTCGGCAAAGGGGCTCAGCTTCTCCTCGAAGAGATGGCCAGCCTCATAGGCCATGAAGCCTGCAATCCATTTGCCCGCCGCATGGGCGCGCTCAAGCTCGGCGAGGCCGCGGTGGAATTCGGCTTTGGTCCGCGCCGTGACGACGCGCTCCGGCCCGGCGAAAACCGTGGTTCGATCTTCGCTGTCGTCCCGGAAAAGCACAAAAGGTGCGTTTTCGTTCATCGATGCCGCTTCGCACTCTTCCTTGAAAGTCTCTGGAGCGCGGGCGCGGGCCCGCGCCGGATCACGCCTTATCAAGCGCCTCGAGTTCGTCGATCAGCCCCTCGATCATCGACAGACCCTGTGCCCAGAACGACGGATCGGTGGCATCGAGGCCGAAGGGGGCCAGCAATTCCTGGTGGTGCTTGGTGCCGCCGGCTTTGAGGAGCTCGAAATACTTCGCCTGGAAGCCCTTTTCGGCGTTCTGGTAGACGGCATAGAGCGAGTTCACCAGGCAGTCGCCGAAGGCGTAGGCATAGACGTAGAACGGCGAGTGGATGAAGTGCGGGATGTAGGCCCAATAGGTCTCGTAGCCCTCGGAAATCCGGATCGCCGGCCCGAGGCTTTCCGCCTGCACCGAGAGCCACAGATTGCCGATATCCTCGGCGGTCAGTTCGCCTTCCTTGCGGGCCGTGTGCACCTTGCGCTCGAATTCATAGAAGGCGATCTGGCGCACGACCGTATTGATCATGTCCTCGACCTTCTGGGCGAGCATGGCCTTGCGCTCGCGCTTGTCCTTGGTCTGGTCGAGCAACGCGCGGAAGGTCAGCATTTCGCCGAACACCGATGCCGTTTCGGCAAGGGTCAGTGGCGTCGAGGCCATCAGCGCGCCCTGTTCGCCGGCGAGAACCTGATGCACACCGTGGCCGAGTTCGTGGGCGAGCGTCATGACGTCCCGCGGCTTGCCCATATAGTTGACGAGCACGTAGGGGTGTGCCGACGGAACGGTCGGGTGGGCGAAGGCGCCGGGCGCCTTGCCGGGGCGCACGGGCGCATCGATCCAGCGGTTATCGAAGAAGCGTCGGGCAATCGCGGCCATCTCAGGGTCGAAGGCATGGTAGGCCGACAGGACCGTGTCTTTCGCCTGGTTCCACGAGATCAACGCATTCGGCGTTTCCGGCAGTGGCGCGTTGCGATCCCAGAACTCCATCTGTTCCATGCCGAGCCACTTTGCCTTCATGGCGTAATAGCGGTGCGAGAGGCGCGGATAGGCTGACTTCACCGCTTCCGCGAGCGCATCGACGACCTCGCGCTCGACGCGGTTCGCCAGATGCCGGCTGTCGGCGATATCGTCGAAGCCGCGCCAACGGTCCGAGATTTCCTTGTCCTTGGCGAGCGTGTTGGTGATCAGCGTGAAGGTGCGGATATTGGCCCTGAAGGTTTCGGCAAGCGCCATCGCCGCCTTCTTGCGTATCTCGGTCGAGGGGTCCTGCAGCAGGTTCAACGCCATTTCGATCGGCATCGTCTCGCCGTCGACGGTGAAGGTCAGCGACGCCATGGTCTCGTCGAACAGGCGGTTGAAGGCGGCCGGCCCGGTCATCGATTTCTCAAGGAACAGCTGCTCGAGTTTGTCGTCGAGCTGATAGGGCTTGTCCTTGCGCAGGTCGAGAAGCCAGGGCTTGTAGTGCGTCGCCAGGCTGTCTTTGGCGAGCGCTGCGTCGATCACGGCATCGTCGATGCGGTTGAGTTCGAGCGAGAAGAACAGGAGATGCGCCGACATGTCGGTCAGCTTCGACTGCACGTCGCCATAGAGCTTGCCGTTTTCCGGCTTGGAGGTGTCGGAGAAATAGGTCAGGCCGGCAAAGGACGCGATGCGTCCCATGATGTCTTCCAGCGCCTCGAATTCCTTGACGGCAGCGCCGATGCCGTCGTCGCCGGCCTTCGTCGCAGCGGCGGCAAGCTTGCCTTTCCACTTCGTTTCAAACGCGATCGAGTCCGCTTCGGCCTTTTTCATGTCGGAGCGAAAGGCGTCCGAGCTTGCGGACGGATAGAGATCCTCCAGCCGCCAGGAGGGCAGATCGCCGAGTTCGGCCAGCGCGCCTTGGGCGGGGCCGGTGGCGGCACGGACGACGGTTTTCTCGAGGGCAAAGGTGCGGAAGGTCATCGTCGGATTTCTCTCGTTCGTGGCAGGAAGAGGCAAGCGATACGGGTTCCATTGCTATCGCCGGCAATGGATAAAATGCAAGCATTTCTCAAAACATGATGTTCAGCCCTTTATGGCACAGATGCCTGACGTGATTTGGCACATGACGTTGGCCAAAAAGTACCGCGTGTCCAAAGCAGGAGGCTTCCGTGACATCACACATTCTTGTCATCGATGACGATCCGGTGCAGCGCCGGTTGCTGACGAACATGATCGAGCGTCTCGGTCATGTCGCGCATCTCGCCGACAATGGCCGCAGCGGCCTGGAGCTGCTCGAGCGCAAGGGCGGCATCATCAACGTCATCCTTCTCGATCTGCTGATGCCCGAAATGAACGGCCACGGCTTTCTCGATGCGCTGGCGGAACGGGGCGTTGATACGCCGGTGATCGTGCAGACCGGGCAGGGTGGTATCGAAACCGTCGTCCATGCGATGCAGGCGGGCGCCTTCGACTTCCTGGTCAAGCCGGTTTCTCCGGAGCGGCTGTCGGTGGCGCTCGGCAACGCGCTGAAGATGGCGAGCCGTGACGGCAAGGTGAAAACCTCGCGCCGCCCGCGCGGCGGTGCCGTCGGCTTCGACGACGTCGTGTCGGCGAGCCCCGCGATGATCCGGGTGATCGATCTCGCCCGCCGGGCTGCGCAGTCCAACATTCCGATCGTGCTCGAAGGCGAATCCGGCGTCGGCAAGGAAATGGTGGCGCGGGCGATCCAGTCGGCCAGCGACCGTTCGGGCAAGCCGTTCATCACCGTCAACTGTGGCGCCATCCCGCACAATCTGGTCGAGAGCATTCTCTTCGGTCACGAGAAGGGCGCCTTTACCGGCGCCACCGAAAAACACAGCGGCAAGTTCGTTGACGCCGACGGCGGCACTTTGTTCCTTGACGAGATCGGCGACCTGCCGCTGGAAGTGCAGGTGAAGCTGTTGCGTGCGGTCCAGCAGGGCGAAATCGAGACGATCGGCGCGCGCCATCCGCACCGGGTCAATGTGCGGCTGATTTCGGCCACCAACAAGGACCTCATCAACGAGGTGCGTGAGGGCCGGTTCCGCGAGGATCTCTATTATCGTCTCAACGTCTTCCCGATCACCATTCCGGCGTTGCGTCG
Source organism: Ensifer sp. 4252 (assembly GCF_050434565.1). Taxonomy (NCBI): domain Bacteria; kingdom Pseudomonadati; phylum Pseudomonadota; class Alphaproteobacteria; order Hyphomicrobiales; family Rhizobiaceae; genus Ensifer; species Ensifer sp. 4252. Next base: position 210,876 of record NZ_JBNDIU010000003.1, read on the forward strand.
GCGCAAGGAGGACATACCGGTCCTCGTGCGCTCCTTCGTCGATCGTTTCGCGTCCGAGCAGAGGCTCAGCACGCCGCTCACGGTTTCGAGCGGTGCGATGGCGCTGCTGACCGCCTATGACTGGCCGGGCAACATCCGCCAGCTGGAGAACGCGATCTTCCGTGCGGTCGTTCTGGCCGACGGCAACGAGCTGACGGTCAAGGACTTCCCGCAGATCGCCACGCAGATCCCCGGCTACGTCGTCTCCGATCGCTCCGGCTTTTCCTGGGGCGATGCCGGGCCTGAGCGCCAAGCGGCAGTCGACCCGGCTGCAAGCGTCTACCCCGATTTTGCCAGCACAGCGAAATCGATGGAGGTCGATGCCGCGCATGATGGCCGCATGGAGAACGCAATCGCCAGCGTCGACGAGGGCGGAGACGTTCGCAAACTTGCCGAAGTCGAGGAGGAACTGATTCGTTTTGCGCTGAAATTCTATCGGGGCCAGATGAGTCAGGTAGCCCGTAAACTCGGCATCGGTCGGTCGACGCTTTACCGCAAGCTCAAGGATTACGGCATCGATCCCGACAATCCCCTGCGCGAGGCGGCATAAAATCGACGCATTCTCGACTCATTAGCCGTGCAATTCGATCACCGCCGTTTAGACCTTGTTAGTGAAGTATTCACTATATTATAAGGGGCGGTGACGACTGTGGCATATATGCCATGCTGTCACCTTATTTGACAGTCATCTGAGACAGCGAAGCACGGTTGTCCGTCGGACGGGGATTGAATGCCAAATTTGTTCAGTTTTAAGAAGCCTCTCGGCTCCTTAGCTAGCAGACTCTGCTCGGCGATGACCCGTAAGGTGCCGCAGGTTCTGACTTCAATCGCACTTGCGGTGTCGCTGGTCACGCCTGGCATGGCGCCTCCCGTCGAGGCTGCCGGCCAGACGCGGACGCTCAAGCTCTATTTCATCCATACGCAGGAAAAGGCGCAGATCACCTACAAGCGCAACGGTCGCTATGACGCGAAGGGCTTGCAGCAGATCAACCGGTTCCTGCGCGACTGGCGTCGCAACGAGCCGACCAAGATGGATCCGCGCCTGCTCGACCTCGTCTGGGAAGTCTACACCAAGAGCGGCTCGCGCGATTATATCCACGTTGTTTCGGCCTATCGTTCCCCGTCCACCAACGGCATGCTGCGTTCGCGCTCCAAGGGCGTCGCCAAGAAGAGCCAGCACATGCTCGGCAAGGCGATGGACTTCTACATTCCGGACGTGAAGCTGAAGACGGTGCGCGAAATCGGCATGAAATTCCAGGTCGGTGGCGTCGGCTACTACCCGACCTCAGGCTCTCCGTTCGTTCACATGGATGTCGGCGGCGTTCGCGCCTGGCCGCGCATGAGCCGCAACGAACTGGCCCGTCTCTTCCCCGACGGCAAGACCATGCACGTTCCCTCCGACGGCAAGCCGCTGCCGGGCTATAACCAGGCCGTGGCCGACTACAAGCGTCGCGTCGGCGCCTCAGCAATGGAAGTTGCCGGCGGTGGCGCGAAGACGGGCGATGCCGAGGGCGGCAAGCGCCGCGGTAACCTGTTTGCCATGCTCTTTGGCGGTGGCGGCGACGAGGATGAAGAACCCTCGGCGATCACCGCCGGTCCGGGCGATGAAGAAGCTGCTCCGGCAAAGGTCCAGACGGCGTCGGCTCCTGCCGCTCAGGAAGCACTTCCGGGTGTTGCCGGTTCAGTCGCCGCCGAGACGGCCGCTGCCGAGACGACCACCGCCGATCAGAACATCAATGCACCGGTTCCGGCCGTTCGCCCGGCCTTCAAGGATGCGCCTGAAAATGGCGGCGTAGCCGTGGCGTTGGTCGCGCCGCAGAAGAATACTGCCCAGGAAGCGCTTGCTGCTGCCCTGCCGCAGACGCCGGAAATGCCGAGCGAATTTGCCGATCTGACCTCGGTCAAGGTGCCGGTCCCGCAGATGCTCGATCGTGGTGGGGTGAACGCTGCCGCCGGCGAGACGCTTGTGGCATCGGTCGATCCGCTGGCAACCGACATGCAGGCGCTCGGCTTCGTGCCGGTGCCGGCCATGCGCCCGGCGGGCGATGCGGCTCTTGCCGCTGTCGCGGACGCCAAGGTTGCCGTGCCCGCCTTTGCAGAGCGCCCGGTTCTGGCCTCGGCCGAGCCGCCGCGTGATACGACGGCCCAGGCATCGACACGTGTCGCACTTGCCGCGCCGACACAGGCCGAGCGCGAGCCAGTCAGGCAGCCGATTGAAATGGCCGCCTATGCGCCGCAGGCCTCGACGAATGGCCGCGCCAATGCCTTTGACAGTGCCTTCGACACGCAGGCCGAAGCCCCGGCAAAGGGTGGTCGTCCGAAGAAGCACGATGCCGATGCTGCGACCCGTTCATCGGTTCGCACAGAGCCGAAGCTGACGCAGAAGATCATCTCCGAATGGGCTCTTTCGGCCGGTCGCGTCGCGACGCTTTCCAAGCCCGTGAAGGCACCGCGGTTTGTCAGCAAGACGCTGCGCACGGCCCCGACGACTGTTTATGCCGCGGGCTTCAGCAGTGGTGCAGGGACGGTGGATACGGCTCGCTTCAGCGGCAATGCCGTCAACTTCATGGAAGTGAAGAAGTTCAGCACCAACTGAGCTTCGCGCAAATGAGACCCAACAAAAAGCCCGCCGGTGATACCGGCGGGCTTTTTGCTGTCTATCGCGAAGAAATTATTCTTCTTCAGCCGCGGCCGGGATCATGCCAAGCGCCTGCAGGTAGGTGTCGAGGATCGCTTCCTGTTCCATGCGCTCATCGGCGTCCTGCTTGCGAATGGAGATGACCTTCCGCAGGATCTTGGCATCGAAGCCGGTGGACTTGGCTTCGCCGTAGACGTCCTTGATATCGTCGGCGATCGTCTTCTTTTCTTCTTCCAGGCGCTCGATCCGTTCGATGAAAGCGCGGAGCTGGTCGCGCGCGACGCCGTGTGCATCTGACATGGTCTTCTCCTTTTGCGGGGAATGAAATTCTTGGGTGCCGTGACGTGCCGCGAACGGCGGCCAAGGTCAAGGGCCATTGCGCAACAACGCTGGCATTTCCGTGGCGGCTGCCCGCTGCTAAGGCTTATTCCTTGGGACGGCTGGCTTCGAAGGCGGCTTTCTGTTCGTTCGACGCTTCCCTCTGGTGCAGTACCCGCCACTCCTCATAGGGCATGCCGTAGACGATCTCGCGGGATTGCTCCTTGTCGAGTTCCACGCCGGCTTCGTTGGCTGCTTCGAGGTACCAGTTGGACAGGCAGTTGCGGCAGAAGCCGGCAAGGTTCATCAGGTCGATATTCTGCACGTCGCTGCGCTCGCGCAAGTGCGCGACCAGACGCCGGAAGGCGGCTGCCTCGAAAGCGGTCTGCTGGTCCGGGGTGAGCTCGGTCATGGTCTTGTCTTTCCTCGTCTCAGATGTCGTAGGCGCCGGTGCGCGACGGGTGCCGTTCGTAGCGATGCAGGTCGGGTCGGGCATTGAGATCGGCAAGGGTCGGGGCGAGCCGATCGGCCCATGCGCCGATGCCCGCCTCGTCCGAAATCAGATCCTGCCGAACCTCGATCAGGGCATGGGGAATGCCCGGCGCCATGCAGTGCCGGAACATCGTATCCCCGCGCAGCGCCCCGTCATAGGGCTCGTTGTTGCCGACGACGATATCGCCCGGTGCTTCGAGCTTTTCGATCAGCGGCAGAACCGCGCGCGGATCGTTGTCCCAGAGCACGGCCGCGTGCCACGGACGGACGGCACCCTTCCAGGCGGGCGTAAAGGAATGGATCGAGATGACCAGTGGAGCGCTGCCTGAGGCCACGGCGCTGCGCTCCAGTGTCTCGGCGACCGCGCGGTGATAGGGGCGATGGAAACGGTTCAGCCGGTTGTCCCATTCCTTATCGCTGATCGGGTGGTTTCCCGTAATGATCGCGCCGTCGGAGATCTTCATGATCAGCGTCGGATCGTCCTCGCCGCGATTGGGGTCGATCAAAAGTCTCGAAAAACACCCTAGAACTGCAGGTGCGTCGAGTGCGGCCGAGAGCCGGCGGACCAGATGTTCGACGCCGATGTCGTAAGCGATATGTCGCTGAAACGCGGCTTCCGGCAGGCCGAGGCTGCCATATTCTTCCGGCAGGCGGTTCATGGCGTGATCGGCGAGAAGAACGAGGCCGGTTGTGGGGTTGGCCTCGATAATCTCATAGGGCGAATAGTGCTGCATGCCGTTCCAGTCTGCTTTCGGGGGTCATGCTTTTGATTGCATGCGTCGGCGACATTCACAAGAAAAACGCAACTGTTTTGCGCAATCGACACCCAATTAGCCCGATGTAATCGATTAGAGTTACGTTGACTTTCCGGGCTGGTCGTCGCAAGAAAGGCCACGCAAATCAAAACGGAGTTCCATCGGAAACCGTGTCCAGATATCCATTTTCCAAAGCGAGGCCGGGGCTGTCGACATTGGGGGGGATCCTCCTGTTTTCCCTGGCTATTTCAGGCTCATTTCTATTCGCCGGTGAAGCTCGCGCCGATTTTCGCGTCTGCAATGGCACGCAAAATCTGGTCGGCGTGGCAATCGGTTACCGCGCCAAGGAAGGCTGGGTAACCGAGGGGTGGTGGCAGGTTCCTGCGACCACCTGCGCGACCCTGATCGAGGGCGAACTCGAATCGCGATACTATTATCTCTACGCTGAAGACGCCGCCCGGGGCGGCCGTTGGACCGGCGACGTCAACATGTGCGTCGCCGAAAACGAATTCAAGGTTTCCGGCGTGCAGGACTGCTTTGCCCGCGGCTTCCAGCGGATGGGATTCAAGGAATATGACACGGGGCGACAAGGAAGCTGGATGGTTCAGCTCTCCGATACGCCCGGCACGCAGGAAAGCCAGAATTGATGAAGCGGAACAGAAAAGTCAAAATCCTCGCCACGCTCGGACCGGCGTCCTCGGACGAGCAGATGATCCAGAAGCTGCACGAGGCGGGGGCTGATCTGTTCCGTATTAACATGAGCCATGCAAGCCACGAAGTGATGCGCACGCTGGTGCAGCGCATCCGCGCGGTGGAAGCGCGCTGTGGCCGCCCGATCGGCATTCTCGGCGACCTGCAGGGCCCGAAGCTGCGCGTCGGCAAGTTTGCCGAAGGCAAGGTCGACCTCAAGGTCGGTCAGACCTTTACCCTCGACAACAAGGACGAACCTGGCGACAGCACCCGCGTTTTCCTGCCGCACCCGGAGATCCTCGAAGCGGTCAAGCCTGGCCATCGCCTGTTGATCGATGACGGTAAACTGCACCTGCGCGCCGAAAAGACCGATGGCAAGAGCATCGTCACGACCGTGGTTGCCGGCACGAAGATTTCCGACCGCAAGGGCGTCAGCCTGCCCGACACGCTGCTGGCCGTCGGCGTCCTGACCGACAAGGACCGCTCCGACCTCGATGCGGTTCTGGCAACCGGCGAGTTCGACTGGGTGGCGCTTTCCTTCGTCCAGCGCCCGGAGGATCTGGCCGAGGTTCGCAAGATCGCCCGCGGCCGTGTCGGCCTGATGTCCAAGATCGAAAAACCGCAGGCGCTCGAGCGCATCGACGAGATCATCGAGCTCTCCGACGCGCTGATGGTGGCGCGCGGCGACCTTGGCGTCGAAATGCCGCTCGAATCCGTACCGGGCCTGCAGAAGCAGCTGACGCGTGCATGTCGCCGTGCCGGCAAGCCGGTGGTCGTTGCCACGCAGATGCTGGAATCGATGATCTCCGCGCCGGTGCCGACGCGTGCTGAAGTCTCCGACGTGGCGACCGCCGTCTTCGAAGGCGCAGACGCCATCATGCTGTCGGCTGAATCGGCTTCTGGCGAGTATCCGGTTGAAGCCGTCTCGACCATGGCGTCGATCGCCAGCAACGTCGAGCGCGACCCTCACTATTCCAGCATCATCTACGCTCAGCGCACGCCGCCCGAGGCGACCGGTGCCGACGCGATTTCGCTGGCTGCCCACCAGATTGCCGAGACGCTCCGGCTTTCCGCGATCGTCTGCTACACCTCGTCCGGCACCACGGGTCTCCGTGCCGCCCGCGAGCGGCCGCAGGTGCCGATCATCGCGCTCTCGCCGATCGTGCAGACCGCTCGCCGGCTTTCGGTCGTCTGGGGCCTGCATTGCGTCGTCACCGAGGATGCGACCGATCTGGACGACATGGTCAACCGCGCTTGCCGCATCGTCGCTCACGAGGGTTTCGGCAAGCCTGGTGAGCGTGTCATCATCTCGGCCGGTGTGCCGCTCGGCACGCCCGGCGCCACCAATATGCTGCGCATCGCCTATATCGGCTCGGACGGCATGAGCGGTATCTGAGACTAACGAACGTCTTTGGGTTGGACGATAAGGCGGGCTTCGGCCCGCCTTATTATTTTGTCGAGGTCGATAGGCCGTCCAGAGAGTTTCTCCACCGCTGCAACAACGACATCGGTGACGACATAATCGGGCTTGTGGCCGAGGTTGCCGATCCACAGCAGTTCCGACCCGGCAATGTCGCGTGCCAGGCTGCGCGAATGAATATCGGCCAGCACGATGTCGTCGCTGTCGCCGCTGATGATGATCGTCGGCGCGGTGATCTCCGCATATTGCGGCGCGACCTCGGTGACATAGGCATGCAGATTGGCGACATCGACGGCGTTGTTGCGGAAGGCGAGGGGGCGCAGCACAAGATGCGGCGCCGTCTTGTCGATATAGTCGGCGGGCCGCGGATTGGGGGAAAAGACCGAACGTGTGCCGCTGTCGATCCGCCTGAGGCCGATCGGCACTGCCAGCGTATGCGCGAACAGCCAGCCGACATAGGGCAGGGCCGTCAGCCGGTAGTACCAGTCGATGCCGCCCGGCCAGGGATGGGTCGCCGGCGCCAGCAGGATGAGGCCCGTCGTCTTCTCCGGATGGTGCAGAGCGAAGCTCGCGGCGATCGCCCCGCCGAAGGAATGGCCGACAATGATCGCCTGGGCCATGCCTCTCTTCTCCATCAGTTTTGCAATCGCGTCCGCCTGGCCGTCGGGGCGATCATTCGCCCGGCCGCCGCGCTCGGAGTAGCCGTGGCCCGGCCGGTCGACGAACAGCATCTCCGCGCGGCCTTCGAAGGCGGGAGCAAAGGCATGCATCTGATCGAGCAGGTTGCCGCTCGCACCGTGGATGAAGACGAGCGGCGCCAGGTCAGCCTCTGCAGTCGCCGGCAGGTGGATGCTGTTCATGCGGAAGCCGCCGACGTCGATCAGCTCGCCCATGTTCGGGAACCGTGCGCTGATGCCTCGTGCGCTGTGCAGGCTGTAGGCAATGCCTGCGAGGATCAGGGCAACGATGAGCAGGGCGGCTAGAACCATTGTCTTGGCGGCTCCTTTTATTATTCGGCAGTGTCAAAGGTCCAGGTGACGGACATCGATCTGTCTCGGCTAATGCCGAGCCATCGTGGCCAGATTTCGTCGACGGCGCGCTGATGGGCCAGAATGAACTCCGGCAATGCCGTGTCGCGGTCGCCCTTGCCGTAACGGCGATCGCGCCGGTCGGTGATAAGCACGGGAGGAGCTCCGAACTGGTCGGCTGTAACATCGACGATGATGTTGCCGCATTCGGCCCAGGCGTGGCTTTGCCAGCCGGCCTCGCTGAGGAAACCGAAATTGCCCAACTCCGGTCCAGAAGGTGACAGGCGCGGCGTGCCGCTTGCCCACGAGGTTTCGAGACCTTCGGCCTTAAGGACACGGACCAGAAAAAGGCTCGTGCGTCCGCATGTCCATTGTGCGGGCGTGATCGGGGCTTCGCCGTTCCAGGCGCTGTGCCATTCCAACCAGATCGGTTCCATGAATTGGCGCGCGGCCACGGCAAGGTTACGGATAACGGCCAGCTCGGTGGAAGGCGTCATGCAGGCCCTGCGCTTGCTTCGGCATCCGGCCGGTTTACGTCTTGCTGCCTGCGAGCTTTTCGGTCAGCTCGCCCAGTTGCTCCTGCGCCTTGCGATCGGCGGGATAGATTGCCAGGAACTGCTCCCAGGCCCTGAGCGCCAGCTCGTCCTTGCCGGCGGAGCCGAGGATTGCGGCCATGCCGGCGAGCGCCCCGAAATGCCGAGGCTCGAGCGACAGGACATGATTGATGTCCGACATCGACTTGCGATAGTTGCCCATGGTGTAGTGCAGGGTCGCGCGGCGGTTCCAGCCTTCGACGTAGCTCGGGGCGAGCGTGATGACCTGGTCGAGGATATCGAGGGCTGCCGCCTGCTTGTTGTCGGTGATGGATTTGTCAGCCCATTGCATCAAAAGGTTGACTGTCGCGCTGCCGGAATCCTGCCATTCCAGGCGGATCTGGTTGGCGAGTTCGCGCGCCTTGTCGGCGTCCCGTTCCTTCTTCAGGTCGGAGAACAGGGCGTCGAGGCGTTGCTTTGGGGTGGCGAGGCTGGCGGCCTCGGTTTCCGGTGCCGTCTCTGCGGCGAAAGTCAGGGTGCCGGCTCCAACTGAGGCGGCGAGAAGGGCGGAACACGCCAGAATCAAGGGTACAAAAACTCGCATGGCGAGCATGTTAGCTCGCCACGGAATAAGATCAAAATCAATTTTGGGACATCGCCGAAGCGAGGTGCCAAACAGAAACCAGTCTGAGCCTCAGCCCTGACGTGCCTTGAAGCGCGGGTTCTGCTTATTGATGATGTACATACGGCCCTTGCGACGAACCAGACGGTTTTCGCGGTGGCGGGTCTTCAGCGACTTGAGCGAATTCTTGATCTTCATTTTCCTGATCCGCAGGTTTCGGGGAAACAAAATTCGCCCGGTATTTCTAACAATCAAAAGCGCGCCATGCAGCGCGCTCCGTAAGGTGGGATGGCAAATACCGTGTCACCCCTGTTGTGTCAACCGCAAGGCGCCGGATTTTGGCGTCTTGCCCCGCATTTCTGTGGCTTTGAGGCTCACGTCAGGCGGGTAATGTGGCCCATCTTGCGGCCCGCTCGCGCTTCCGTCTTGCCGTAGAGATGGACGAAGACGTTGTCCTTGGCAAGCCAGGCCGGCACGTCGTCGATGTCGTCGCCGATCAGGTTCTGCATCACGCAGTCGGAGTGGCGAACGGGATTGCCGAGCGGCAGGCCGGCCACGGCGCGAATGTGCTGCTCGAATTGCGAGACGATGCAGGCCGCTTCCGTCCAGTGGCCGGAATTGTGCACGCGCGGCGCCATTTCATTGGCGACGAGACTGCCGTCCGCAAGCACGAAGAACTCCACACCGATGACGCCGACATAGCCAAGCGCATCGAGGATCGCCTTGGCTGCCGTGCGCGCGCTCTCTGCGGTGGCAGGGCCAATGGCCGCGGGTACGGTGGAGGTATGCAGGATGCCATTACGGTGAACGTTCTCCGCCGGATCGTAACTGCCGACCGCACCATCTGCCGAGCGGGCAGCGATAATGGAGATTTCCCGCTCGAACGGCACGAAGCTTTCGAGGATCAGCGGCACGGAGCCGAGCGCCGCGAAGGCGCCTTGCGGGCTGTCCTGCCCGGAGCGGAACACACGCTGGCCCTTGCCGTCATAGCCGAGGCGACGGGTCTTCAGAACGCCGGAACCGCCGAAATCGGCGAGTGCTGCTTCAAGATCGGCCTGGCTGTCGACGGCATGGAAACGGGCGGTGACGATGCCGCTGTCGTTGAGGAAGCGTTTTTCGACCAGGCGATCCTGGGCGGCTTCCAGAGCCTTTGGCGGCGGGAAGACCGGCCGCGCACGCGCAAGCCTCTCGGCGGCCGCGACCGGCACATTCTCGAATTCGTAGGTGACGATGTCGCACGCGGCTGCCAGCGCATCGAGCGCTGTCTCATCGTCATAGGCGGCGGCGATCTGTTCGTTTGCCACCTGCGCTGCCGGACAGTCCGCCTGCGGCTCGAGGATGATGGTGCGGAAATTCAGCCGTGCAGCAGACATGGCCAGCATGCGGCCGAGCTGGCCGCCGCCAATGATGCCAATGGTTGTCATGCGTCGTCTACCGGATATTCTGCGACGGCGACGGTCTGCTGTTCGCGCCAATCGTCGAGGCGGTCGGCAAGGTCGTCGTCGCTGAGTGCCAGCACGGCTGCGGCGAGCAGTGCTGCGTTGACGGCGCCGGCGCGCCCGATCGCCAGCGTTCCGACAGGGATGCCGGCCGGCATCTGGACGATCGACAGCAGGCTGTCCTGGCCGGACAGCGCCTTCGACTGCACCGGCACGCCGAAAACCGGCAGCGGCGTCATCGAGGCGCACATGCCCGGCAGGTGGGCGGCGCCGCCGGCACCGGCGATGATGACCTTGAAGCCTTCGTCGCGCGCGCCCTTGGCGAAGCTCACCAGCCGATCAGGTGTGCGGTGTGCAGAAACGATGCGGGCCTCATAGGCAATGTCGAGCGCGTCGAGCGTATCGGCGGCGTTCTTCATCGTCTCCCAGTCGGACTGGCTTCCCATGATGATGGCGACGGGTGGGGTCGTGGTGTCGAGCACGTCTTTAAAGTTCCGCTTCAGGCGATGATGTCGGGAATGATCTGGTCTTCGAGCTTGGTGATCTTGTCCTTGATCACCAGCTTCTTCTTTTTCATGCGCTGAATTCTGAGCGCATCGCAGCCGGTCTGGATCATGGCGTTGATGGCAGCATCATAGTCTTCATGTTCCTGCCTCAGCCGCGCGGCGGTCAATCTGAGTTCGGCCTGGTCCTGGTCCGGCATGCAAAGCGATCCCCATCAGCCCGGTTGCGAAGTCCTCCTCGAACCGGAATTTCATGCGCCGCTCTATCACATCTTGGGCGGTAACGGGAAGTTATCCGTCGTCATCATTTCGCCTTCGACAAATGAAAAATGGCGTGGCACAGTAGTAAGGTTACAACCATGGAACATCCGGCATTTACCTGCCGGATGCAAGCAAAAGGAAGGGACTGCCAATGACCATTGAGGCTCATCTTGCAACGCTTGAGAAAAAACATGGCGCACTGGAGCAGGAGCTCCATGCAGCAATGAACCAGCCGTCCACCGAGGACGAAATGATCAGCGATATCAAGCGAAGGAAGCTGCGCATCAAGGACGAAATCGAAAGGCTTCGGTCCTCGACTCACTGATTATGCACGGTATTTCCCAGTAACAACGGGAGGTGTCCTCTCCGCGGAGACGACGCAACAAGGTTCACAACCAATCCCCTCAACGGAAGATACGGATCGCTCGACCGGGTTTGAGACCCGGTCGTTTTGTGTCAGGCGGCGGTTACGCTTCCGTCCGACCATCAGGCCCAGAATTGATCCAACCACAGGTTGAGCCCGTCGAAGCCGGGGCGGTTGATGGCATATATGCGACGCGTACCGTTGGCCGAAACCGAAACCAGATTACAGTCCAGCAGGGCCTTCAGGTGCTGTGATACCGCGGGCCGGCTGATCGGCAATCCTTCTGCCAGTTCGTTGACCGTCTTCGGCGCGCGCCGCAACTCCTCCAGCAGGTAACGCCGGTTGGGATCCGCGATGGCATCGAAAGGGTCCGCAATGGTCATGACCGGACGTTAGGCGAAATCCCCGCGGGCGGCAAGAAATTTGTGCGCTGCGGCATTTTCGTTTTGCTTCGCAATATGACGGCTTGCTTGAATGGTCTCAGCTGCCGGCCAGCAGGCTGTTGACACCATCCCACAGCAGTTTCAGTCCGGCGATGAGAGCCATGCTATACATGAAGGGATAGAAGATCTGCGGCTTCATGCGGCGAACGATGAACGCACCGCAGACGGTGGCAACGATCGCCAGAGGAAACAGCGTCGCAGAGATCTTGAGATTGCTCATGTCGAGCTGGCCGAGCGCGAAATAGGGGATGAGCTTGACGGCATTGAGGATGGCGAAGAAGCGCACGATTGTGCCGGTGTATTCGCGCGGATCGAGTTGAAGCGGCAGGGCGTAGATCTGAAAAGGCGGGCCGCCGGCGTGAGCGACAAAGCTGCCGTAGCCGGCGAACGAGCCCCAGAGCGTCGCCGGGCCGGCCCGCTGCTTCTTGGGCGTGATCGTTATTCCGTTGCGCATGCGCCAGACATTGTAGACATAGCGCAAGACGAACAGCACGGTGATGAGGCCGATGATCAGACGCAGATAGTCGCGCGAGACATAGGCCGATGTTGCCCAGCCGATGAGAATGCCGGCGATGGCGCCGGGCAGGAGCATGAAGAGGGTCTTGCGATCGCCGTGCTTGCGCCACATCCAGAGCGAGACGAGGTCCATCGCAATCAGGATCGGTAAAAGCAGCGCTGCTGCCTGAACCGGCGAAACGGCCATCGACAGGATCGGCACGCCCATCAACGAAAGGGCCTCGCCCATGCCGCCCTTGCTGAGGCCAACGAGAAGAACCGCCGGGATGGCGACGAGATAGAAGTCCAGGTCGGGAAGCATCGGTGGCGGTTGATCCTTTTGACGTCTCCGTCTATCGGTTTTCCCAAACGAAATCGAGCGCTGGTTTCCGCCGACAGGCGGGCACAGCCGGAAATGGATGTCATGAGCAAGACAAGTGAACGCTGCCGCCTGGTGCTGATCGCACCCGATATCGCCGATCCGGCGGAACGCGCCAAGGTGCTTGCCGACGCGTTGAAGGGTGGCGACGTCGCTTCGGTGATCGTGCCGCAATACGGCCTCGACGACGGCGAGTTCCAGAAACACGCCGAGCGCCTCGTGCCGATCATTCAGGAGGCCGGCGCGGCCGCGCTGATCGACGGCGATTCCCGCGTGGCCGGGCGGGCCAAGGCCGACGGCCTGCACATTTCGGGTAACGCCGAAGCGCTCGGCGAGGCGGTCGAAAAACACACGCCGAAGCTCATCGTCGGCGGCGGCAATGCGGCCGACCGCCACCATGCGCTTCAAATCGGCGAAGTGCGTCCGGACTATGTGTTCTTCGGCAAGACCGATGGCGACATCAAACCGGATGCGCATCCGAAGAACCTGGCGCTTGCCGAATGGTGGGCCTCGATGATCGAGATCCCCTGCATCGTCATGGGCGGCACGGATCCGCAATCGGCGCTGGCGGCTGCCGAGACCGGCGCCGAGTTCGTGGCGCTTCGTCTTGCCGTCTTCGGCGAGCCCGAACAGGCGCCGGCGGTCGTTGCGGCCGTCAACGCGCTTCTTGACGAAAAAGCGCCACGGTTTGAAGATTAAGACGTGTCGATGTTGAACCGACTGTCGTCAAAGCTCAGCTGGGGCGTTGCCCTCCTTGCCATCGCCGCTGCCGCGGCGACGCCGGTGCGTGCACAGGAGCAGCCGGTTCCCGCACAGGAACAACCGGTTCCTTTGCAGGAGCAAGGCGTCGACGCCGATGACGGCGGTGCCGCAAAGCGTGGCCGCATCACCCCCTTCAATGGCGCGGCGATGCCGGAAGAAGGCACTGGCAAGCCTGGGGCCAAGCCGGCTGACCCGGCGGACAAGAAGAAGGCTGGTGATGGCACCGTGCCTTCGCAAGGCGTCAATGTCTTTGACCGCATGGGCGCCGAGTTGCCGGCACTACCTGCGGAAAAGCCGTTCGCCGGCAAGGTCGACGACGCCTACGGCGCTTTCCAGCGCGGCTATTATCTGACGGCGATGGATCTGGCGCTTCCCCGCGCGCAGCTCGGCGATTCTGCCGCGCAAACGCTCGTTGCCGAAATCCTTCAGCAGGGCCTCGGCGTGGTGCGCAATGCCAAGCAGGCGGCGTTCTGGTATGGACAGGCGGCCGAAAACGGCGACCCGGCCGCCATGTTCAAATACGCGCTGATCCTGATGGAAGGGCGTTATGTCAAGCGCGACCGCAAGAAGTCCGAAGAGCTGATGAAGAAGGCGGCCGATCTCGGCAATGGCTCCGCCCAGTTCAACTACGGGCAGACGCTCGTGGCCGACAGCCCCGGGCCGAAAGGTCTGAAGGCGGCGATGCCCTACTACGAAAAATCGGCCGAGCAGGGGATCGCCGACGCGCAATATGCGTTGTCGCAGATCTATGTCAACGTCGACGGCATCGACGAAGGCAAGCGGGCGCGGGCTAGGGAATGGCTGCTTCGTGCGGCCCATGCAGGTTACGACACGGCGCAGCTCGATATCGCCATCTGGATGATCGAAGGTATTGCCGGCGATCGCAACCTGGAGGACGGTTTCGGCTGGATGAAGCGGGCGGCGGAAGGCGGCAATGTCGTGGCCCAGAACCGGCTGTCGCATCTCTATGTCAACGCCATCGGTACCCGGCCCAATCCGGTCGAGGCGGCGAAGTGGTATGTGCTGTCGCGCCGCGCTGGCCTCAAGGATGATGCGCTGGAAGATTTCTACCTCGGTCTCAACGAGCAGCAGCAGAAGGCGGCGCTGAGCGCGGCCAACAAGTTCCGCTCGACCTGACCGGCATTCCAGGCGCCTGAATCTTGGCCGTTCGCCGGGTCCAAATGCTATTTCTCTTGAACTTCCGGGGCTTTTGTGGTCTTGAAGCCCCCGGTTTTTGCCCCTGGCGCCATGGTTTTCCGTCGCGACCCCGGGCGGAGTGATCTTCACTCGGTTTTTTGACGACGGAACACGATGTCTGGCCTTGCCCGATCGGCAGGCGCTCCCCCATGTTCCGTCACACAGGTTCAATGTCCGATCGAGAAGGCTCGATCGGCCTTCGCTTCACAAGGATCGCCAGATGGCCCGTTCAGCTCTCCTCAATGTCATGGTTCAGGCCGCCTTCAAGGCCGGCAAGTCGCTGGCACGCGATTTCGGTGAAGTCCAGAACCTGCAGGTCTCGCTCAAGGGACCGGGCGACTACGTGTCCCAGGCCGACCGCAAGGCCGAAAAGCTCATCCGCGAAGAACTGCTGAAGGCGCGTCCGACCTATGGCTTCCTCGGCGAGGAAGGCGAGGAGATCATCGGCACCGATGGCGCCCATCGATGGATCGTCGATCCGCTCGACGGCACCACCAACTTTCTGCACGGCATTCCGCATTTCGCTGTCTCGATCGCGCTTGAGCGCCAGGGCGAGATCGTCGGCGCTGTCGTGTTCAACCCGGCAACGGACGAACTCTACACGGCCGAGCGTGGTGGTGGCGCCTTCCTCAACGACCGCCGTCTGCGCGTGGCTGCGCGCAAGGCCCTGTCGGATGCGGTCATCGCCACCGGTACGCCCCATCTCGGCCGCGGCAATCACGGCAAATACCTGATCGAACTGCGCCATGTGATGGGCGAAGTCGCCGGCATTCGCCGCATGGGCTCGGCCTCGCTCGATCTCGCCTATGTCGCAGCCGGCCGTTTCGACGGCTACTGGGAGCGCGACCTGGCCGCCTGGGACATTGCGGCCGGCGTGCTTCTGATCCGCGAAGCCGGTGGCTGGTCGACGGATATCGATGGTGGCGCCAAGCCGGTCGATGAGGGTTCGATCATCTGCGGCAACGAATACATCACCAAGGCGCTGCGCGACGTCGTTCACCGTCCGATCCCGTCGAAATAAACCGGGCCGTCCGGCTTTTGCTTCAAGCCTCCGGCGCACCATGCGTCGGGGGCTTTTGTTTTTCCT
This sequence comes from Ensifer sp. 4252, assembly GCF_050434565.1. Classification (NCBI taxonomy): domain Bacteria; kingdom Pseudomonadati; phylum Pseudomonadota; class Alphaproteobacteria; order Hyphomicrobiales; family Rhizobiaceae; genus Ensifer; species Ensifer sp. 4252. The sequence goes on from NZ_JBNDIU010000003.1 coordinate 226,341, forward strand.
TCAATTCGGCGCTGTAGCGCCTCAAACTTGCCGCATAACTTTCTCCTTAAATCGATTCCGATTTGAGAAATTATGCAGTAGGCTCCGACACGTCGCGGCACCGTTCCGCCAAATGCAACCGGGAGAATGGTATACCCATGACGAAACTGCATCTGTCCGGGTGGGACGGTCGGGAAGGCGTGGACGCAGGCTACAATCCGCATAAGCTTTCGAGCCCCATGCACTTTTTCTGGACCATGGTGATCTTCCTGATCATTGTCGGTTTCGTCGGCGCGATCCTTTTCCGCCAGGCGCATAATGCCTTCCTCGCCAATCCCGGCTTGAACGGCCTGATCCTCGGGGTGCTTTTGATCGGCATCCTGCTGGCGTTCAATCATGTGATCGGGCTTCGCCCCGAGGTGCGCTGGTTCAATTCTTTCCGTGCCGCCGGCAGTGCCGACAAGGTCGGGCGAGACCCGGTTCTGCTTGCGCCGATGCGCGCGCTGATCGGCGGTCGCCAGACGGCGATCTCGACCACCGCGCTGCGGTCGATCCTGGATTCGATTGCAACACGCCTCGATGAATCGCGTGACACCACGCGTTACCTGACCGGCCTTCTCGTCTTTCTCGGTCTGCTCGGCACCTTCTGGGGTCTGCTCGGCACGATCGGTTCCATCAACACCGTCATCCAGTCGCTGGACGCCGGTTCCGGCAGCACCGAAGACGTGCTTGGCGCCCTGAAGACCGGCCTGTCAGCGCCGCTGGCCGGCATGGGCACGGCGTTTTCGACGTCGCTCTTCGGCCTTGCCGGCTCACTGATCCTCGGCTTTCTCGATCTGCAGGCAGGCCGGGCGCAGAACCGCTTCTATACCGAGCTTGAAAACTGGCTTTCCTCTGTCACCGATGTCGGTTCGGAACTCTCCATGGTCGGCGACCTGCCGGCCGGCGCGCCGGTCGAGGAGCTGAAGCGCCTGACGGACCAGCTTGTGCGCCTCAACCATGAAGGCGGTTCCAGCCAGCGCACGACGGCGGCGATGGCGAGCCTTGCCGAAGGCATTCAGGGACTGGTCAAGAACATGCGCGGCGAGCAGCAGATGCTGCGCGACTGGATCGAGGCGCAGCAGGAAGAGGCGAAGGCCATGCGCAAGACGCTGGACAAGCTGACGACGCGCATCGGCCACACCGAGCGCATTTCGGTGAACGGTGAGAAATCCGGATCGCAGGCGAAGCTCAGCCACGCGGACGAGTCCGGAGGGGAATGATCTATGGCGCTTGCCCGTAAAGGCCGCACACAGCGCACGGTCGACTATTGGCCCGGTTTCGTCGATGCGCTATCGACCCTGCTCCTGTCGATCATGTTCCTGCTCAGCGTTTTCGTGCTCGCGCAGTTCCTGCTCAGCCGCGAAATCAGCGGCAAGGACGAGGTTCTGAACCGGCTGAACAGCCAGATCAACGAGCTGACTCAATTGCTTGCGCTCGAAAAGAGCGGCAAGCAGGATCTCGAGGATTCACTCGCCAATCTGCAGGCCTCCCTCTCCCAGTCGGAAGGCGAGCGTTCTCGCCTGCAAGCCTTGCTTGACCGGGGCGCCGGCAGCACCGATGCCGCCAACGAAAAGCTGGGGCGTGTCGGTGCCGAGCTCGACGCCGAACGCCAGACCAGCGCTCGCGCCATGAGCCAGATCGAGCTTCTGAATCAGCAGATCGCGGCGCTGCGCAGCCAGATCGCGGCGATCGAAGAGGCCTTGCAGGCGTCGGAAGCCAAGGACCAGTCTTCGCAGACGAAAATCGCCGATCTCGGCCGCCGGCTGAATGTCGCTCTGGCGCAACGGGTGCAGGAACTAAACCGCTATCGCTCCGATTTCTTCGGGCGGCTGCGCGAAATCCTGTCCGATCGCGAAAACATCCGCATCGTCGGCGACCGCTTCGTCTTCCAGTCGGAGGTGCTTTTCCCCTCCGGCGGCAACGAACTCAATCCCGAGGGCCAGGCCGAAATGGCCAAGCTCGCCTCGGCACTGCTTGACCTCGCCAAGGAAATTCCGGCGGAGATCAACTGGGTGCTGCGCGTCGACGGGCACACGGACAATGTACAGCTTTCAGGCGCCGGCCGTTATGCCGACAACTGGGAGCTTTCGTCTGCCCGTGCCACATCCGTCGTCAAGTTCCTGATCTCGAAGGGCGTTCCGGCCGACAGGCTGGTTGCGGCCGGCTTCGGCGAGTATCAGCCGATCGCTGAGGGTGAAAGCGTCGAGGCGCGGTCGCAGAACCGTCGTATCGAGCTGAAGCTGACCGAGAAATAGGCTCGCTGAACGAGACAACGCCAGCGACCCGGCCTCCTTGAGCCAGCGCCCTTGAATTGACCTTGACGTACGCGTAACACTTTCGTCCGAGGGATGCACGACGCCTGCATCCTCGGGAATGCCGGAGAGGGCTTGCATTCCTGGGGATGACGAAGAGGCTCGCATCTCCGGGGGGATACCGGGAGGCACCTTGGATGGATTGTGATGTACTGGTCGTCGGTGCCGGGCTTGCCGGCTTAGTGGCAGCGTCGGAGGCGGCAGCGCTCGGCCGCAAGGTGATCGTTCTCGATCAGGAGGGGGAGCAGAACCTCGGCGGCCAAGCCTTCTGGTCGCTTGGCGGCCTCTTTTTCGTCGACAGCCCCGAGCAGCGGCGCATGGGCATCAAGGACAGTCGCCAGCTCGCCCGCCAGGACTGGATGGGCTCCTCGCAGTTCGACCGTCCCGAGGATCACTGGCCGCGGCTTTGGGCCGATGCCTATCTCGATTTCGCTGCCGGTGAGAAGCGCAGCTGGCTGCATGCGCTCGGCATGCGCTGGTTCCCGGTCGTCGGCTGGGCAGAGCGCGGCGGCGGCCTTGCGCATGGACACGGCAATTCGGTTCCGCGCTTCCACGTCACCTGGGGCACCGGCCCCGCTGTGCTCGAGCCGTTCGTGCGGCTGACCCGGGAGGCAGAAAGCCGCGGTCTCGTGCGGTTTCGCTTCCGCCACCGCGTCGATGAGCTGGTGACGACGGATGGGGCGGTCACCGGCGCGCGCGGTACGGTGCTCAAGCCCGATCCGGTCGGCAGGGGCCAGAGAAGCTCGCGCGATGTCGCCGGTGATTTCGAGATATCGGCGGGCGCGGTGATCGTGACCTCGGGCGGCATCGGCGGCAACCATGAGCTGGTGCGGCGCAATTGGCCGCGCAAGCGGCTCGGCCAGCCGCCGGCAACGATGGTCTGTGGTGTACCGCACCATGTCGACGGCCGCATGCTGGAGATTGCCGGCCGCGCCCGTGGCTCAGTCATCAATTCCGATCGCATGTGGCACTATACAGAAGGCCTCAAGAATTTCGATCCGATCTGGCCGGACCACGGCATTCGCATCCTGCCCGGCCCGTCGTCCTTCTGGTGCGATGCCGACGGCAATCGTTTTTCCGCACCCGCCATGCCCGGCTTCGATACGCTCGGCACATTGCAGGCCATTCGCGACAGCGGCCACGACTACAGCTGGTTCATCCTGACGCGGGCGATCATCAAGAAGGAATTCGCGCTCTCCGGTTCCGAACAGAACCCGGACCTGACCGGCAAGAGCATCTCGCTCCTGCTCAAGCGCTTGGGCAAGAACCCGCCCGGGCCGGTGCAAGCTTTCATGGACAAGGGCGAGGACTTCATCGTTCGCGACCGGCTCGTCGATCTCGTGCCGGCGATGAATGCGCTGACCGGCGAGAACCGGCTGTCGGTCGATCACCTGCGCGAGCAGATCGAGGCGCGCGACCGCGAGATCACCAATCCCTTTTCGAAGGATGCGCAGGTGACGGCGATCCGCGGGGCACGGTCCTATCGCGGCGACCGGCTGCTGCGTACCGCCAAGCCGCACCGCCTGCTCGATCCCAAGGCCGGGCCGCTGATTGCGGTGAGGCTGCACATCCTGACGCGCAAGACGCTCGGCGGCCTACAGACCAACCTATCGGGCCAGGTGCTGGAACAATCGGGCGAGCCAGTGCCGGGCCTTTATGCTGCAGGTGAGGTCGCAGGCTTCGGCGGCGGTGGAATGCATGGTTACAACGCGCTCGAAGGCACGTTTCTCGGTGGCTGCATCTATTCCGGCCGCGTCGCCGGGCGGGGTGCTGCCGGGACGCTTTGAGTTACCCGAACGACATCGTTGCTCTGTGTACTGTGCCCCTCACCCTAGCCCTCTCCCCGCAGGCGGGGAGAGGGGACGCATGCTGCGGCCGGCGCGGCGCTTGTTGTGGCCAGAGCCTTTCAGGAAAAGTGTGAAGCGGTTTCCGTCAGGAAGTGCGAAAAACAAAGAGATAGAGCGTTTTCATGGCCCCGCTTAAGACCGAGACGCTCGAGGTCGGCGAGCGCGTGCTACAGTATCCCTTCTCCCCGCTGGCGGGGAGAAGGTGGCCGGCAGCCGGATGAGGGGCCAATCCGCTGGCTGGAATAAAATCGCCCAGATCAATCCATCTGGATGTTGGCGTCGCGAACGACAGGCGTCCATTTTTCCAATTCGGCCTTCACATGCGCGCCAAGTTCCTGCGGCGTCGAGCCGACGATGGTGGCGCTGAACTCCTTCATCCGCTCGACCACGGCCGGGTCCGCAAGGGCCTTGTTGGCGGCTTCGTTCAGGCGCGCCACCACAGGCTCGGGCGTGTTGGCCGGCGCAAACAGCGCGTTCCAGGTGTAGGTTTCGTAGCCCGGAATGCCGGCTTCAGCGACCGTCGGAACGTCGGGGAAGGATGGCGCACGCTCGGCCGTCGTTACCGCAAGCGCCCGCAAGGTGCCGGCCTTGATGTGGCTGGAGGAGGACGGCAGGTTGTCGAACATGATCGGCACCTGATTGCCGATAACGTCGTTCAGCGCCGGGCCTGCACCCTTGTAAGGGATATGCTGCATGCTGACACCGGCCATCTTCTTGAAGAGTTCGCCGGAGAGGTGCAGCGGCGTGCCGTTGCCGGAAGAGGCGTAGGCATACTCATCGGGCTTGGCTTTCAGCAGAGCCAGCAGTTCCTCGACGGTCTTGGCCGGCAGTTCCGGATTGACCACCAGCACATTCGGCACGACGACCAGAAGCGAGATCGGGGCGAAGTCCTTTTCCGGGTCGTAGGGCTTGGTCTTGAGGATCAGCGGGTTGAGGGCGTGGGTCGCGACCGTGCCCATGAGGATCGTGTAGCCGTCCGGATCGGCGCGTGCGACATTGTCGGCACCGAGGTTGCCACCGGCGCCGGCGACGTTCTGGACGATGACCTGTTGGCCGAGATTCTCCGACATCTTCTGCGCGACGATGCGCGCGACCACGTCGGTCGAACCGCCGGCGGCAAAAGGAACGACGAGGGTGACGGCGCGATCCGGAAAGCCTTGGGCGTTCGCCTGAATACCAGAGCCGAAAACGGTGAGTGCAGTGAAGCCGAGGGCAAGTGCCGCTCGGCGGGTCAACTTCGAAAACGTCATTAAGGTTCCTCCCTGAACAATCCACATCGGGCGTGGCGGCTGAAAAAAAAGCCGGCACCTATAGAATAGGGTCCGGCTTTCCAGCTGCAATGGTATGTCGGACATGCCGGCATGCGACTATGGTAGTGTTTGTATTATTTGCCCGTGCTCAGGAACAGCTCCTCGGCGCCGTGGTTGAACTGCAACCGGGCCAGCTTGGCATAGAGCCCGTCCTGCCGGATCAGTGAGGCATGGGTTCCCTCTTCGACGACCCGGCCTTGTTCCATCACGAGGATACGGTCGGCCTTGAGCACGGTTGCGAGCCGGTGAGCGATGACAACAGTCGTGCGTTCATGCAGCAAGCCTTCAAGCGCCTTCTGCACCAGGGTTTCGCTTTCGGCGTCGAGCGCGGACGTCGCCTCGTCGAGCAAGAGTATCGGCGCGTTGCGCAAAATGGCGCGGGCAATGGCGATGCGCTGGCGCTGGCCACCCGAGAGCGTGATGCCGCGCTCGCCCACAAGCGTGTCGTAGCCCTTTTCCATCCGCCCGATGAATTCGTCGGCCTGGGCGGCGACGGCTGCAGCGTGCACGGCCTCGCGGCTTGCACCCGGCAGGCCGAAGGCGATGTTGTCATGAACGGAGGAGGCAAAGATGGTGACGTCCTGCGGCACGATCGCCAGCCGGTCGCGAAGATCCTTCGGGTCGACGGTACGGATATCGATGCCGTCGACGGTGATGGCGCCCTTCGCCGGATCGTAGAACCGCAGCAGCATCGAGAAGACCGTGCTCTTGCCCGCACCGGACGGGCCGACGATGGCGACGGTTTCACCGGGCTTGATCGCAAAGCTCAGGCCGTTCAGGCTCTTGTAATCAGGGCGCGCGGGATACGCGAAAAAGACATCGTCGAAGCTGATGGCGCCGAGAGCCGGTGACGGCATGGCGACGGGGTTGGCGGGCGCTTCGATTTCCGGGACTTCGGTCAGCAGTTCGTTCAACCGCTCCGCGGCACCGGCTGCCTGCGAGAGTTCGCCCCAGACCTCCGACAGCGAGCCGAGACTGCCGGCGGCGAAGACCGAATAAAGCAGGAACTGGCTGAGAGTGCCGGCCGAGAGATTGCCTGCCAGCACATCGCGCGCGCCGAACCAGAGCACGGCGACAACGCTGCCGAACACCATGGTGATGGCGAAGGCCGTCAGCACCGAGCGTGCCTTGATCGCCGCGCGCGCCGCGCCGAAGGCATCCTCGACGGCGGTGCCGAAGCGGTTGTTGGCGATGTCCTCGCTGTTGAAGGCGTGCACCGTGCGCGAGGCGGCGATCGCCTCGCCGGCATAGGCCGATGCCGTCGCCAGCGTGTCCTGCGCTTGGCGCGAGCGGCGGCGGACGGAGCGGCCGAAGCCGACCAGCGGAAACACGATGACGGGGATTGCCGCCAGCACCAGGCTCGACAGCTTCGGGCTGGTATAGACCATCATGCCGATGGCGCCGAGACACAGGATCAGGTTGCGAAGGGCGACCGATGCCGTCGCGCCGACGGCGGACTTGAGCTGTGTGGTGTCGGCGGTCAGCCGCGAGACGATCTCGCCCGACTGGTTGACGTCGAAGAACGATGCGGAAAGGCGGGTAACGTGCTGGAAGACGTTGCGCCGGAGATCGGCGACGATGCGCTCGCCAAGGGTGATGACGAAGTAGTAGCGCGCGGCACTGGCCAAGGCGAGGATGATGGCGAGCATCATCAGCATCGAGAAATAGGTATTGATGAAACCGCTGTCGGAATTGGAGAAGCCGTTGTCGACCATGCGCCTGACGGCAAGCGGCAGCGTCAGGGTCGTCACCGCAGCGATAACGAGCGAGATACCGGCGCCGATGACCAGATGGCGGTAGCGCTTGAGGTAGGGTAGCAGCGTGGCGAGAGGGCGAATGGATTTACGCGCTGGCACCTGGTTTTCTCGTTCGGACACATGACCCCCGTTCGCCAATCACGGAGGGGGCGGGTTTGCCCATGAGTCTTCCGCGCGGCACTTGTTATCCCGCAGACCTTGATGTATAGGCACGGCATCGAATTGGGAAGCCGTGGCCCATCAGCCGGTCCGCGGCTTCATTTACGTGTTCGGTCTCGAAGTCGCAATGCCTTGCGACAATTGGACCCTGGAACTCTAGGAAGATCGTTATGAAGGCAGACATCCATCCCGACTATCACCTGATCAAGGTGGTCATGACTGACGGCACCGAATACGAAACCCGCTCGACCTGGGGTTCGGAAGGCGCCACCATGAACCTGGAAATCGACCCGAAGTCGCACCCGGCTTGGACGGGCGGCAACCAGCAGCTCATGGACCGCGGCGGCCGCGTCTCCAAGTTCAAGAAGCGTTTCGAAGGCCTCGGCCTCTAATCACACGCTCTCTTGGCGCGTTTTCGAAGCCCGGCCCTGCCGGGCTTTTTGTTGTCCGGATTTCTGTTTCTCGCCCAAGGGCCGATCTTTGATGCTCGAGAGCATGCGAGACTGCTCGACCGACGCATGAAAAAACCCGGCTCAAGGCCGGGTTCGTTTTGTTGGCAGCAAACTGCCGAATATCTTGCCTGCTATCAGTTGGTGCCGAAGGCCGTCTGCAAGAGCTTGATCTGCGCCTTGACGCCGTTCTGGTTGTCCGGAACGAAGGTCGAGGCTTCCTGCGGGCGGTAGATCTCGCGGTCGAGCAGGGCGACGCGGTTCTGCAGACGCAGCGAACGCTCGATGAGGTCGCGGAACGCTTCCGGCAGTTCGCTCCAGCCGGGCGCACTGCGGTCGACGTTGAAGCTGTCGAGGCGAACCTTGCTCTTTTCCGACAGCACCTGGTCGCGGCTCATCTCGCCGTTGTTGACGGCACGCTGAAGCAGGAGCCAGGATGCCATCTGCATCAGGCGGGTGGTCAGGCGCATGGATTCGGCTGCATAGAGGACCGATGCCATGCGGGGCAGGACCTTGGAGGCCAAGCGACCGGGACCGTCGAGATAGCTCGCGGTTTCTTCGACCAGACCCATGCCTTCCGAATAGAGCGCCTTGAACTGCGCCGACGCCGCCGCGTGTCCCGCGAAACTGACGGTATTCAATCCTCTTTCGGACATGACCTGTTTTCCCTGGTTCAAACGCATCACGACAGTCGGGTAACGGGCGGCTTTGGGAAAAGTTTCCTTGCCGGCCTCTATGCCTGAAGAATGATGCCATAGCGCATTTCGCGCAAGAGCATTCTTAAGAAAGGGTTAATCTCCACAATTCTTTACGGCAAACTATGTCAAAACAAAAAAAGAGCCGCGGAAAGCGGCTCTCAAGGTAAAACAGGGAGAAAAATCAGACCCATTCGCCAGTCGGAGAAATTGTCTGAGTCCGGAAAGCTCCGGATAAACAGACAATCGCAGAGAATGCTTAATATACCGTTAAGAAAGCGCCGTTTCGGGCCGCTTGTCCTTGTGTGTCCGTCAGCGGAACAGGCCTTCAGCCGCCGATCGGCTTGCGGATTTGCGCTCGCGCTCCGCTTCGAGCCGGACGATTTCCTCCTTCAGCAGCGCGATGCGCTGCGTGAGTTCATCGACGGACAGCAGCGACAGGTCGCTGCCGATCTCATGCACCAGCTTCTTCTTGGGTTGGTCTTCGTCAAACAGGCCCATTCGACTTCTCCTCCCGTTCGGGGTCGGTATCGCCGTCGTCGTCATCATGTGTTTCATCGAACGGTGCGGCGCGCGGCGAGAGCTGCAGGCTCTCGGGCGTCATGGCCGTTCCGGCGTTGATCGGCGAGAAGGCATCGCGCTCGGCGACGGGAACCGGCGCGCGCATGCGGCTGCGGATGATGGCGTATGCGGTGATGAGGATATGAGCACAAGCGGTGATCATGAATAGCCCGTAGGGGCCGGTCGCGGTCATCACCGGGCCGCCGATGGTCGGGCCGATAATGGTGCCGATGCCGTAGAGCAGCAGCAATCCGCCGGAAACTTTGACGAAATCTTCGGCCGTCGCAAAGTCGTTGGCATGCGACACGGCGATCGGGTAGAGCGCGTTGGCCGCCGCGCCATAGATCGCGATCAGCGTCAGCACGATCCAGACCTGGCTCGGTTCGACCAGGAAGATCAGGAGCCCTGCAAGCGCGCCGACACCGGCAAGGGCTGCAAGCACGTAGCGCCGGTCGATGCGATCGGACAGGCGCCCGGCCGGCAGTTGCATCACCGCGCCGGCAAAGATCGCCACGCTCATCATCGCAGCGACAGTGCTGTCGGAGAGGCCTGCCTGGCGGCCGAAGACGGCGCCGAGCGTGCCGAAGGCGCCATTGGCGATGCCAACGAGAAGGATGCCGAGGAACGAGACCGGGGAGTTGCGGTAAAGCCCGCGCAGGTCGAGCTGGACCTGCTTCAGCGGCTGTGGCGAGGCGGCCTTCGACAAAAGGGTCGGCAGCATCGCGACGCAATAGAGAATGCCGCAGATCATGAAGAGGGTGCTGGTGGAGGTATCGCCGAACGGGATCATCATCTGGCCGCCGACGACGCCGAAGAGCGTGATAGCGATATAGAGGGAAAAGATGACGCCGCGGCTCTCATTGGTAGCGCGCTCGTTGAGCCAGCTTTCGATGATCATCGAGGTGCCGGCGGTGGAAAAGCCGGTGAGCGCACGCAGGATCAGCCACCAGGTCGGGTCGATCAGGATGCCGGTCATCAGCGCGACGATGGCAATCATCGAGGTAAAGACGCTGAAGGCGCGCACATGGCCGATGCGCTTGACGACGTTCGGTGCAAAGAAGCAGCCAAGCACGAAGCCGGCCGCCCAGGACGTGCCGATCAGGCCGAGGATGGTGGTGGGGTAGCCCTCGGCCGTGCCTCTGACTGGCAAAAGCAGGCCCTGCAGGCCGTTGCCAAGGAAGAGAAACAGCGTGCCCAGCAGGAGAGAGGCGACGGGGAGCAGGTTTTTTCTCATCATCCATCCGAAAATCGTTCTGCCGTCAGCAAGTTAGGGCGGCGTGCCCCGAATTGCCAGCCGGATTCTGTCCGGCCGGTCATTGCAAATCGCCGGCGGAAACAATAGCCCTCTAATGCATCATCCCAAGAATCGGTATCGAATTCCGGGATCATAAGCGGCTGCACGTCCTGACGGCAGGCGCAGCTACGACGACAAGGTGACGGCGGCGTGACAGTTCCGCCGGGTTGCGGGAACTTCCCCCGAGGATAGGCTGGATATGTCGAAGGCGCTGGCGATCATTCTGCTTCTGGCGATGGCCATCCAGCTGATCTGGCCGATCGGCCTGCCGGGCCTGAGGCAGCGCCGCGACTTCTGGAAGATCGCCGTATTCGCGATCGTCATGATGATGGTCACGGTCCTTATTCGACCCTGACGGGTCCAGCTCATCGCGATGCGATACCACGGTTGTGCCTTTGGAAACTGTGCCGAGCGATCTACTCTGCTATGCCGTTACTCGATCAATAGTAGTAGCTGGAAAAGTGCGCAGGACAGATCATGAAGAACGCGCTAGATTGTCCGCTTCATCACGGAGATGAATTCGGGGGTTACTTGGAACGCCGCCTTGCTGCCATCCTTGCTGCCGATGTCGTGGGCTACAGCCGCCTCATAGGCGCTGACGAAACCGGTACGCTGGCCGCCATGAAGCGGCACAAGAACGAGCTGGTCGATCCCAAGGTCAGCCGACACAAGGGCCGGATCGTCAAGCTGACCGGCGACGGCATTCTGGTCGAGTTCGCGAGCGTCGTGAACGCGGTTGCCTGCGCCGTCGACATTCAGCGCGGCATGCTCATCCGCAACGAAGACGTGCCGCAGCTGAAGCGTATCGAACTGCGCATCGGCGTGCATCTGGGCGACGTGATCGTCGAGGACGGCGATATCTTCGGCGACGGCGTCAATGTCGCAGCCCGGCTCGAAGGCCTGGCTGAGCCCTCCGGGATCGCCGTTTCCGCTTCGGTTCGTGACCATGTCGGCTCGAGGCTGGATGTCGGCTTCGTCGACAAGGGACAGCACGCGCTGAAGAACATCGCGGCGGGCGTGCATGTCTATTCGGTGGCACTGGGGGCGCCGACCAAGATCGCCAAGGTGTTGAACGGGACCCATACGGTGACGGTGGACGACGGCTACGGGCTGTCCGTCGCGGTCCTGCCCTTCACCAATATGAGCCATGACCCGGAGCAGGAATATTTCTCCGACGGCATAACCGAAGACATCATCACCGATCTGTCGAAGATCTCGCAGCTGCACGTCGTCGCCCGCAACACGGTCTTTACCTACAAGGGGCGGTCGGTCCGGGTCAAAGCCGTGGCGCAGGAGCTCGGCGTTCGCTTCATCCTCGAAGGCAGTGTGCGCAAGGCTGGAACCCGTGTGCGCATCACCGGGCAGCTGATCGATGCGCTGACGGGCACGCATCTCTGGGCTGACCGCTACGACCGCGACCTCACCGATATCTTCGCCATCCAGGACGAGATCACGCACGCTATCGTCGATCAGTTGCGCATCAAGCTGTTGCCGGAGGAGAAGAAGGCGATCGAGAGCGATCCGACGACGAGCGTCGAGGCCTACACCTATTACCTGCGCGGGCGGCGGTTCTCGCATGCCTGGACCCGCTCCTATCTGCTGCTTGCCCGGCGCATGTTCCGAAAAGCCGTCGAGCTCGACCCGAATTTTGCCCGTGCCTATGCCGGCATCGCCGATTGCGAATCCGCTCTTCGCGACTGGCATGAGCACGAGTTTCCGCTCGAGAGTATTTTGAGCACGAGCGAGCGGGCGCTGGCGCTCGATCCGAACCTCGCCGAGGCCCACGCGTCTCGTGGCCTGGTCTTGCATCAGGATGGGCAAAGCGAAGAGGCCGTCGCCGAGTTCGAGCGCGCCTTGACGCTCGATCCTCAACTCTACGAGGCAAACTTTCACTATGGCCGCTTTCTCTTCATGCGCGGCGAGTTCGAGACGGCGATCCAGTTCTTCAAGCGGGCTGCGGAAATCAGCCCGGACGACTATCTCTCGCCGATCCATCTGATGAGCGCCTACAAGTCGCTGGGCCAGGAGACCGAGCGGGGACATTGGGCGAAGATCGGCATTTCCCGGGCGGAGCGGGCGCTGGAGCTGCATCCGGAGAATTCCGGTCCGGCCCATCGCGGCGCCCTGGCGCTCGCCCACATGGGCGAGGGGGACCGCGCGCGCGAATGGGCGGCGTGCGCGATCGCCATCGACCCGGACGATATCGTCGCGCGTTACAACACGGCCTGCGTCTATTCGATCCTCGGCGATGTCGACACGGCGCTCGACATGCTCGAGAGCCTGCTGCCGCAAAGTTCCTGCTACCAGCTGTTGTGGTTCAAGCAGGACTCCGATCTGGACGCCGTTCGCCACCACGTGCGTTTTCAGGCGATGGTGGAAGCGATCGCCCAGTGCGAGGCAGCGAAGCACTGACCACCTGAAATCAGTGTGCCCGGTAGGATCCGACCGGCGCTACTGCATGTTTCCTTAAATCGTAGCCGATTTAAGGATAAAAACATGCAGCAATTCAAAGTGCTACAGCGACCTTTGCGCGTCTAATAAGACGCGCGGCGCTGTAGGCGATTGCCTCGCGTAAACCACCAGATGCTGGCGCCGGTGGTAAACAGGAGGCCGGTTGCCAAAAGGACGACGGCGACGAACGCCTTCTCGAAAGCCGCTTTGGCGAGCCCCACCAGGCTTTCAGCTGCGTCAGGCGAGAGCGTTGCCGCCAGGATCAGCGCTTCGTCCAGGCTGTCGCGTGCGATCGCCGATATGCCGGTGCCTTCCGGCAGCACGACGAAGGCGGTGTAGACCGCCGACATCACGCTGCCGAGCACCGCAATGCCGATGGCGCCGCCAAGCTCGAAGGAAACCTCCTCGACGGAGGCGGCCATGCCGGCGCGTTCCGGCGGGGCGTTGGACATGATGGCGCTGGAGGCTGCCGTCATCGAAGCGCCAATGCCGAGGCCGAGAACGACCAGGCTGACGATCTGACCGAGCACGCCGGCTTCGTGCACGGCAAGAAACGCACCGAGGCCGGCAGCCGCGGTGATCAGGCCGGTGCGCAGCACCATCTCGGCACCGAGGCGCGGCAGCATCATGCCCGTGAGCGGCCCGGCGACGAAGGCGGCGAGCGGGATCGGCAGGATGAAGATGCCGGCCTCAAGCGGTGAAAAGCCGGCGACAAGCTGCAGCCGCTGGCTGAGTACGAGCTCGACGCCGACGAGGGCCGCCGATGCCACGAGGGCTGCGGCGACGCCGGAGGAAAAGGCGGCGTTGCGGAACAGGCCGAAGTCGATCATCGGGTGCGGGCTGCGCCTCTGCCGGCGCACGAAGAGAACAAGCGCTACGGCGCCGATCGCGGCGGCGATGAGCCCGGCCTGCGCCGAGGGCTCGCGCTTGCTCATCTCCTTGATGGCATAGGCAAGCCCGACCAGTCCGACCATGATCTGGAAGGAGCCGAGAGGATCCCACGGATGGGCCTTGTTGCCCTTGCTGTCGGGTAGCACGACCAGGCCGAGCAGCAAGGCCACGGCGACGATCGGGACGTTGATGAGAAACACCGAGCCCCACCAGAAGTATTCGAGCAGGAAACCGCCGAGCACCGGGCCGATCGCCGCACCGCCCGAGGCGATGGCGGCCCAGACGCCGATGGCCAGTGCCCGTTCGCGCTCGTCGGTGAAGGTCAGCCGGATGATCGAAAGCGTCGCCGGCATCATCAGGGCGGCGCCGACGGCCAGAAGCACACGGCCGGCAATCAGGATCGACGGGTTGGGGGCATAGGCGGCGAGCAGCGAAGCGAGGCCGAACACGGCGAGACCGGCAATGAACGGCCGCTTGTGGCCGAGCCGGTCTCCGAGCGTGCCGAGCCCCGGCAGCAGGCCGGCAACGACGAGCGCGTAGGCATTGACGATCCAGAGCTTTTCCGACGCAGAGGCGCCGAGATCGTGGGTCAGCCGCGGAAGGGCCGTGTAAAGCACGGTCATATCGACGACGATCAGGAGCAGCGCGCTCGACACGATGGCCAGAATGAGCCAGCGATTATGCGGGGACATGGTACACCTCTGTGGCCGACCCGCTGCCTGCGGGACCTATGGCCTTGTTAACGTCAGCGATTATATAAATACATACGTATGGAATTGAAAGAGGGAATCGGAAATGGGACGACGCCGGACGATCGATCGCGACAAGGTGCTGGATGCGGCGGAGGCGACCGTGAGCGCGGTCGGTGCCGCCGGTCTGACGATCGACGCGGTCGCCAAGGCGGCAGGCATCACCAAGGGTGGGGTTCAATACTGCTTCGGCAACAAGGACGGCCTGATCGACGCGATGATGGAGCGCTGGTTCAACGAATTCGACAGCGCAGTGGCGGCAGAAGTCGGAGATGAGACCGATCCGGTGACGGCGATGCGTGCGCATGCGGAGGTGACGGCGCGCATGAACACGGCGGAAAACGCCCGCACGTCGGGGATGATGGCGGCATTGCTGCAGCGCGAAGACCACATGGAGAAAAACCGGGTGTGGTACCGCGGGCGTCTCGACAGTCTCGATCTGTCGACCGAGGAGGGGCGCCGCGCGCGCCTCGCCTTTCTTGCGACCGAAGGGGCATTCCTGCTGCGCAGTTTCGGCTTCGCCGAAATGGACGATGCGGAATGGCAGGATATCTTCAGCGATATCGTCGCGCTGGTGCCGAAGGAAACCACCTAACTGCTGTCACCTTGACCGCCCAACGGGATTGGGCGGGCATCATGGCCTTGGGTAAAAGGAAGACGCATGCCGACCCTGGTTGAAGTCGTTGCCTATGACAATGGCTGGCCACTCGCATTTGCCGAGATGTCGAAGCACATAGCGAGCCTGCTAGGCCCCACAGTGATCGCGATCGACCATGTCGGCAGCACCGCCGTTGCGGGGCTCGCGGCAAAGCCGATCATCGATATCGACGTGACAATATGCGGGCCGGAAGCGATTGCTGGCGGCAGCGCAGCGCTCGTTGCCGATGGTTTTGCATCACGGGGGAACAGATATGATGATGGCGTCTGGGCATTCGCCAGGCACGGATCCCCTGGGCAGCGCGTCTATCTCTGCCCACCTTTCAACGACACCCATCGCCGTCGTCTGATCTTTCGTGATCAGTTGCGCCGAAGCCGTGAGACGGCGGACGCCTACGCAGCGTTGAAGCGACGCCTGGCCGCGACATTCAGCTTTGACGGCGACAGCTACACCGCGGCCAAGTCGCAATTTATCGACGACGTCGTGGAACGCGCCGGCCCGGGCTTGACCGAAGCGCTCTTCTGAATGCCTGTCCTCTCAGGTCTAAAGCGCGATGGAACCGCGCATCGCAGTCACGCAGGCGCCGGCGATGCTGGTCCTGCGCACGGTGCCGCCGTGCTTGCTGACGCTGACCTCGATGATGCTACGGCGCCCCATCTCGACGCCTTGCTCGATCGTCAGATCGACGTCGATGGTCTCTTCGGGCAGAAGCGAGACGAGATAGGCGCTGAGCGCAGCCGAGGCGCTTCCGGTCGCCGGGTCCTCGATGACATTGTCGAGCGGCGCAAACATGCGAGCGCGCAACTGCCAGGGCTTTTCGGCCGAGCGGGCATAGAGGAACAGGCTGAAGCTGTCTTCGTCCGGCTTGTAACGCCCATTGGCGGCTTCGAAGGCGGTGACGTTGGGACGCGCCGCCGACAGTGCAGCGACGTCTTTCAGTTCCGCAACTGCGAAGGGCAGACCGACGGAAACGCGTACCGGCGCGTGGTTGCGCGTGCTGATGGCATCGGGCGCGACCATGGCGCAGGCGGCGATCGTTTCGACATCGATGTTTGGGCCGATGCTCAAGGCCCGCGGCACGACGATCCGCGCGCTCGTCACCGCGCCGTCCGTCCGCGACAAGGCGACTTCGACCAGGCCAGCGAGCTCTTCAAACTGCAGGTGATCGCCGGGCGCCCGACCGAAAATCTGTTCCTGTTGGCCAAGCACGAAGGCGGTGCCGACATTCGGATGTCCGGCGAAGGGGATCTCCATCGTCGGCGTGAAGATGCGCACCCGCGCGGTGTTGGCCGAATCGTCGGGCGGCAGCACGAAGGTGACTTCGGAGTAGCCGAACTCGGTCGCGATCGCCTGCATCTGCGCATCGCTCAAACCGCGTGCGTCGGTAATGACGGCGAGCTGGTTGCCGGCGAAACGATCCTCGGTGAAGACGTCGACGGTGACATAGTCGACGGTGCGCACGGGGGCAAAAGAAGTCATGAGTGCTCGCTTCCGCTTGGTTCGGCGGCGATCCGCGCCGCCTGATGGCCTGGATCGAAAGGCTTAAGGCAGGCATCGGGGTGGGCAAAGACGCCAACTTGTATTGGTGACAAGTTGGCGTCTTTCCATAAGCAGCAGCCAGATCTTCCTTCATTCCGGCGCCACTCAGAGGAATCCAGTCAGCCCAAGTCATTGGGCGAGAGGTCATCTGACTTGACGGACGTCAGGTCGCCGGATGCCCGCCACAATGCGCAGGGATGAGGCAAATGGGGTGGTCCTCCTCGCCAAACAGGCATTTCCCCAGCGAAAGGGGCCGACAAGCGGCCCCTCACGTTGTTCCTCGATTTGGCTAAGGATCGCGGTTACGCGGCCTTCTCCAGGTCCTTCTTCCAGCTGCCCTTAGCGGCCAGGCTGCACATTTCGGCGCGGTGCGAGAAGGCGCGCTGGCCGGCGGCGACGTTCTCGGCCTTGCCGTTCCAGGCGGAAAGCGCCTCCTGCTGCAGGGCGCGGCCGTAGGAGAAGGTGAGCTTCCAAGGCAAATCGTGGGCGGTGTTCATTGCCGAGAGATGGGCCGTTGCCTCCTCCGTCGTCTGGCCGCCGGAAAGGAAGGCGATGCCGGGAACGGCTGATGGCACGGTGTGTCGCAGCACCTTGATCGTGCGCTCGGCGACTTCGGCGACGGACGCCTTGCGTGCCTTCTTACCGTCGATCACCATGCTCGGCTTCAGGATCATGCCTTCGAGCTTCACCCGCATTTCCGCAAGCGCATCGAAGGTTACGCGCAACGTCCATTCGGTGACGTCCTGCGAACGATCGATCGAGTGGTCGCCAGGTGCGCCGTCCATCAACACCTCCGGCTCGACGATCGGAACGATACCGGCTTCCTGGCAAAGCGCCGCGTAGCGCGCCAGCGCATGGGCATTCGCCCTGACGGCGCCGGGGCTCGGCAATGTGTCCGAAATGGCAATGACGCCGCGCCATTTGGCAAAGCGCGCGCCGGCTTCGTAATATTTCGTCAATCGCTGGGCGAGCCCGTCGAGACCTTCGGTGATCGTTTCCGCCGGGAAATTGGTCATCGGCTTGGCGCCGGCATCGACCTTGATGCCGGGGATCGAGCCGGCGGCCCGGATGACGTCCACCAGCGGCGTGCCGTCGGCCGCCTTCTGGAACAGAGTTTCCTCGTAGAGAATGACGCCGGAAATGTACTTGCGCATCGCCTCGTCGGCGCGAAGCAGCATCTCGCGATAGTCGCGCCGCGATGTCTCGGTTGATTCGAGGCCAATGCCGTCGAAGCGCTTCTTGATCGTTGCCGTGGACTCATCGGCGGCGAGCAGGCCGCGACCGTTTGCGACCATGGCAACTGCGATGTCTTCCAGTCTTTCGCTCATGTTTTTCTCCCTAGGTCACGTTGGTTTGGGCCGGGCCGGACCAAATCATAACCGTGATCGTTCTCAATAAGTAGAGCGGGATGCGAGCGGAAACCACACGCGTTGCCTCATCCCGCTCAGCGCCGATCTGCAGACCAGGCGACCACTGAAACAGTTTCGGGACCGACGGTGCGCAAACGACCGCCACGCCCCGAAACAAGGGCGCGAGTAACAGGTGAAATTGTCCGGGAAAAAGGCAGGAAAAGCGACTGAAACGATTTAAATTATTTTAATCGGTTGAATTGTCTTGGTTTTTTCTGTGCTTCAGGCGCGCGGGAGGGTCCGCGCGCCTGAAAGTTCGGCTTAGTTCTGCTGCTTGAGGATGTCGACGCCCGGCAGCGGCTTGCCTTCCATCCACTCGAGGAAGGCGCCGCCGGCGGTCGAGACATAGCTGAAATCGTCGGTGACTTCGGCGTGGTTGAGGGCTGCAACCGTATCGCCGCCGCCGGCGACCGACACGAGCGATCCCTGGCGCGTGCGCGCTGCTGCATGCTTGGCAACGGCGACCGTCGCCTTGTCGAAGGGGGCAATTTCGAAGGCCCCGAGCGGACCGTTCCAGACCAGTGTTTCGGCCTTGGAGATCCAGTCGTTGACCGCAGCAATCGACTTCGGACCGACGTCGAGCATCATCGCGTCGGCCGGGATGGCAGTCACATCGACCACTTCGTTATCGGCGCCGGCCTTGAATTCGCGGGCGACGACGCCGTCTTCCGGCAGGACGATGGCGCAGCCGGCCTCAGCTGCTGCAGTGATGATCGCCTTGGCGGTATCGGCGAGATCGTGCTCGCAGAGCGACTTGCCGACATTGACGCCCTTTGCGGCGATGAAGGTGTTGGCCATGCCGCCGCCGATGACAAGTGCGTCGACCTTCTTCACGAGGTTCTGCAGCAGATCGATCTTGGTCGAGACCTTGGCGCCGCCGACGATGGCAACGACCGGGCGCTTCGGCTGGCCGAGACCCTTTTCAAGTGCCTCGAGCTCGGCCTGCATGGTGCGGCCGGCATAGGCGGGCAGGTGGTGGGCAAGGCCCTCGGTCGAGGCGTGGGCGCGGTGGGCGGCGGAGAACGCATCGTTGACATAGATGTCGCCGTTGGCGGCAAGCGCCTTGACGAAGTCAGGCTCGTTCTTCTCCTCGCCCTTGTGGAAGCGGGTGTTTTCGAGCAGCAGCACGTCGCCGTCGTTCATCTCGGCAATGGCGTTTGCGGCCTTGTCGCCGATGCAGTCGGCGGCAAAGTGAACGCGCTGGTCGAGGATGTCTTCCACTGCCGGTGCGATGGTCTTCAGCGACATTTCGGCGACCGGCTCACCCTTCGGGCGGCCGAAATGCGCGAGCAGGATGACCTTGGCGCCCTTTTCCGACAGCTCGCGAAGGGTCGGCGCGACGCGTTCGATGCGGGTTGCGTCGGTGACCACGCCGTCCTTGACCGGCACGTTGAGGTCGACACGCACAAGCACGCGCTTGCCGGCAATGTCGGTCAGGTCGTCGAGGGTCTTGAAAGTCATCAGATCGTCTCCGGTGATAGTCTTTGGAAAAGGGTGGGATAGGCGATGACGAGGCCATCCTCGTCCACGGGCAGGTCCGCGGCAAAGCTGCGGTCCTCGGCCTCGTAGCGGTAGAGCCTGAAGTCATCGAGGCAGGTGTAGTGCTGGCCGTCCACGACCGGCTCGAACGTGTCGAACGGCACGTAGAGCATTTTGAGCCTGGCGGTGCCGGCCTTGCGATCAAGGCCGAGGCGGCGGATCGGCAGCGTGTTGGTGAAGGGCGTGCCGGCGAGGTCGATGTCGATGCAGCCGTCGAATTCGGGCAGCGCCATGCCTCTCGCCGTCATCCATTGGCCCGGGTGATCCGAGCGCAGATGAAGGCTCCGGCCAGCGGTCGTATCGACCATGAGCTTTCGTACCAGCCATCCGGCATCGCAATCGATCCGGTAGCGCACACCATAGGGCGTGCCGCCGCGGCTGCCGATCAGAACGCTGACGGCGCGGATGACCGCGCCGTCAGCTGTGTCGATTTGTGTCAGCGTCAGATGTTCGAGCCCTTCCCCCTCCAGCGAACGCCAGCGGACCGTCGTTTGGGAAAGGGCGCGAAACATCTGTCTTAGATGAGCTTGCTGAGCGCTACCGCAGTGTCGGACATGCGGTTGGAGAAGCCCCACTCGTTGTCGTACCAGGTCAGGATCGACACGAACTTGCCTTCCATCACCTTGGTCTGATCCATGTGGAAGACCGAGGAATGCGGGTCGTGGTTGAAGTCGATCGAGACGTTCGGCGCGAGCGTGTAGCCGAGGATGCCCTTGAGCGGGCCGTCAGCGGCTGCCTTGATCGCTGCGTTGATCTCTTCCTTGGTGGTTTCTCGCTTGGCGACGAACTTGAGGTCGACGACCGAGACGTTCGGGGTCGGAACGCGCATGGCGAAGCCGTCGAGCTTGCCCTTCAGTTCCGGCAGAACGAGGCCAACGGCCTTGGCAGCACCGGTCGAGGTCGGGATCATCGACAGCGCCGCAGCGCGGGCGCGGTACAGATCCTTGTGCATCTGGTCGAGCGACGGCTGGTCGTTGGTGTAGGAGTGGATCGTCGTCATCATGCCGTGGTCGATGCCGATGACGTCGTTCAGGACCTTGGCGACCGGTGCAAGGCAGTTCGTCGTGCACGATGCGTTGGAGATGACGAGGTGGTCCTTCGTCAGCTTGTCGTGGTTGACGCCGTAGACGACGGTGAGGTCAGCGCCGTCGGCCGGAGCCGAAACGATGACGCGCTTGGCGCCGGCTTCCAGGTGTGCGGCTGCCTTGTCGCGGGCGGTGAAGATGCCTGTGCATTCCATCGCGACGTCGACGCCGAGTTCCTTGTGCGGCAGCTCGGCCGGGTTGCGGATCGCAGTGACCTTGATCGGCTTGCCACCGTTGATGATGATCGCATCGCCTTCGACCTTCACGTCAGCCGGGAAACGGCCGTGGATGGAATCGAAACGCAGCAGGTGGGCGTTGGTCTCGACCGGGCCGAGGTCGTTGATGGCAACGACTTCGATATCCTTGCGGCCGGATTCAACGATGGCGCGCAGCACGTTGCGGCCGATGCGGCCAAAACCGTTAATGGCGACTTTCACTGTCATATCGGGTCTCTCCCTGTCTGAATGGCATGGTCGGAAAAAAGCAGGGCGCGCTTTCGAGCGCGCCCTGCGGCTTGATCAGGAAAGCTTGGCTTCCGCAGCGGCGACGACTGCCTCCGGCGTGATGCCGAAGTGCTTGTAGAGTTCCTTGTAGGGACCGGAAGCACCGAAGGACGACATGCCGATGAAGGTGCCGTCCGAACCGATGAAGTGGTCCCAACCCTGGCGGATGCCGGCTTCGACGGCGATCTTGACCGGCGAGTTGCCGATGATCGCCTGCTGGTAGTCTTCGCTCTGTTCGGCAAAGAGCTCGAAGCAGGGAACCGAGACGACGCGGGTCGAGATGCCCTTGGCGGTCAGTGCCTGGCAGGCCTTGACGGCGATTTCGACTTCCGAGCCGGTGGCGAAGATCGTCACCTTGGCGTCGGCGGCCGAGATCAGGTCGTAGGCGCCATGGGCGCAGAGGTTTTCTTCCTCATACTCGGTGCGCACCGCCATCAGGTTCTGGCGGGTGAGCGCGATGCCGGACGGACGGTTGTGGCTCTCAAGCGCCAGCTGCCAGCACTCGGCCGTCTCCGTGGCGTCGGCCGGGCGGAACATCAAGAGGTTCGGGATGGCGCGCAGCGCCGCCATGTGCTCGACCGGCTGGTGCGTCGGGCCGTCTTCGCCAAGGCCGATGGAATCATGCGTCAGCACGTGGATGACGCGGATGCCCATCAGCGCCGCCAGGCGGATCGACGGACGGCAATAGTCCGAGAAGATCAGGAAGCCGCCGGAATAGGGGATGACGCCGCCATGCAGCGCCATGCCGTTCATCGCAGCCGCCATGCCGTGCTCGCGCACACCATAGTGGATGTAGCGGCCGGAGAAGTCGGTCGGGGTGATCGACTTGGTCTGGCTGGTCTTGGTATTGTTGGAGCCGGTCAGGTCGGCCGAGCCGCCGATGGTTTCGGCCAGAACGCCGTTGATGACTTCGAGCGCGTCTTCGGAGGCCTTGCGGGTTGCCGGCGACGGCTTGGTCTCGGCCAGCTTGCGCTTGTAGTCGTCGATGGCCGAGGCCAGGCGGCCTTCGAGTTCGCCGGAGAAGCGGCGAACGAACTGTGCCTTCTTCTCGGCGTCGCTCTTGTCGAGGCGCTCTTCCCAGTCCTTGCGGGTCTTGGTCGAGCGCAGGCCGGCGAGGCGCCAGGCGTCGAGCACGTCGGACGGAACGACGAAGGCTTCGGCTTCCCAGCCGAGTGCCTTGCGGGTGGCGGCGATTTCCTCGGCGCCGAGCGGCGAGCCGTGAACCTTGTGGGTGCCGGCCTTGTTCGGCGCACCGAAACCGATCGTCGTCTTGCAGGCGATCATCGTCGGCTTGTCGGACTTCTGCGCCTCATCGATCGCAGCGGCAATCGCTTCGGGATCATGACCGTCGACGGCAATGGTGTTCCAGTTCGAGGCGCGGAAGCGGGCGTGCTGGTCGGTCGAGTCGGCGATCGAGATCGGGCCGTCGATCGAGATGTTGTTGTCGTCCCAGAAGACGATCAGCTTGTTGAGCTTGAGGTGGCCGGCAAGCGCGATCGCTTCCTGGCTGATGCCTTCCATCAGGCAGCCGTCGCCGGCGAGCACATAGGTGTAGTGCTCCATCAGGTCGGAACCGAACTCGTCGCGCAGCTTGCGCTCGGCGATCGCCATGCCGACGGAATTGGCAATACCCTGGCCGAGCGGACCGGTGGTCGTCTCGATGCCGGCGGCATGGCCGTATTCCGGGTGGCCGGCGGTGCGGGCGCCGAGCTGGCGGAAATTCTTGATCTCGTCGATGGAGATGTCTTCGTAGCCCGTCAGATAGAGCAGCGAAT
Source organism: Ensifer sp. 4252 (assembly GCF_050434565.1). Lineage (NCBI taxonomy): Bacteria > Pseudomonadati > Pseudomonadota > Alphaproteobacteria > Hyphomicrobiales > Rhizobiaceae > Ensifer > Ensifer sp. 4252. The sequence continues at coordinate 249,345 of NZ_JBNDIU010000003.1, forward strand.
AAAGCAGCATCGAGCCGTGGCCGGCCGACAGCACGAAGCGGTCGCGGTTCGGCCAGGCGGGGTTCTTCGGGTCGAAGCTGAGGAAGCGCGTGAAGAGGACTGTCGCTATGTCAGCCGCACCCATGGGCAGGCCGGGGTGACCTGAATTTGCCTTCTCGACGGCGTCCATGGAGAGGAAACGGATCGCATTCGCCATCCGGTCGTGTTTTTCGCGAGAGATCATGACTGTTCCGTTTTAAGTTCGGTGGTCAGGGGACGGTCTCTATCCTCCAAAGACCGTGCAAGAAGCGGCAGACACATAGCATCTGCGCCGCGCGAGTCAACAAATACGGGCCTTCCGCGGCCATTGGCAGCATGGTTTTCAAGGGGTGATATCGCGTCGCAGCAGAGTTTTTGCGCTGCGGCCGGATGAGCCGGCTATACAAACCATCCACAGCTTCCGTAATGCTTTGCTACAGTTGGCATTGTTGAGATTTGCGTAATAGGTTTAAAAAGGAGTGAGCCGAAGCGGCGGACGGGATTCTGGCGATTCGGCCTCACGGGCGAGGTATCGAAAAACATGCCGGCAAAGACGGTCAAAGCGGCGATCGACGAACTGAAGAACGCGGTTCAGTCCCTGGAAAACGCGATCGACAGCCGTTTTGACAGGGAACGCGATCTCGGCGAGTTCGAGGGCGAGGTCCGGCGGGTCAATACGGACCGGTCGCGACTGGCACAGGAACTCGACCAATCCCAATTCCGGGCAAACCGACTTGAAGAGGTCAACCGCGAGGTTTCCCGACGCCTCGTGACGGCAATGGAAACCATTCGAGCGGTGCTCGACCGCTGAGGTTACGTGACATGGCGCAGGTGACAGTATCGATCGACGGCAAGGCCTATCGCATGGCCTGCGAAGAGGGACAGGAAGATCATCTGATCGAACTGGCCACCAACTTCGATCAGTATGTCGGTCACTTGAAGGCCCAGTTCGGCGAGATCGGCGACCTCAGGCTGACGGTAATGGCCGGCATCATGGTCATGGACGAGCTTAGTGAAGTGAACCGCCGGCTGAAGGCGCTCGAAGCCGAAGTCGACACCCTCAAGCGGGGGCGCGACAGCACTCTCACCGACCAGGCAAGAAGCGAGGAAATCCTGGCCTCGGCGCTCTCCGAAGTCACCTCGCAGATCCACACCATTGCCGCCAAGCTCAATGGCCGGGCAACGTCTTCGACAAACTGAGCTCTTTCGTCGGGCCGCCACTGGCGCGACGCACGGATAGGCTCTATATGTTGGATGCGGTCTGCGCTTCCCGACAGGATCCACAATCCCCGGGGCCTTACTCGATCTCAAGGGAGCTGTCCCTGGCCGGGCTCGTGGGTCCGGACATATGGCACCCACCTACTTTGTAGGCACCCGGGATCGTAAAATATCCATCGGTTGTGTGGATCGCACTTTTCCCCTTCAAAAAACGATCTCAGCCAGTGGCAAAAGCGCTGCGGATGGCGTCGGCCATTGCATCGACGGTCTGCGATCGATTGCCCGGTCGGGTGCGCAGCACGACATTCGAGAAGTCGATGACGCTGAAACCGTCTTCTTCGGTCAGTTCGCGGCAACCGGTCGGGATGGCGCTGCGCGACAGCGGCGCAATGGCAAGCCCCGAGATCACGGCAGCGATCAGGCCGTTGCTGGTTCGGCTCGCATAGGCGACGCGGCTTTCGCGCCCACGCTTCCTCAGGCTCTTCATCGCAAGGTCATCGCACCACCCGCCTGCCAGATAGGTATAGGTGGCGATCGGTAGGGGCCGGCGTTCATGGGCCGCGTGCTGGTCCGAGGTGACCCAGACGGTGGGATCGACCATGAGGACTTCGTTCCTTGTCGGTCCGCCCGGCTCGAACACCACGGCGATGTCGATTTCGCCGGCGGCAAGGGCGTTGACGTTCGACATCGACACACCCTGCTGCACCGTCACTTCCACGCCGGGATGAATGGCGGCGAAGGCGCCAAGGGCTTTCGGAAGCGTGGAGTTGATGTATTCCTCGGAGATGCCGATCCTGACCGTTCCGTCGAGCGCCGGCAGGCGCATCGATGCTGCCGTATCGTCGAGCAGCGCCACGATCCGCCGGGCATTGTCGACGAGACGCAAGCCCTGTGCCGTCGGCACCACGCCGCGCGAATGACGCTCGAACAGCGGGTCGCCGAGCATGTCCTCGAGTTTCTTGAGCTGCATGCTGACGGCGGACTGCGTGCGGCCGATGCTGTCGGCGGCGCGTGTCAGATTGCCGGCGTCGGCAACGGCGAGAAAGGTTCTGAGCAGATCGCTGTCGAGGGGGACGGACATTGTTTTTACCATCAGAGTTTCTGATAGTAGCCATGCTTGCAATTCGTTTGTCAGATGTCAACGAGGCGAGGACAATTGGCTCGACCGATAGACATCAAGGTTGCCCCGATGAGCGTTCTTGCTCTTGCCTTCTTCTCCGATCTCCAGGCCACTATCCGCGCCCGGCTTCTATCAAAGGGGCGGTCGTTGTTGGCAGCCGCGTGCATGGAGCCGCCGCCGGCGATGCCGCGCGACAAACCGTATCTGTTGCGCGATGCCGGGCTCGATCACCTGCGGCGCGCTGAGCAATGGCGGGAGACAATGGACCGGCATGCGGTCTATCGGTCGCTCTGGATGTTATGAAATAATATCGAGACGGGCGGCGCGGAAGATCGCTTCTGCAAGGTTGCCCGCCTGCAGCTTGCGCATGGCGTCCTGAAGCGCCCTGTCGATGCGGTCGAGAGGAATGTCGGTTTCGCGCATCATGTCCTGGCGCGTGCGGCCGCGGGCGGCCAGCGTCAGGCAACGCAATTCCAACGGTTCGAGTTCGTTCATCTGGTCCTTCATGGACGTCGGCTTTTCCACTGCTGCCTGCAGGAGCGCGTCCATACATCGAACGCGGGCATTAGTTCCTGCTAATTATTTGAAATCATGTCTGTATTTGCACGCGGCCCCACGCATGCGAAAGCGGAACCGTTGCCCATGATGAACGGAACGCTAACTCTGTGCCGTTGCGGGAATGAACCGTTCGACTGTCGCAAACTGTTGCAAAACCGGCGGTGACGTGGTTCGAGCTAAAGGCCGCAACGCGCTATGCCACGGGCGTCGAGGCGGGAAATCGACCGGAAAACGGCGTTCTGTTTCATTTCGGGAAAAGAATGTGACGCCGGTCGAATGTTACGCCTAGTCTGTCGGAGGGGAATGATGTCACCAAAGGATCTGAAAGCCGCCTTGCGCAGGGATAGTCTGGCGCTTCGCGACGCGATGGCGCCGGAGATCCGTATCGAAGCAAGCATGACGATGGCCGATCACGCCGGCGACGTCATTGCGCTCGATCCCGGGCACATCGTCTCCGGCTTCTGGCCGATCCGTTCCGAGGTGGATATCCGGCCGCTGATGGCGCGCCTCAGGGATCGCGGCGCGCGGCTCTGCCTGCCTGTCATCATCGACAAGAAGACGATCGTGTTTCGCGAATTGCTCAACGGAGCACGCATTATAGAGACCGGTTTCGGCACGACGGGACCAGGGCCCGACGCCCCGGAACTCGATCCGGATATCATGCTGGTGCCGCTGTCGGCCTTCGATGCGACGGGCCATCGCATCGGCTACGGCGCCGGGTATTATGACCGCGCTATCGACAAACTGCGCAACAAAGGGCACTTGCCGAAGCTGATCGGGATTGCATTCGACTGCCAGGAAGTGGCATCAGTGCCCGCTGAACCGCACGACGTCGCGCTGGATGCCGTCCTCACGGAGAGCGGGTTTCGACATTTCTAGAGCATTTCAGGCAATCTACGGATTCGTGGAAACGCTCTATCTCTTTGTTGTTTTACGCAGTTCCGGACGCAAAACCTCTTTTGCCGGAACTGCTCTGGTGGGATTGAACGGGCATGAGGCTTTTGTTTCTGGGAGATATGGTTGGCAAGACGGGCCGCACGGCGGTCTGGGAGCGTCTTCCAGGACTGGTCGGTGACCTGAAGCTGGACTTCGTCATCGTCAACGGCGAGAACGCCGCCGGCGGCTTCGGCATCACCGAAGATATCTTTCTCGAGACGATCAATGCCGGCGCCGATGTCGTCACAACAGGCAACCATGTCTGGGACCAGAAGGAGGCCGTCGTCTTCTGCGAGCGGCACGATCAGTTCCTAAGGCCCGCCAATTATCCCGCAGGCACGCCCGGGCGCGGATCGAACCTGTTCTTTGCCCGCAACGGCGCACGTGTGCTTGTTGCCAATGTCATGGGGCGCGTCTTCATGCACCCCGAACTCGACGACCCCTTCAAATCAGCGGAAGCGATCCTCGATGCCTGCCCGCTCGGCGAGCAGGCGGACGCCATCGTCTTCGACTTCCATGCCGAGGCGACGAGCGAGAAGCAGTGCTTCGGCCATTTCGTCGACGGACGCGCGAGCCTCGTCGTTGGCACCCACACCCATGTACCGACGGCCGATCATCAGATCCTCAATGGCGGCACCGCCTATATGAGCGACGCCGGCATGTGCGGCGACTATGATTCCTCGCTCGGCATGGACAAGGAAGAACCGCTCAACCGGTTCATTTCGAAGATGCCGAAAGGGCGCTTCGAGGCGGCGTCCGGGCCGGCAACCATCTGCGGCCTCGGCGTCGAGATTTCCGACCGCACCGGCCTTGCCGAAAAGATCGCGCCGCTGCGCCTCGGTCCGAGATTGACCGAAACGATCCCGGATTTCTGGGCCTGAGCCATCCTCGGATTGACGATTTTCGGTCGCCCGATCCTCTCGCCCGCGCCTGACCAAGGCGCGGGTTTACACGCGTATCGCCTTCCCGGAATTGATTTTTTTCAAGGTGACAACCCCGCGAAATGATGGCAGGGTAACGCCACGTCAGTGCCGTTTCGGACGCGGCCGACGCCCGCAAGTCTTCCATATTGAATACCATCCGCAGCACAGGATTGCGGGTTCGAAATGTCGCCGCAGGTATTCGGACGACCAATGTCCCGTGCCGGGCGTTCTCGATTTTGCTGCATAATTCCTTGGATCGGCGTCGATTTGAGGAGAATATTATGCAGCGAGTTTCAAGCGTGACAGCGTCCTTTGGGCGTCATATTTGACGCGCGGCGCTGTCGGTGCATCCGGAGAGCGTGCATGTTTTCAAAATGGCATTTGCCGATGATTTTCGGTGTTTCGATTTCCCTTTTCACGGTGACCAACGCGGTCGCGCAGGATGCGCAGCTTCCCACCGTCACCGCCGCCAAGCCGGTCGTTCGCGATGTGATCGACAGCGACGAGTTCATCGGTCGCTTCGAGGCAGTCGATGAAGTTTCCGTGCGCGCCCGCGTCGGGGGCTATCTCGACGAGGTCAACTTCACCGATGGTGCCCTGGTGAAGAAGGGCGACAAGCTCTTCGTCATCGACCAGCGCCCTTATCGGACCGCGCTGTCGCAGGCCGAGGCGACGCTCGAGTCGGCGCGTTCGTCTCTCGCCTTTGCCGAGACCCAGTTCAAGCGCACGGAATCCCTGACCGGGACTGGCACACTCTCAGTCTCGACGCTTGACGATCACCGCCGGGAATTGCTTTCGTCGCAGGCCAGCGTGCGCGGAGCGGAAGCCGCGGTCGAGCGCGCCAGGCTCGATCTCGATTATACGACGATCACCGCGCCGCTGACCGGCCGCGTTGACCGCCGCCTGATCTCGACCGGCAACCTCGTTCAGGCGGACCAGACCGTGCTGACGACGATCGTTTCGCTCGATCCGATCGACTTCTATTTCGACGTCGATGAGCGTCGTCTGCTTTCCTATGCGCGTGTTGCTCGCGAACGCGGTAGCGCCCTGCAGGAGGGCGGCGGCGCGCTCGATGTTATGGTATCGATTGCCGATTCCAACGAGGCGCCGTTCAAGGGCAAACTCGATTTCGCCGAGAACCGACTGGACCAGGCAAGCGGCACCATGCGGGTGCGTGCCCGCTTCGACAATCCCAGTTACGTGCTGCAGCCGGGTCTGTTCGGTCGCGCCGAACTAGAGGGCTCGAACACCTACAAGGCCGTGCTCATTCCCGATGAAGCGATCGGCGCCGACCAGAACGAACGCATCGTCTACGAAGTGCGCGAAGACGGCACAGTCACGACCAAGCCGGTGCGGCTCGGCCCCAAGCTGCATGGTTATCGTGTCATCCGCAGCGGCATGACCGGCGACGAGATCATCGTGGTCAACGGCCTGATGCGGGCGCGGCCCGGCACGAAGGTGAAGCCTGAGATCGTCGAGCTGCCTCCCGAAGCTCAAGCGACGGGGAGCGCTCAATGAGGTTTGCCCATTTCTTCGTAGACCGCCCCATCTTCGCATCGGTGCTCTCGATCGTATTGCTGATCGTCGGCAGCATCGCCTACTTCCAGCTGCCGGTGGCGCAGTACCCCGAAATTGCCCCGCCGACCATCGTCGTTCGCGCGGCCTATCCGGGCGCCGACGCCGAAACCATTGCCAATACGGTAGCAACGCCGCTGGAGCAGGAAATCAACGGCGTCGAGAACATGCTCTACATGTCCTCCTATTCAACCGCCGACGGTTCGATGGCACTGACCATCACGTTCAAGCTCGGAACCGACCTCGATCAGGCCCAGGTTCTGGTGCAGAACCGCGTGTCGATCGCCGAACCGCGCCTGCCCGAGGACGTCCGGCGCATCGGCATCACAACGGCGAAAAGCTCGCCCGACCTGATGATGGTGGTGCATCTGCTGTCGCCGAGCGAACGCTACGACCAACTCTACGTCTCGAACTACGCCCGGACCCGCATCCGCGATCTGCTGGTTCGTCTCGACGGGGTCGGCGACGTCATCCTGTTCGGCGAGCGCGAATATGCGCTGCGCGTCTGGCTCGACCCGGAAAAACTCTCGGCCTACGGAATGACCGCTGGCGACGTCGTCCAGGCGCTGCGCGAGCAGAACGTCCAGGTGTCCGGCGGTTCGATCGGCGCGCCGCCGACGCCGGGCGACAGCGCGTTCCAATATACGGTTACCACCGACGGCCGCTTCAGCGATGCCCGGCAGTTCCGCTACGTCATCGTCAAGGCGACGGAGAGCGGACGTCTGGTGCAGTTGCAGGACGTGGCGCGCATCGAGCTCGGCGCCCGCGAATACGTCAACAACAGCTATCTGGACGGCAGCCCGGCAGTGGCGCTCGGCATCTTCTCGCGGCCGGGCACCAATGCGCTCGACGCGGCCGACGCGATCCAGAAAGTGATGACGGACGTTTCGAAGGACTTTCCCGAGGGTCTCGAATATCGGATCGTCTACAATCCGACCGAGTTCATCTCCGAATCGATCAACGAGGTCTACAAGACGATCGGCGAGGCCGCCATTCTGGTGGCACTCGTGGTTCTCGTCTTCCTGCAATCCTGGCGCACGGCGATCATCCCGATCGTGGCGATCCCGGTGTCGCTCGTCGGCACCTTCGCGTTCCTCTACGCGTTCGGCTTCTCGCTCAACATGCTGACATTGTTCGGCCTGGTGCTGGCGATCGGCATCGTCGTCGACGATGCCATCGTCGTGGTCGAAAACGTCGAGCGAAACCTGGCACGCGGCATGACCCCGCGCGAGGCGTCGCACGTGACCATGGACGAAGTGGGGGCAGCGGTCATCGCGATCTCGCTGGTGCTGACCGCCGTCTTCATCCCGACGGCCTTCATCCCCGGTATTGCCGGCCAGTTCTATCTGCAGTTCGCCGTCACGATTTCTGTGGCGACGGTGATCTCCGCTTTCAATTCGCTGACGCTGTCGCCGGCGCTTGCGGCAATCCTGTTGAAACCGCACGAGAACAATCACCACGAAAGCGGCAACCGGCTCACCCGGTTTGGCCGGTCGCTGGCGAACGGTTTCAACAATGGTTTCGACCGTATGGCTGAAGGCTACGCCTGGATCGTGCGCAAGCTGATTTCGACAAAAACGGCGCTCGCTGCGGCGCTTATCGTCTTCGTCGGCCTGCTCGGCGCCACCTGGTACATGGCGCAGATCGTGCCGAGCGGCTTCGTACCGACTATGGACCAGGGTTACGCCATCGTCGTCATCCAGCTTCCGGATGGTGCTTCGCTCGACCGTACCGATGCCGTGGTCAAGCGCGCGTCGAAGATCATCCAGGAGGTTCCCGGGGTGAAGAGCGCCGTCGCCTTTGCCGGCTTCAACGGTGCGACCTTCACCAACGCCTCCAATTCGGGCGTGGTCTTTGCCTCCTTCGAGAGTTTCGAAGAGCGCTTGAAACACGGCCAGGGCGCCAACCAGATCATCGGTCAACTCTATGGCGGCCTGCAGAGCATCCAGGAGGCCTTCATCATCGCGGTGCCGCCGCCGTCGGTGCGCGGCATCGGCAACTCCGGCGGCTTCAAGATGCAGATCATGGATCGGCAGAGCGCCGACATGCGCCGGGTGCTGGGGCTTGCCTACCAGATGATGGGCGCCGCCAACCAGACCGAGGGGCTGACCGGGGTCTTCACGACGTTCTCGGCGTCGAGCCCGCAATACTTCCTGGCAATCGACCGCGACAAGGCCAGGACGTTGAACGTGCCGATCCCGAATATCTTTGAGGCACTGTCGATCAATCTCGGCACGTCCTACGTCAACGACTTCAACGCCTTCGGCCGCGTCTATCAGGTGAGGGCGCAGGCCGACCAGCAATATCGTCTGGAGCGGGACGATATTCTGGCGCTGAAAGTCCGCTCGGCCACCGGCGCCCTGGTGCCGATGGGCACGCTGGTGGAGATCCGCGACACGGCGGGTCCCGCCCTCGTGCAGCGCTACAACATGTACGTATCGGTGCCGATACAGGGCAACCCTGCGCCCGGCGTTTCGACCGGCACGGCTCTCGACAAGATGGAGGCGCTCGCCGCCCAAATCCTGCCGCAGGGGACGACCTTCGAGTGGACGGAACTCGCCTTCCAGGAACGCCAGACTGGTAACACCGCGGTCTTCATCTTCGCGCTGTCGGTGGTCTTCGTGTTCCTGGCACTGGCAGCGCAGTATGAAAGCTGGGTCCTGCCACTGGCCATCATCCTGATCGTGCCGCTCGGGGTGCTCTCGGCACTCATCGGCGTGTTCGCGCGGGGGCTCGACAACAACGTGCTGACCCAGATCGGGTTGATCGTGCTGATCGGGCTTGCGGCCAAGAACGCGATCCTGATCGTCGAGTTCGCGCGTCAGGGCGAGGACGAGGGCAAGACGCCGATCGAGGCGGCGGTCGAGGCCAGCCAGCTGCGTCTCCGGCCGATCCTGATGACCGCCTTCGCCTTCATCCTCGGCGTCGTGCCGCTGGTGATCGCAACGGGACCCGGCGCCGAAATGCGCCAGTCGCTCGGAACGGCGGTGTTCTCCGGCATGCTGGGCGTGACCTTCCTCGGTCTGTTCCTGACTCCGGTCTTCTACGTCGCGCTGCGTTCGTTCCGCCGCCGCAAGCCGGTTGCGGCGAGCGAGCCGATGGCGACGCCGGCCGAGTAACACGAGCCACGCTGCTTGTGATCCAACGCCCCGGCGGTTACGCCGGGGCGTTTCGTTGTGAACAGGATGCCCGGCACTGTTCGTAATGCCAGCACAATGACGCAAACGTGAGCGCCTGCTCGCCCTTTGCGGCTGGACGTTGCGGCGCGCTTGAACAATCCTCCGTTCGCTCATGACGGCGGCGTTTCCCAAATTGGACGCGTTCGTTGCCGACACTGTCAACGGCCGCACGACCTGTACCCAAGTCGAATATGCTTGAGCACAGGTCATGCGTGCGAGGTGTGAAAGGTGAAGGATGATGCTCCGCTACCTTGCCTACACTTTTGCCGCCATCTGGCTTCTGCACGCCTTCTGGCCATCGGTCGCGCATGCACAGGCAGCGCCCGCGCAGGTAAGCCAATGCCAGGCGATCGCCGAGACGTTGCCTGCGGCCACTTTCGCCAGTTTCACACCGGCCGCCGCCACCAAAGGGCAGATGGCCGTTGGCGAAGTAACGATCACCTATCTCGGTCATTCCACCTTTCTGATCGAGACGCCAGGCGGCGTTTCGATCGCCACGGACTATAATGGCTGGTTCCGCCCGTCGGCGCCGCCGACCGTGGCGACGATGAACAAGGCCCATTCCAGCCACTACACGCTGACGCCGGATCCGGCGATCCGCAACGTGCTGCATGGATGGGGTGATGACGGCGAGCCGGCTCGGCACGACCTCGTCGTCGGCGATGCCTATATCCGCAATGTTACAACGGATATTCGTTCCGGGGCCATGACCATGGAGCACGATGGCAACTCCATCTTCATCTTCGAGGTGGCGGGCCTCTGTATCGGCCATCTCGGCCATCTGCATCATGAACTCGACGACAGCCATTACCGGCAGATCGGCAGGCTCGACGTGCTGATGGTGCCGGTCGACGGCGGATTGACGATGGGTGCCGAAAGCATGAGCCGCGTCGTTTCGCGGCTGCGCGCGGCGCTGATCCTGCCGATGCATCGGCGCGGCCCGCCGATCGACGCCTTCCTCGACATGTTCGGCGACGATTTCGACAAGAGCTTCTCGACCGGGGCGAGCGTCAAAGTCTCGCTGCGTTCCTTGCCAAGCAAACCGCTGATTTATATCCTCCAGGGCGTCTGAACATCGGGATTGCCCAATGAGATTATTTGCGGTCGGCGTCGTTGCGTTTCTGTCTTTTTCAACATTGGCTCTGGCCGGAGGCGCGCCTGCGCCGCGCATGCCGCCTCCTGATGCCCAGCAACCGCAAGGTATTCCCCAGGCGACGGTCTCGCCCGTTGCCGAGCAGGAAGCGTTCGTGATGCCATCAGGCAATATCGGCTGCATCTATACGCCGGCGGGCGGCACGCCGACCTATCAGCCTGCCGACGGCGGGCCGGAACTCGCCTGCGATATCATCGCGCCGCGTTATGTCAGGGCGACGCTTGGACGGGCAGGCGCGGCAACGATCAATCGCGAGGTCGGCGATCCCAGCTGCTGCTCTGCCGGGCCGGTGCTCGACTACGGGGTGACATGGTCGGGCGGTCCCTTTTCCTGCATCTCGGAACGAACGGGTCTTTCCTGCCGCCGCGAGGACGGCCATGCCTTCGTTCTCAGCCGCGCGAACATCTCCGCCAACTGAAAAGAAACGTCCCCTGCTGGACGGAAAGCGGCAATAAAACTATAAGGCGCCCCATTCCATTCAAATTCATGCATGCAGAGGGTGCCATGGCTGGCCATTCACAGTTCAAGAACATCATGCACCGCAAGGGCCGTCAGGATGCGGTGCGCTCGAAAATGTTTTCCAAGCTCGCGCGCGAAATCACGGTTGCCGCCAAGACCGGCATGCCCGATCCGTCCATGAACGCGCGGCTGCGTCTGGCGATCCAGAACGCCAAGGCGCAGTCGATGCCGAAGGACAACATCGAACGCGCGATCAAGAAGGCCTCCGGCGGCGACGCGGAGAACTACGAAGAAGTTCGTTACGAAGGTTACGGTCCGGGCGGCGTCGCCGTTATTGTCGAGGCGCTGACCGACAACCGCAACCGTACCGCCTCCAACGTCCGCTCGACCTTCACCAAGGCCGGCGGCGCGCTTGGTGAAACCGGTTCGGTTTCCTTCTCGTTCGATCGCGTTGGCGAGATTACCTACAAGCTTTCAGTCGGCGACGCCGACAAGGTGATGGACGCGGCAATCGAAGCCGGTGCCGACGACGTGACCACGGACGAGGACGGCCACACGATCATCTGCGGCTTCGAAGCGATCGGCGAAGTCTCCAAGGCACTCGAAGACACGCTCGGCGAAGCCGAAACCGTCAACGCAATCTGGAAGGCCCAGAACACCGTGCCTGTTGACGAGGAGAAGGCGCAGTCGCTGATGAAGCTCATCGACATCCTTGAAGACGACGACGACGTGCAGAACGTTTATTCGAACTTCGAAGTTTCTGACGAAGTCATGGCGAAGCTTTCCGCCTGATCCCAGATCTTTCTGTCTTGAAGGTTTTGATCGACCCGTGTCCGGCAGGGCGCGGGTTTTTCTTTGACGGTGCCGCCGGTCAAATATGACGCGCAAAGGGCGCTGTAACGCTTTAGACTTGCTGCATAATTTTCTCCTCGAATCGATTCCGGTTAAAGGAATTATGCCGTAGGTGTCACCGATGACGTATGAGTTCGCGATCTTCGACTTCGACGGCACGCTCGCCGATACGGCAGAGTGGTTCATGGCGGCGAGCAACCTCGCCGCTGCACATTTCGGCTTCCGACAGCTCACGGTGGAGGAGTTCAAGGGGCTGCGTGCCATGGGCAGCCGCGAGATCATCGCGCATCTTGGCGTGCCGATGTGGAAACTGCCGCAGATCGCCACTTTCATGCGAAAGGAAATGGCCGCCCGGGCACAGGCGATCCAGCTTTTCCCCGGCGTTTCGGACATGCTGACGGGGTTGAAGTCGGCCAGCGTCGGCGTCGCGGTCGTCAGTTCGAATGGCGAAGCAGCCATCCGCAAGGCGCTGGGCGAGACCGCCTCTGCCATCGACCTGTTCGAATGCGGCGCCACGCTGTTCGGCAAGGCGCAGCATTTCAAGAAGGTCGTCAAGTTTGCCGGCATCGACCCGTCGCGGATGCTCGCGATCGGCGACGAGGCGCGTGACATCGAAGCCGCCCGCAAGGCGCGGATCGCCGCCGGAGCCGTCGGCTGGGGCTACGCCGACCCGACGTTTCTGAAATCGCTCGGGCCGGATCGTTTCTTCGATCGCATGGACGAGATCCTGCCGGCTTTCCGGGCCGCGAAGGGCTGAGAGGCTACGCTGCCTTTGAAAGCTGCTGCTGGGCCTTGGCGAAAAGCCGAAGCGACTTGAGCCGGGCATCCATGTCGAAGATCGGCATCGAGATGATCAGTTCGTCGGCCTTGGTCTGCTCAAGGAACGTTTCGATCTTCCTGCGGATCGTCTCCGGTCCGCCGACGATGGCATAGGACATCGCGTGGTCGACGAAGATCTTTTCATCCGAACTCCACAAGCCATCCATGGACGCGACGGGTGCGGGGAACCGGCCGCGGGCGTTGCGACGCAGGGCGACGAAGGATTGCTGCATCGACGTGAAGAGATAGTTCGCCTCCTCGTCGGTCGCAGCCGCCACGCCCATGACGCCGACCATCACGTGCGGTTTGGCCAGCGTTACAGAAGGCGTGAAGCGTTCGCGATAGATTTCAAGCGCCGACAGCAGCATGTCCGGCGCGAAATGCGAGGCAAACGCGAAGGGCAGGCCGAGCATGCCGGCAAGGTGCGCGCTGTAGTGGCTCGAACCGAGCAGCCAGATCGGCACATTGGTATCGGCGCCGGGAACCGCGATGATCGCCTGATTTTCGGCAACCGGCCCGAGCAGCGCCTGCAGCTCGACGACGTCGTTGGGGAAGTTGTTGGCGCTCGCCTCCATGTTGCGACGCAGAGCTTGGGCAGTGCGCATGTCGGTGCCGGGCGCACGGCCAAGGCCAAGATCGATGCGGCCGGGATAGAGGGCGGCAAGCGTCCCGAACTGCTCGGCAATCACCAGCGGCGAATGGTTCGGCAGCATGATGCCGCCGGAGCCAACGCGGATCGTCTTCGTTCCTGCGGCGACATGGGAGATGACGATCGAGGTCGCAGCGCTGGCAATGCCCTTCATGCCGTGGTGTTCCGCGAGCCAGAAGCGCTTGTAGCCGTTTTCTTCGGCCGCCTGCGCCAAGAGCCTTGAGTTTTCGAGCGATTGGGCGACGCTGCCGCCTTCGGTGATCGGGGAGAGATCGAGGACGGAGAAAGTCGCCATGAGCAAGGCCTTTATTGAGCGAAATTGATTGAATGGCTATGTAAGGTCAAAATTCCTCAATCCAAGGGCAGCGCTCGAGATTTCCGGCCGCCGCGCTTGCCGCGTGTGGATGTTTTTGTTTTGTTCACTTTTTGCTGGCAGCGTCCGGACACGCAGCATAGGGTGAATTTCATGCAGACCACGATTCGCATCATCGGCATCGATCCGGGCCTTCGCCGTACCGGCTGGGGCATCATCGAAACGCTTGGCAATTCGCTGCGCTTCGTTGCGTCCGGAACGGTGACATCCGATGGCGACATGGATCTCGCCTCGCGTCTCTGCCAGTTGCATGATGGCCTGGCCGAAGTCGTGCACAGCTATCAGCCGCATGAGGCGGCTGTGGAGCAGACCTTCGTCAACAAGGACGCGACGGCGACACTGAAGCTCGGCCAGGCACGCGGCATCGCCATGCTGGTGCCGGCGCGCGCCGGCTTGAGGGTTGCCGAATATGCGCCGAACGCGGTCAAGAAGGCCGTCATCGGTGTCGGCCACGGCGAAAAGCAGCAGATCCACATGATGCTGAAGGTCCTGATGCCGAAGGCCGAGTTCAAGGGCAACGATGCGGCCGACGCGCTCGCGATCGCCATTTGCCATGCGCACAACCGGCTGTCGGTGACCAGCCGTCTTGCCGCCCTGATGGGGTAGTTGCGCTGGTGCCGTTAATTTCCGATGGTCGGTCCGATCATCCCGCAATCCATCCATGAGAGACGACGCCACATGATCGGCAAATTGAAGGGTACTATCGACGAAATCGGCGAGGATCATGTCGTTCTCGACGTGCATGGCGTCGGCTATGTCGCCCATTGTTCGGCGCGCACATTGTCGAAGCTCGGGTCGGGGGGAGAGGCGGCGGTGCTGTTTATCGAAACCTATGTGCGCGAGGACCAGCTGAAGCTGTTCGGCTTTCTGACAGCTCTGGAGCGCGAGTGGTTCCGCCTGTTGCAGAGCGTTCAGGGCGTGGGCTCCAAGGTGGCGCTGGCTCTGCTGTCGACGCTGACGCCGGGCGAGCTCGCAAATGCGATTGCGCTGCAGGACAAGACTTCGGTGTCGCGCGCGCCGGGCGTCGGCCCGAAGGTGGCCGTACGCATCGTCACCGAACTGAAGAACAAGGCGCCGGCCTTCGCCGGCGAAATGTCCGGCTCGATCGGGCTCAAACAGGAGCTTGGCGAGGGTGTTGCCTCGGCGCCGGTTTCCGACGCGGTGTCGGCGCTGACCAATCTCGGCTATTCCCGCGATCAGGCTGCAAACGCGGTTGCCGCGGCGCTGAAGAATGGCGGCGAGGATGCCGACAGCGCCAAGCTGATCCGGCTGGGTCTCAAGGAACTGGCGCGATGACGGCTTGCGTTGTCGGGCCGGCCGATGCAAAACGGCCATATTCTTTGACACCATGCACACGAATGCCCGATCGATTGGAACGGATGGATGACTGATGCCGCACGCCTGATAACGCCGGATAAGCGCGGCGAGGATCTCGATGCGACCATGCGTCCGCAGTCGCTGGACGAATTTACCGGCCAGGCGGAAGCGCGCGCCAACCTGAAGATCTTCATCGAAGCGGCGAAGAACCGCGGCGAGGCGCTCGATCACGTGCTGTTCGTCGGACCGCCCGGCCTCGGCAAGACGACGCTTGCACAGATCATGGCCAAGGAGTTGGGCGTCAACTTCCGCTCGACCTCCGGCCCGGTCATCGCCAAGGCCGGCGACCTGGCAGCGCTTCTGACCAATCTCGAAGAGCGCGACGTCCTGTTCATCGACGAAATCCATCGTCTCAACCCGGCGGTCGAGGAAATCCTCTATCCGGCGATGGAAGATTTCCAGCTTGATCTCATCATCGGCGAGGGGCCGGCGGCGCGATCGGTGAAAATCGACCTGTCGAAGTTCACGCTGGTGGCCGCAACCACGCGCCTTGGCCTGCTGACGACGCCACTGCGCGACCGTTTCGGTATCCCGGTGCGGCTCAATTTCTATACGGTCGAGGAACTGGAATCGATCGTGCGCCGCGGTTCCCGGCTGATGGGCCTCGGCATGACCGATGACGGTGCACGCGAGATTGCGCGGCGCGCGCGCGGCACGCCCCGTATCGCCGGCCGGCTGCTTCGTCGCGTGCGCGATTTTGCCGAGGTGGCGCGCGCCGAAGCGGTGACCAAGCAGATCGCCGATGAGGCGCTGACGCGGCTGCTCGTCGACAATATGGGGCTCGACCAGCTCGACCGCCGCTATCTCTTCATGATCGCCCAGAATTTCGCTGGTGGGCCTGTCGGCATCGAGACCATCGCCGCCGGGCTCTCCGAACCGCGCGATGCGATCGAAGACATCATCGAGCCCTATCTGATCCAGCAGGGCTTCATCCAGCGCACGCCGCGCGGCCGAATTTTGACCGCCAATGCCTGGAAGCATATCGGCCTCAATCCGCCGAAAGAGGTTGAGGCGACGCAGTTCCGGCTGACGCTCGAGGACGAGTGAATGATCACCCGCCGCGGACTCTTGAAGCTTCTCGGCGGCGGCATAGCCAGTATGGCGGCACTTGGCGGCTACGCCTTTGCCATCGAGCCGCTCGCCCGGCTGAACGTAACGCGCTATTCGCTCACACCTGCAGGCTGGACACCTGGCTTGAAGCTGCGGGTGGTGGCGCTTGCCGATATTCACGCCTGCGAACCCTGGATGTCGGCCAATCGCATCGCTTCGATCTGCCGACAGGCCAATGCGCTTGGCGGCGATATCACCGTCCTCCTCGGCGACTATGCCGCCGGCATGAACCTCGTGACGCGCTACGTGCATTCCAGCGAATGGTCGAAGGCGCTTGCGACGCTCGAGGCGCCGCTCGGCGTGCATGCGATCATGGGCAATCACGACTGGTGGGAGGACAGGACCGCGCAGAAGAACAGCGGTGGTCTCACCTTCGGTCACAAGGCGCTCGCCGACGTCGGTATCAACGTCTACAGCAACCGCGCAATCCGCCTGGAAAAGGATGGGATCGGCTTCTGGCTTGCTGGCCTCGAAGACCAGCTTGCCCTGGTGCCGGGCAAGAAATGGATGCGCACGCATATGCAGGGCCTCGACGATCTCGACGGCACGCTGGCGCAGGTCGGCGACGACGCGCCGGTGATCCTGCTTGCCCATGAGCCGGACATCTTTCCGAAAGTGCCGTCGCGCGTCGCTCTGACGCTCTCCGGTCATACCCATGGCGGGCAGGTCCGTTTTCTCGGTCATTCTCCGGTCGTGCCGTCCCGTTTCGGCGATCGTTATGCCTATGGTCATATGGTCGAAGGGGATCGCAGCCTGATCGTTTCCGGCGGGCTCGGCTGCTCGATTGCGCCCGTGCGCTTCGGCGTGCCGCCGGAGATCGTCGTCATCGATCTCGGTTGAGGGAAACCCGGCCGCATGGCTTAGGCGGACGGCCGAATGACGTATTTCGGCGTGGCGGCGTGCTGGCTATGATCCGCTAGGAGAAGCGCCGGCCGTCGACGTTGGACGAGCGCTTCCATTGCCTGCATTGCCGCGATGAAGGTGGCAGGCGGCTTGACGTCCATCCATCGAAGGGAAGGGTGAATGCTGGCACGGCGCGGGTTCCTCAAGCTTCTCGGTGGGCTGGTGATGGCTGGGTTTGGCACCAGCGCCTATGCCGTGGGGGTCGAGCCGTTGCAGCGGCCGCTGGTGACGTCCTACGCTTTGCGGCCTGCCAACTGGCCGCCGGGCCTCAAGCTCAGGGTCGTCGTCCTGGCCGATATCCATGCCTGCGAGCCCTGGATGCCGGTGCACCGGATTGCCGGCATCTGCGATCAGGCGAGTGCGCTTGACGGCGACATCATCCTCCTGCTCGGCGACTACATGAGCAGCCTGCGCTTGACCGGCTTCGTCGAACCTGCCCGTTGGGCCGAGGAATTGGCGCGGCTGAAGGCACCGCTCGGCGTCCACGCGATCATGGGCAATCACGACTGGCTCAACGATCCGGTCGCCCGTCGGGCCGGGCATAGTCCGACGCTGGCGCACAGGGCGCTCGCCGGGGTCGGCATCCCGGTTTATGACAATCGTGCACTGCGGCTCCAAAAGGACGGACGATCCTTCTGGCTTGCCGGCCTGGCGGATCAACTCGAGCCCGTCTATCCGGCTCCGGATGGCTCCGGCATGATCCCCGGGCTCGATGATCTGCCCGGCACGTTGGCCGGAATTGACGGCGACGACCCGATCATCCTGATGGCGCATGAACCGGACATCTTCGTCGACGTGCCCCGTCGCGTTTCACTGACGCTCGCCGGTCATACCCACGGTGGCCAAGTGAGAATTCTGGGCTATGCGCCGCTTGTTCCGTCGCGATACGGCAACCGCTATGCCTACGGCCACATCGTCGAAGACGATCGTCACATGATCGTCTCCGGTGGATTGGGGCTTTCGAATTTGCCGATACGGATCGGATCTCCGCCGGAAATCGTTGCCATCGATATCGGCTAATGACGGCGCCCGCTCAAGCAGCGGGCTATATCGCCGAGGCAGGTGTCGAATATCTGTGTATGACGTATGTCTACTTTATTGTATTCTTACTTTAGCCACATCCATGCCGCGTTTTCAGCCGATTTCGACAGTAACAAGGCGCCGGGCGATTAAGGGCATAGCAGTATCACATGCGGTCCCGGGACAGACAGAAGCGGTTATAGTTCAGCGTCGATTTCATTCAGTCTGAAGGAACTTTGTAGGCTGCGCCATTTGGGGTGGCGCTAATCCCATGTGATCCTGCCGATATCGAAAAGGTACCTTCAATGGGTCTCATGTCTTTGATCAATACGCTGAGCCTCGACCCCGTCGCTGCGCTCAAGACGGGTCTACGCATACTCCATTTCATCGGTTTGGCGCTGGGATTGGGGGCTGCAACCGTTCTCGATCTGATGATCGTCAGGTTCTTCATCAAGGGGAAGGTGACCCCGGAGCACTGGGCGGTGTTCCACTTCGGGTCGAAGATCGTCAATTGGGGCTTGATCCTTCTGTGGGTGACGGGCTTCGGCTTCCTCGCCTATTACGGCCTTTTCGAACCGATCAAACTCGGCAATGAAAAGGTCTGGGCGAAAATGTCCATTGTCGCCATCCTGACGATCAACGGCGCATTCATCCACGCGGTGATCCTGCCGAAGGTGAAGATGCAGATTGGCCGTTCGCTGATGGAAGGCATGTCGACCAAACAGCGCAGCACCTTCCTCGTCTCCGGTGCCATATCGGCAACCTCCTGGTACGTGCCGCTGATGCTCGGCGCATTGCCACAGCTCAACTTCGTCGTTCCGATGACGGTGATCCTGATGGCCTATGGCCTGCTGCTGGCCGCCGCGATCGTCGTCTCGCACAGCCTTCTCTTCGTGCTTCCGGCGGATAAGAAACCGGCAAAGCAGATGAAAGCGCGGATCGAGCCGGTGATGGGTCTGCTGTCGGTTGCTTGAGTTGGGGGACCATGGGTCCGGTTTGACTCATGATCTGAAGGAAAGGCCCGGCGTCGAGCGCGACGCCGGGCCTTTCTGTTTACATGTATCGCGAGCAAATAGGGTCAGGCGGCTTTGCTCAAGAGATTTTGCAGGGCGCTGCGCAAGCCGGGCACGACTTCATAGGTGTCGGTTACCAGAAGCAGACCATCGGCGCACTCGAACCATTCTCCTGTCATCGTCGCGATCCCCTTGACTGAGGTGCTGAGCTTGGCAACCTCGATCGAGTTGGCCGGGGTGCTGATGACCCGCTCGGCAATCCAGGTGTCGAGCCAGCTTTGGTTCTGGGGCGAGACGGCCTCCAGCGCGGTTTGCGGGTGGCTGTCGAAATAGTTCTGGATGGCCATGTTGGTCGGTGCGATGACAATCTGGTCCAGATTGCTATCGCCCACGGCATCGATGACGCGTGAGCGCTCCAGCGCCATCAGGAAGGTATCAGTCTTGCCGTCCCGCCCGGTTGTCGCCGCGAGAGAGCGCAGCGTCTCCAGTATGGTGGGAAGCGGCAGTTCCTCCTGCACATCGTCGGCGGCGGTCTTGGTGAGGGATTGATAGATCAGGTCGATGCCGGGGGTGAACGACCGCTTTCGGATGCCGCGCGTCCAGTTGTATTCGAAATCCACCTCGAAGCGACCTTTGAGATTGGGTACTACGCCCTGCGGCACCTCGATGATCACGGCCGGGTTCCAGATATAGCCGGCATAGGATGGGCGGCCGGGATTTGCCGGCATTCCCGACGACACCCAGCCGACATGCGGCAAGCTGGTGTGCCACTCGATCGATCGCGATCCCGGGCGCGCCGCGAATGAGACCTCTGAAGCGGTGAAGCTGACGCCGACGTTGGCGCTGAGCGAAGCGCCCGCCTTCGGGCCTTCCGAACTATTCTCGGCGCTCAGTTCGCCGCCGATCGAGAAGCTGATCGTTGCCTGCTCGACCGTGCTGTTCGGCCCGAACGTCAAGAGACGCGCTTGTGCCGAGGTCGCCTCGATGCGCAGAGTCATGTGGTTGGCATAAAAGCCGACCGAGATCCAGTTGGACGACGGGTTGGACGGCGAGCCCTGAATGCCGTGGTAGACATCGCCGGCAACGAGGTAGTAGTCGCGCGTCAGATTTTGGTCGCCGTGCATCAGCTTGTAGACAGACAATAAGGCGTTCGCGGTCAGGGTTTGCGATGAGGTTTTGACCGTACCCCAGCCAAAATCCTTGCCGCCGTTCGTTCTCCATTCACCGTTCAAAGTGCCGACAAGCTTCCAGACTTCAGGATTCAACGTCTCGATAGGCATCTTTTGGTTTCCTTCGAAGCGCCGTCGATCGACGGTAGGTTGAGCTGTGGAGCGAAGACCGAGACCGGCCCGCGCAGCCACCATAACGCAGATATTCTGAGACAACCTAAGGTAATAATCTGTGCATTAAAGCTCTTTAAAGCTCTGAATTTGCACGGGCGTGACGCTGTCCGGTGCGCTTGCAGCATCAGGCGAGCAGGCTTCTGACCGTTGCCTGCAATCGCTCCAGCCCGCCCGGCTGCCAGCCAAGTGCCCGGATCTTCTCGGTATTCATGGCGTTGAACGCGATTAGCGTGGCTAAGCCCGGAAGGGCGTGCTTGGAGCCGGTAATATCCTGAACCATTGCCAGAATGGCACTGTTGTCGACGAGCACATCGGAGACATTGAACACGCGGCTCGTCAGGTGGGCGAGCGGTGCTTCGAGGGTGAGGCGAACGGCGGCGGCCACATCGTCACCATGCACTTCGGTGCCGGCGCGTGGTGCAATCGGTCGGCCGGATAGATAATCATCGAAAAGCGGCTGCCATTTGTGAGTGGCACCTTTGCCAGAGGGGCCGTAGACGCCGGTGACACGCAGGCTCACCGTCGCGAATTCGTCGTTTCCCAGCTTGGCGAGTTCGCTTTCGGCTTCCAGCTTGAGGGCGCCGTAGAGGCTTTCTGGGTGGCAGGGCGTATCTTCAAACAGTCCTGCGCCCGACGGCTGGTCGCCATAGACCGCACGGCTCGACAGGAAGACGCAACGCTTCACGCCGTGGTCGCGGGCGGTTTGAAACAGGCTGACGGAGCCGTCGAGATTACTGCGGCGGAACCCTTGCGGATCGTCGCCTTCACCGCCGCGATAACGGCCGGCGACATGCTGGAAGGCGGCATGGACGAAGTGGTCGACGTCACGGAAGGCTACGCGCTGATCGATATCCGGGTCGAGTGCGAGCGAAACGAAAGCGACAGGTCTCGAAAAGAAGGCGGGAGCGGGTGGGGTGCGGCCGCCGACAACCACGTCATACCCCCCGGCCATCAGATGTTCGACGATGAAGCGACCGACAAAACCGGTGCCACCGGAAACGAGCACGCGTGTCATGACTGAGCCGGATTGGGAAGAGTTGCGATGTCGGGGATATCCTCGCCGGTGAGGTAGGCGAACCAGAGGTCGATCAGGGGGCGAAGCTGCTCGACGCGGGGATGGTCTTTCTCCCACGGCTTTTCGTACTGGTAGTGCAACACGCCGATCGACGACCACTCCCAGAGTTCGGGCAGGTTGAACCAGACATATTGCAGCATGTTCATCGTCACCGGCAGGCCATGCCATTCGGGAAAGAAGGTCTGCAGGAAGGTCTGATCGGTGCGTGGCCAAAAGGCTTCGGGCGCATCGAGCCTGCCGAGCATGGCGCGGAACGTCGCGGTGGATGGCTCGGCAACGAAAACGCCGGAATTCAGGCGGTGAAAGTCGGCAAGGCCTTCATAGACGTTCGGCGCCGCGGAAAACTCCGGATAGCGAAACAGCCGGTCGATGTTTCTGAGAACGATGGCATCCGCGTCGATGAACACGCAGCTGCGATATTCGGTCAACTGCCAAAGCCGCAGCTTGCAGAAATTGTCGAGAGGCGAGTGAAAAGCCGGCTTGCGCCCCTTGGTGAAGGGAGCCTTGTCGTGGACGTTGCTGCGGGCGTGCCGCTCGTTGAACGCATCCGAGAGCGGCAGCAATTCGGTTTCGATGAGGCGGCAGCCGAATTCGGAGAGCGGCGCGAGAGCCTCCGCCGATACGCCGCCGGTGTGGAGAACGACGATATCGGCCGGCGTGTCCGTGAGGCGGATCGAGCGGGCGAGCGCGCGGGCGCCGAGCGCGTAGTCGGCATTGGTGACGAGCGTCACGAATGCATGGTTTGACGAGGCAGGGGAGGAGGAGCGGAGCCCCTCCTGTTGATCGTCAAGTGATGTCATGAAACGGATTTCAGCCGCTTGCCCTCGGGGTCGTGGTCGATGCGCGCCGCGATGTCCTTGGTCCAGGCGGAGACGGCCGGAACGCGCGAGCGATCGACACGATAGGCGAACTTCCTGCTGACATCGACGATCTCGGAAAGCAGACCGTCCTTTAGGCGGGTCGGGTCGAGGCCGAGCGCCAGGAACTTTTCGTTGTGCACGACCAGCTCGTTTTCCGCCGCTTCCTTGCGCGGGTTGGGCAGCCAGGCAATCTGCGAACCGGAGATCGCGGCGATCATTTCGGCGAGGTCCCGCACCCGGTGGGTTTCCGTCATCTGGTTGAAGATTTCGACGCGGCTGCCACGGGCGGGCGGGTTCATCAGCGCCAGTTCGATGCAGCGCACGGAATCCTGGATGTGGATGAAGGCGCGTGTCTGGCCGCCGGTGCCATGCACTGTCAGGGGATAACCGATTGCCGCCTGGATGAGAAAACGATTGAGCACCGTGCCATAGTCGCCGTCATAGTCGAAGCGGTTGATCAGCTGGGCGTGCCTGCGGGTCTGCTCGGTGTGGGTGCCCCAGACGATGCCCTGGTGCAGGTCGGTGATCCTGAGACCGTCGTTCTTGGCGTAGAACTGGAACAGCAGTTGATCCAGGCACTTGGTCATGTGGTAGATCGAGCCCGGATTGGAGGGATAGAGGATCTCCTGGCTCACGGTTTCGCCCGCCATCGTCTCGATGCCAACAGGTAAATAGCCCTCGGGGATCGCCGCGCCGACGGTCGAATAGCCATAGACGCCCATGGTGCCGAGATGCACCAGATGCGCATCGAGCTCGAGTTCTACCAAGGCGTTCAGCAGATTGTGCGTGGCATTGACGTTGTTGTTGACCGTGTAGTTCTTGTGCCGGTCGCTCTTCATCGAATAGGGCGCGGCGCGCTGTTCGGCGAAATGGACGATCGCGTCGGGGCGATGTTCCGCCAGCCAGTTCTTCAGAAGCTCGTAGTCGCGGGCAAGGTCGATCAGGTTGAAATGGATGCGGCGGCCGGTTTCGGCATGCCAGATGCGGGTGCGCTCCTGGATCGAATCCATCGGGGTCAGAGACTGAACGCCGAGCTCCGTATCGATCCAGCGACGTGAGAGATTGTCGAGAATATGGATGTCATGGCCGGCGTCGGACAGGTGAAGGGCCGTTGGCCAGCCGACGAAACCATCGCCGCCGAGGATCGCAATCTTCATGCACGGATCTCCTGATCAGGAAGGAAAGCTGTGTCACCTGTAGGATAGGATTGTGACAAAGCTGCAATGCTTGCAAATGCGTTTTTGTTCCTGCACAGGATTTGGGAAATTCTTGTCGGAGAGAAGCATGTCCCTGATCTCGCTTGCAGGCGAACTGACCGAACACGGCCATCGACTGGTCCAGCGCGTTTATTACGAAGATACGGATTTTTCCGGCGTCGTCTATCACGCCCGCTATCTGCATTTCATGGAGCGCGCCCGCACGGATTTCCTGCGGCTGCTCGGCGTCGAGCAGGCGACGCTGGCGATCGAGGGAGACAGCGAGGGCCTCGTCTTCGTCGTGCATCGCATGGAGATCGACTTCAAGGTGCCGGCACGCATGGACGACATCCTGACGATCGGCACGGTGACGGAGAAGGCCGGCGGTGCCAAGATGGTGCTGCTGCAGGAGATCCGGCGTGACGGGCAATTGCTGATCGCCGCCAAGGTGATCATCGCGGTGATCAACGGCCAGGGCCGACCGCGCCGGCTGCCGGAGGCATTGGCGACGAAGTTCACACAGGCCAGGCAAAGCGCGGGCTAGGCCAGCGTTCGCCCTTGCAAGCATCGCAGCGACCTTATTTGAAGGGCGCTTTTTTTGTTGCCGCGCGGCCGCTCAAAAACGAGCCTAGCCGCTTACTCGGGCAGCGCGTCCAGTATCTTCCTGGTCAGGGACTGCTTGGTGCCGCCAAGTTCGGCCCAGGGTTCCGCACCGCTTTCTATGCGCTCGAGGATATCGGCGACATGGAAGCTGTTGGCCGCATCGAGATCGGAAAGCTCGCTCCAACTGACCGGCGTTGCGACCGGTCCGCCGGCACGGGCCCGGGTGGAATAGGGGGCGATCGCGGTGGCGCCGCGCTCGTTCCTCAGCCAGTCGATGAAGATCCTGCCCTTGCGCTTCGCCTTCGACATGGTGGCAATGAAATTGTCCGGATCGCGGTCGGCGAAGCACTGGGCAAAGGCCTTGGCGAAGCGCTTGGCATCGTCCCATGGTGCGCGCGGCGCCAGCGGAACAATGACATGCACGCCCTTGCCGCCGGTAACCATCGGAACCGATTGCAGGCCGATCTTATCCAGCGCGTCGCGAAGGCTCAATGCGGCCTTCTTGACGGTCGTAAAATCGACGCTCGGGTCGGGGTCGAGATCGAAAACCAGCCGATCCGGCGTCTCCAGCTTGTCGACGGGCGATCCCCAGATGTGAAATTCCAGCGTTCCCATCTGCACCGCCGCAACGAGGCCCTTGGCATCGCGCACATACATGTAGTTCTCGGTATCGCCGGAGGATTCCTTCACCGGCGTCTCATGGATTTCGCCAGGAAAACCCTCGCTGGCATGTTTCTGGTAGAAGCATTGGCCGCGTCCGCCCTGTGGGCAACGCATCAGCGACAGCAGGTGATCGCTGGCAAAGGGCAGCATCTTTTCCGCCACGACGGCGTAGTAGCGGGCGAGATCGAGCTTGGTGATGCTCTCTCCCTCGAACAGCTCGCGCTCCGGATGGGTGATGCGAACGCCGAGAACGGTGTCGTCCGCAGTCGCCGCGCGCGGCGTTTTGCCCGGTGCACGCTGTGTGCCGCCCGAGGCACGCACTGCTTTGTCCGGTGCATTCTTCGTGCCGGGTTTGGACTCTTTCGACGCCTTCGGTCTTTCCAGTGTCACGGCTTTGGCCTCCTTGTCGCGGCGCAACCCTTCGAAAGCGCCGTGTCGAATGTGTCCGTCGTCGGTGAATTCGGCGAAATCGACCTCGGCCACCAGATCCGGTGTCAGCCAGATCGCGTCGCGGGCGATCTCGTCCGGCACGGAGGTAAACGGCGGCGTCTTGCGCCGGCGTTTGGCGAAGGCGTCTGAAAGCTCTTCCATTCGCGCTTCATCGAAACCGGTGCCGACCCGGCCCTGATAGACAAGCTTGTCATCCTCGAATGTGCCAACAAGCAGGGAGGCGAAGGCGCGTCCCTTCTTCGATGAGGGCGAATAGCCGCCGATCACGAATTCCTGGCGTTTCGTGCATTTGATCTTCAGCCAGCTGCGCGTGCGCCGGTTCTGGTAGGGGGCGTCCGCCTGCTTGGCGATGATGCCTTCCTGCCCGGATTTGCACATGGCAGCCAGGACCTTGGCGCCCTTGCCGCGCACGTGCTCGCTATATTGCACCGTGCCTTTCGGCCCCATGGCGTCGAGCAATGCTTTCAGCTCGCTCTTTCGTTCGATGAGCGGTTTCTTGCGCAAGTCACGACCGTTCAGCTCTAGGAGATCGAAGGCGTAGAAGCGTGTGTCGCCGCCGTGTTTCAAGGCCTTCTGCAAGGCGGAAAACGACGAGCCTTTATCGGAGACCGCCACCGCCTCGCCGTCGATCAGCGCCGAGTTGCAGTCGAGTTCTGCCAGCGTGTTGGCAATCGCGTGAAACTTCTCGGTCCAATCGAGACCGGTGCGCGTATAACATCGGGCCTCGCCACCACCGACGGCCACCAGCAGCCGGTACCCATCGAACTTCATCTCGTTCAGCCAATCGTCGCCATCGGGCGCCTCCGCAACCAGGGTGGCAAGTTGCGGCTTTTGGAAGCGCGGCGGTTTTCCTGATCGCTTGCGCGTCTTCGGGCTCGGGGCTTCTTCGGCGATTGCCCCAGCCTTGACATTGGCGGCTGCGCTCTTTTTGGACTGCCAGACGTGTTTCTTGCCTTCGCCCTTTCCGGCGGCGATCTCCATCATGGTGCGACCTGTGAAGACACTGGTCGTATTGTCCTCGATCAGGCTCTCGCCTTCGTCGGACGCGATGTCGTCGGTTTCCTTGATCAGCAACCAGTTTTCGCGCTTTTCCCCTGGCCGGGGCCGCATGCGCACCAGCGCCCAGCCGCCCTGCATGCGCTCGCCGTGCAGGTGGAACTTCAACTTGCCTTCCTGCAGCCCTTCTTCCGGATCGTTGTCGGGTTCCCACCAGCCGGTGTCCCACAACATGACGGTGCCGCCGCCATACTGCTTTTCCGGGATGGTGCCCTCGAAATCGCCATAGGCCATCGGGTGGTCCTCGGTGCGCACCGCCAGCCGCTTATCCTCGGGATTGAGGCTCGGTCCGCGCGTCACCGCCCAGCTCTTCAAAACACCGCCCCATTCCAGCCGGAAATCGTAGTGCAGCCGCGTCGCGTCATGCTTCTGCACGAGGAACCGCTTCTGGCCCTTGCGGGCAGGTGCCGCTTTGCCCTCGGGTTCACGCGTCCTGGAAAAATCGCGGCGCCGGTTGTAATCGGAAAGCGGGTTCTGGCGGGTGGCCATCGGTCACCTCACGCGGACTTGCGTCGGCGGGAGGTCGACGCCGGTTTTGCGGCCGGCTTCTTGCCGCTGCTGCCTTCGAGGCTTTTCTTAAGGGCGGACATCAGGTCGACGACATTGTCGCCGCCGCGTGACGGCCGCTCGTCCTCGTTCACCGAGACGGTCGTGGTCTTGCCCTTCATCTTGCGCTTGACCAGATCCTTCAGCGCGGCGGTGTAGTTGTCCTTGAAGGCCGCCGCATCGAATGGCGCTGTCTTGCGGTCGATCAGTGCAGTCGCGACATCAAGTAGCTCCTTGTCCGCCTTCTTGCCCGACAGGCCCGAGAACATCGGGTCGGCCTTGCGCAACTCGTCGGCGTAGTGCAGCGTTTCGAGCAGGAGGCCGTCGCCGCAGGGTTTGACGGCGACGAGATATTCGCGGCCGCGCAGCGTCAGCTGGCCGAGCCCGACCTTGGAGGCGGCGCGCAGGGCATCGCGCACGACACGATAGGCGTCTTCGGCGAGATCGTCGGTCGGCACGAGGTAATAGGGCTTGTCGAAATAGATCGGCGAAATGTCGCAGGCTCCGACGAACTGGACGAGTTCCAGCGTCTTCTTCGTCTCCAGCTTGATCGTATCCACTTCCTTCGGCTCGAGCAGCACGTATTTGCCGGACTCGTACTCAAAACCCTTGACGATATCGTCGGTGTCTACAGGCCCGATGCCGTCGACGACCTTTTCGTAGTGCACCGGCTTGCCCGATGGTTCATGGATCTGGCGGAACGAGACGTTGCCGCCCGAGCGGGTGGCGCTGAAAAGCTCGACGGGGATCGAGACGAGGGAAAGGCGAAGCTGGCCCTTCCAGAGCGCGCGGGAAGGCATCATCGTTCTCCGTTCAGCGGTTTGGCGCCGGACGCACGAGCGTCCTGGGCGAGGGCTTGCTCGATGCCGGCGATGTCTTCGCTGGTGATGGCAGGGATCGGATCGGAGATGATTGCCTGCAGCACCTCGCTGGACAGCACGCCGTTGGCGAGCGCTTCCTCCAGGGCGGCGCGCGTTTCGCGCTCAGCCTTCAACTGCGCGTAGAGCGCCAGGATCAGGCGATCGCGCTGATCGAAGTGCTGCGGGGCGGACCGCCGGTCGCGATGTCGTGTCGTTTGCGTGGTCATGGCGAGAAAACGCCGGCGGGCGAGGGAAGTTCCGAGACGTGGCTGCGGTCCCAAGGTGCGGCCGGAAAGACACAGTCACGGTAACACTCCCTTAACCATAATGGTGTCTTAATCAGCCCATCAGGATTTGTGCAGTGCACGTCATCCTTTGACCAAAATTGACGGCAAGAAGGCAACCATAAGCTAATAAAGGTCGCGATGGTGCGACCAGCGGCGGCGCCGGGGCATTCTTGCAACAGGACGTTTGGGCTACCCGGTCACGAGCATGAGCCGCTCTTGCCGGGTGTTTGGATTCGGGGACTGAAAACGATGGAACAGGTTGGATTGGCCGCTGCTACGCACGATGTGACCCTCTGGTCGCTGTTCATGCAAGCGGGCTTTGTCGTAAAGCTGGTTATGCTGGGGCTGATTGCAGCTTCGGTCTGGACATGGGCGATCGTCGTCGACAAGACGCTGAACTACGGTCGCGTCCGTCGCCAGCTCGACGGTTTCGAGCAGGTGTTCTGGTCGGGCCAGTCGCTGGAAGAGCTGTATCGCACGCTCTCCGACCGCCAGACGGCCGGCATGGGCGCGATCTTCGTCTCTGCGATGCGCGAATGGAAGAAGAGTTTCGAGCGCGGCGCGCGTTCGCCGATCGGTCTGCAGATGCGTATCGACCGCGCCATGGACGTGACGCTTGCCCGTGAATCGGAATCGCTGGAAGCGCGCCTCGGCTCGCTCGCGACCATCGGCTCTGCTGCCCCCTTCATCGGCCTCTTCGGTACCGTCGTCGGCATCATGACCTCGTTCCAGGCCATCGCCGGTTCGAAGTCGACCAACCTCGCGGTCGTGGCGCCGGGTATCGCCGAAGCGCTGCTGGCAACGGCCATCGGCCTGCTCGCCGCTATCCCTGCCGTTATCGCCTACAACAAGTTTTCCGCCGACGCCGGCAAGCTGTCGGCGCGCATGGAAGCCTTCGCCGACGAGTTTTCCGCGATCCTGTCGCGGCAGATCGACGAGAAGCTGCAGAGCCCGCGTCAGGCCGCGCAATAATCGCCAGAGAGCACGGAGACCACGCTGATGGGTATGTCGGTTGGCGGAGCCAAGGGGTCGGGCGGCGGTCGTCGTCGCCGCGGCGGCAAGAAAGCGATCATGAGCGAAATCAACGTCACGCCGTTCGTGGACGTGATGCTGGTGCTGCTGATCATCTTCATGGTCGCCGCCCCGATGATGACGGTCGGTGTGCCGATCGACCTGCCGGAAACGCAGGCCAAGGCGCTCAATTCCGATACGCAGCCGATCACCGTTTCGGTCAACCCGGCCGGCGAGATCTTCCTCCAGGAAACGCCGATCGCGATCGACGAGGTCGTGCCGAAGCTCGAGGCAATCGCCACCACCGGCTACAACGAACGCATCTATGTCCGCGGCGACACCAACGCCGACTACGGCACGGTGATGAAGGTCATGGCACGCGTCTCGGCTGCAGGGTTCAAGAACCTCGGCCTCGTGACGCTGCAAGAACAGGAAAAGTGATCCTTGGCCATGAAGGGCAGTCTCGCCACATCTGGTCTGCTGCACGCTCTGGTTCTGACCTGGGCGATGGTTTCGCTCGGCAGCCCGGCTGATTTCCAGGTCGCCGACGTTGAGGCTTTGCCTGTCGACATTGTCCCCTATTCGGAAATGACCCAGGTCCAGCAGGGCGACAAGAAGGCACCGAAGAAGGAGACGTCGTCGCCGGTTCCAACCAAACGTCCGGAAACGAACCAGCCGGCCGAGAATATCGGCGACAACGACACGGACCTGAAGACGCCGCCGACGCCGAACGCCAAGCCGTCGAAGAGCGAGGCCACGGCCTCGCCGGAAAAGAACGAGAAGCCCGAACCGACGCCAGATCCGGTCGAGCAGGAAATCAAGAAGGTCGAGGAGAGTAAGCCCGCCTCCGAACCGGCGACCGAAGTCGCGGCATTGCCGGAGCCCAAGCAGGAAGTGAAGCCGGAGACGAAGCCGGAACCGGCGCCCGCTGAGGAAAAGCCGGCCGAAAACCCGGAAGCCGAAGCGCTGCCCGAAAAGGTGCCGACCCCTGCGGCCAAGCCGAAGGTCGAAAAGCCGGCACAGTCCGCAAAGACGCCCGACCGCAAGAACGAGCAGACGCCGAAGGAACAGAAGAAGGCGGCCTCGACGGAGGAAAGCAAGTTCAACGCCGATGAGATTGCCGCGCTGCTCAACCGGCAGGATCCCTCTGCCGGTGGCGCCAAGCGCTCGACGCAAGAGGCGGCTCTGGGCGGCAAGAAGACCATCGGTGTTGGCCTTAGCGCCAACGAGATCGACGGTGTGAAGGGCCAGATCCAGGGCAATTGGTCCTTGATTGCCGGGTTGACCGGCGTTGAGGAAGTCCGCGTGTCGATCCGGGTGCAATTGGATCCGTCGGGCAACATCGTCGGCACGCCCGAGGTCACCGCCACGGGCGGTCCCGAAGGAACGCGACGCGCCGTGGAAAGCAGCACGCTGCGTGCGCTCCGGCGCTCGGCACCACTACAGAACCTGCCGCCTGAGAAATATGACGGCGAAAAAGGATGGAATACCCTCGTGCTGAACTTCGACCCCTCGGAATTCGCACTCTAGAGCTGCCGGGATTGGAACCCATGCCGGATAGCAAACCAACCCTGCAAACCCTTCGTACTAAGCTGAAAGGCTTGTCTCTATGATCAAGAGCTCTTTTTTCCGCGCCCTGATGGTGGCGGCGGGTCTGTTGGCCGCCTTTGTGGCGGCGACACCGGCGAACGCGGTCGTCGAAATCAACATCAACAAGGGTAACGTCGAGCCGTTGCCGATCGCGATCACCGACTTCCTGCAGGGTGAACTCGGCAAGAAGATCTCCGACGTGGTCGCAGCCGACCTCAAGCGTTCGGGCCTGTTTGCGCCGATCGACAGGGGCGCCTTCATCGAAAAGATCAGCAACCCCGACGCCGCGCCGCGGTTCGAGGACTGGAAGGTCATCAACGCGCAGGCGCTTGTCACCGGTCGCGTGACGCAGGAGGCCGACGGCCGCCTGAAGGCAGAATTCCGGCTCTGGGATACGTTCGCCGGCTCGCAGATGACCGGCCAGCAGTTCTTCACCCAGCCTGAAAACTGGCGTCGTGTTGCCCATATCATTGCGGACGCGATCTATGAGCGGATCACCGGCGAAAAGGGTTACTTCGATACACGTGTCGTCTATGTCGCCGAAAGTGGCCCGAAGACCGCCCGCAAGCGTCAGCTCGCGATCATGGACCAGGATGGCGCAAATCCGCGGGCGCTCACCAACTCCAACGACATCGTTCTGACGCCGCGCTTCTCGCCGAACCGCCAGGAAGTCACCTACATGTCGTTCGAAAACCAGCAGCCGCGAGTTTACCTGCTGCAGCTGGAAAGCGGACAGCGCGAAGTGGTCGGCAACTTCCCGGGCATGACCTTTTCGCCGCGCTTCTCACCGGATGGCCAGCGCGTCATCATGAGCCTGCAGCAGGACGGCAACGCCAACATCTACACCATGGACCTGCGCTCGCGCACGACGACCCGCCTCACCAGCACGGCGGCGATCGATACGGCGCCGTCCTATTCGCCGGATGGTGGCCAGATCGCCTTTGAAAGCGACCGCGGTGGCCGACAGCAGATCTATGTCATGGGCGCCGATGGTTCCGGCCAGCGCCGCATTTCGTTCGGCGACGGCTCCTATTCGACGCCGGTCTGGTCTCCGCGCGGTGACCTCATCGCTTTCACCAAACAGTCGGGCGGCAAGTTCTCGATCGGCGTGATGAAGCCCGACGGTTCGGGCGAACGCATCCTGACCACGGGCTTCCACAACGAAGGCCCGACCTGGGCACCGAACGGCCGCGTGCTGATGTTTTTCCGCCAGAACGCCGGTGCCGGCGGACCGCAGCTCTACTCGATCGACCTGACCGGTTACAACGAGCAGGCCGTCCCGACCCAGGGCTTTGCCTCCGACCCGGCCTGGTCGCCGCGGCTTGAATAGTGGGCTCGCCTTTGCGGCGGGGATTGTGGCAGCGACGCCGCTTTCTCGCCGCAAAGTGCTGGTCTAGCAGGCGCCGAGCTTAAATTATCGATTTGTTAACCATAACTGTTGAAAAGCGATTAACCGCTTCCGGTTACAGTCTGGCAACCGTGAATTCAGACACTTCTCAAGGAGACCGGCGCATGAGCCGAATTGACACCCCGGCCGCAGGCCGCATGCAGACCCTCGCTCGCAACCCGGTCATGATCGCACTTGTCATGACCCTTGCCATCGCTGGCTGCGCGTCGAAGAAGAACCTTCCGGGCAGCGCCGGCGAGCTTGGTCTCGGCGGCGCGGGCTCCGCAACGCCGGGTTCGCAGCAGGACTTCACCGTCAACGTCGGCGACCGCATCTTCTTCGATACGGACTCGACCTCGATCCGTGCCGACGCCCAGCAGACACTCGACCGCCAGGCTCAGTGGCTCGCCAAGTACCCGAACTACGCCGTCACTGTCGAAGGCCATGCCGACGAGCGCGGCACCCGCGAATACAACCTGGCGCTCGGCGCTCGCCGTGCCGCTTCCACCAAGGACTATCTGATCTCGCGTGGCGTTCCGGCCAACCGCCTGAAGACGATTTCCTACGGTAAGGAAAAGCCGGTCGCGGTTTGCGACGACATCTCGTGCTGGTCGCAGAACCGCCGCGCAGTCACCGTCCTCGGTGGCGCCGGCATGTGATCTTCCGATCACGCATCGCTAAATTATAAGGGCGGCCTTGTGCCGCCCTTTGCTTTTTTACCACACTTTGGCCGAACTCCGTTGCTTTTTCAGGGTAATTGGAAAACTGTGCGGCAATCATCCAGATGAATCGGCGAGATGTATTGCGGGCCTCGATTCCAGGGTGGGAAAACCGGTATTCGAACAGGACAAATGAAATGAAGAAATTTGTCGTGGCTGGACTGCTTGGTCTCGCGGCCCTTTCGGGCCTTGGCCAGACAGCAAATGCCATGCCGCTTTCCGGGCTCGCAGCCCGAACGACACACGCCGACACGGCAGGCTCGCACAGTCTTCCCGTCGTGAGGGTTCAAGCGTCCGAAACCACACGGGTCGGCCAACTTGAAGAACAGATCCGCTCGCTCAACGGGCGTATCGAAGAAATGAGCTTCCAGCTTCTGCAGATGCAGGAGCAGATCCGGAAGTTCCAGGAGGACAACGAGTTCCGCTTCCAGGATCTGGAAAGCGGCAAGGCCTCCCCGAAGAAGAGCGGCGCACTGCAGACGCCGAAATCCAGCGATCAGGCGTCCGTCACCCCTCAGGTGACGGATAGCCAGACGATGGCGCCCGTCGATCCCGGCACCGGCATGGCCGCGTCGGGTGCCAATCAGGGCACGACCGGTGCCGCGCCACCGACGACGCTCGGACAGATCGTCTTCGACGAGAGCGGCAATCCCATCTCGACCACGACAGACGCGCAGCCTGGCGCCAACGCCACGCCTCCCGGGGTCGATCCCGGTGTCGCGCTTCCAGGCAGCAATGGCGGGCTCAACGCCAATCCGGGTACTGATCAGCAGACCGCAGCGCTCGACAATCCCGGCGACCTCTATCAGTCGGCCTATGGACACGTGCTTTCCGGCGACTACAGCACCGCCGAGCAGGAGTTCCGCGATTATCTCGACGTGTTCCCGCAGGGCGAAAAAGCAGCCGATGCCAGCTTCTGGATGGGCGAGGCGCAGTATTCGCAGGGCAAATACAGCGATGCCGCCAAGACGTTCCTGAATGCGCACCAGGCGCACGCCAAATCGCCGAAGGCTCCGGAAATGCTGCTGAAGCTCGGCATGTCGCTCGGCGCGCTGGATAACAAGGAAACCGCCTGCGCTACGTTGCGCGAGGTGAACAAGCGCTATCCGAAGGCCTCGCCGGCCGTGCGCGCAAAGGTGACGAGCGAGCAAAGCCGCTTTGGCTGCTGAGACCCCGGCGCACCTGGCCGTTCTCGAAACGGCGAAACGATTTCTTTTATCTTTCCATCGGCCTGCCCGACTGCTTGCAGCCGTCTCCGGCGGCAGCGATTCCAAAGGATTGCTTCTCGCCCTACACCGGGCGATCGAGGCAACCGGTGACGCCGACCTTTCACTTGCGGCCTGCACGGTCGACCACGCCCTGAGACCCGGCTCCGCCGAAGAAGCGCAGGCCATGGCCGACTTCTGTGCGAGCCTCGGCATTGCACATATCGTCAAACGCTGGGACGGCGAAAAGCCGGTGGCGGGAATCCAGGCAGCCGCGCGCGAAAAACGCTATGAGCTGCTGGCGAGCGCGGCCGACGATCTCGGCGCGACCTGCATTGTCACTGGGCACACGCTCGACGACCAGCGTGAGACGATCCGGATGCGGTCCGAGCGCGGGCAGGGACCCGGCGGCGCCGGAATGGCCGACGCAACGCTCTACGACAGGCGTTTCTGGGTGTTGCGTCCGTTTCTCGGCCTTCGCCGTGCCGACATACGCGCCTTTCTGAGCGCTGAGGGCGTCGGCTGGTTCGACGATCCGAGCAACGTCAATATGCGCTTTGAGCGCGTACGGACCCGCGAGCGCCTCGCCGAAACGGCTGACGAAACGACTGCCGCATGGGATGCCGTGTCTCGGGCACGCTCGTCGGTGAAGGCCGCTGCCTGGCTGAAGCTTCATGCGCGCGTTCACGAAAACCTGGTCGTGAGCTTTGCCGGCGCTGCTGTCGCTGGATACGTCGACGCCGATTGCCGCCGCGCGCTTCTGGCAATGGCTGGTGTCATTGGTGGCCGGACGCATCCGTTGGCCGCGGAAACTGTCACGCGACTGATGGCGTT
The DNA here is from genome assembly GCF_050434565.1 of Ensifer sp. 4252. Classification (NCBI taxonomy): domain Bacteria; kingdom Pseudomonadati; phylum Pseudomonadota; class Alphaproteobacteria; order Hyphomicrobiales; family Rhizobiaceae; genus Ensifer; species Ensifer sp. 4252. The sequence continues at coordinate 284,285 of NZ_JBNDIU010000003.1, forward strand.
TATCGGGCGGCGCGAACCGGGGCGGCTGACCGCGGGACACGTGGTGTTCGACATGCGCGCGACCGGCCTTTACCTCTATCGCGAGGTGCGGGATCTGCCGCTTCTCACGCTGCGGCCGGGCGAAGCCGGCATCTGGGACGGCCGTTTCGAGGTTCGAAATGTCGGAAATGGCATGGTGCAGGTCGGCGCCACCAACGATGGCGAGCTGCAACAGGAGAGACTTATTGCCGCAGGACTGCCACCGGGCGTTGCCAGGCGGGCGTCGGTTTCCGCGCCTGGGGTTGTATCCACAGACAGCAATTGCGTCGCGAAAGCCGAGGTGGAGCCTCGCATTGGCCCCTACGACACCTTTTTGCCGGGTTTCGACCTGATCATGGCGGAGATGATTGCCGGATTGTTCGGGCGTCAGCCCTATGTTCGGTCGCCGGTTCACGATCTGTTGACAGAAATGGAACGGTAGTTGGCGGTTTGCCTTGGCAAGGCGTCGCCAGAACCCTATGTTAGGGGCAAGAAAGCGGCCCGGCGAAATGTGCGGGTCGTGACAGGTTCCGGGGAGTTCGATGAACCCTAATTTTCGTAATTTTGCCCTCTGGGCAATCATAGCGCTTTTGCTGATCGCGCTGTTTAGCATGTTTCAGCAGCCGACCGAGCGCACCGGCTCGCGCGAGATTCCGTTCTCGCAGTTCCTCAAGGACGTCGATGCGAGCCGCGTCAAGGAAGTCGTGATCACCGGCTCCAAGGTCATCGGCAGCTATTCTGAAAGCGGCGCGACGTTCCAAACCTATGCGCCTTCGGTCGACACCGCGCTCACCGAGCGTCTGGAAGCCAAGGACGTGACGGTGACGGTTCGTCCGGAAACCGACGGCTCTTCCGGGTTCCTGAGCTATATCGGCACGCTTCTCCCGATGCTGTTGATCCTCGGCGTCTGGCTGTTCTTCATGCGCCAGATGCAGGGGGGGTCGCGCGGCGCCATGGGCTTTGGCAAATCCAAGGCCAAGCTTCTGACGGAAGCGCACGGCCGCGTCACGTTTGACGACGTCGCCGGTGTCGACGAAGCCAAGCAGGACCTGGAAGAAATCGTCGAATTCCTGCGCGACCCGCAGAAGTTCCAGCGGCTCGGCGGACGCATTCCGCGCGGCGTGCTGCTCGTCGGCCCTCCCGGCACCGGTAAGACGCTGCTTGCCCGTTCGGTCGCAGGCGAAGCCAACGTTCCGTTCTTCACCATCTCCGGTTCGGACTTCGTCGAAATGTTCGTCGGCGTCGGCGCGAGCCGCGTGCGCGACATGTTCGAACAGGCCAAGAAGAATGCGCCCTGCATCATCTTCATCGACGAAATCGACGCCGTCGGTCGCCATCGTGGCGCCGGTCTCGGCGGCGGTAACGACGAACGTGAGCAGACGCTGAACCAGTTGCTGGTCGAGATGGATGGCTTCGAAGCCAATGAAGGCATCATTCTGATCGCGGCGACCAACCGTCCCGACGTTCTTGATCCGGCCCTTCTGCGCCCGGGTCGTTTCGACCGCCAGGTCGTCGTGCCGAACCCCGACATCAACGGCCGCGAACGCATCCTCAAGGTGCACGTTCGCAATGTGCCGCTGGCGCCGAATGTCGACCTCAAGGTTCTGGCCCGCGGCACGCCCGGCTTCTCCGGCGCCGACCTGATGAACCTCGTCAACGAAGCTGCCCTGATGGCTGCGCGCCGCAACAAGCGCGTCGTCACCATGCTCGAGTTCGAAGACGCCAAGGACAAGATCATGATGGGTGCGGAGCGCCGCTCCTCCGCCATGACCGAAGCCGAAAAGAAGCTGACCGCCTATCACGAAGCCGGTCACGCGATCCTGGCGCTGAACGTTCCCTCGGCCGATCCGCTGCACAAGGCGACGATCATTCCGCGTGGACGGGCGCTTGGCATGGTGATGCAGCTGCCGGAAGGCGACCGCTATTCCATGAGCTACAAGTGGATGGTCTCGCGGCTTGCCATCATGATGGGCGGACGCGTCGCCGAAGAATTGACGTTCGGCAAGGAGAACATCACCTCCGGCGCATCCTCCGATATCGAGCAGGCGACCAAGCTCGCTCGCGCGATGGTGACGCAGTGGGGCTTCTCGGACCAGCTCGGTCAGGTTTCCTATGGCGAGAACCAGCAGGAAATCTTCCTTGGCCATTCGGTGGCGCAGCAGAAGAACGTTTCGGAAGCGACCGCCCAGAAGATCGACAACGAAATCCGTCGTCTGATCGACGAAGCCTATGAAACAGCGCGCACCATCCTGACCGAGAAGAACCACGAGTTCGTGGCTCTGGCGGAAGGCCTGCTCGAATACGAAACGCTGACCGGCGAAGAGATCAAGGCGCTTATCCGTGGCGAAAAGCCGGCGCGCGACCTTGGCGACGACACCCCGCCGCACCGCGGCTCTGCCGTGCCTTCGGCCGGAGTGAAGAAAGAGGGTTCGTCGGGCAACAAGGGCGAAGAATCCGAAGGTGGGTTGGAGCCGCAGCCGCAATAGCGGCTTTGGTTTCAGACGCTTATCTCAGAAGCCGCCGCGCCGGAGGGTGCGGCGGCTTTCTGTTGCCGAAGCGCAGGATTGCACTTGGTAACGCGATGTAATGATTTCTGATGCTATCGTCGCTGCCGTTTGCATTGGTTTTATGTCAAAGAAGAAACGAAATGCCCTCGGCCTTTGCTTCGGCGTCAAGGTAGCGGGGGCAACGGCAACTGCAACAGCCGGAATGATATGAGGTCTGGTCGATGAAACCCAGTCGCGGAGCACGCAGACAGGTGAAGCAGGCAAAGCCAGCATTGACCCAGCGGAACGATGGAGTTCTTATGAAGCGCAAGTATTTCGGCACGGATGGTATCCGCGGTCAGTCCAACACCTTTCCGATGACGCCGGACCTCGCCATGCGGGTCGGCATTGCCGTCGGCACGATCTTCCGCAATGGCGCCCATCGCCACCGGGTGGTGATCGGCAAGGACACGCGTCTTTCCGGCTACATGCTTGAAAATGCCATGGTTGCCGGTTTTACGGCGGCGGGTCTCGACGTGTTCCTGCTCGGACCGATCCCGACCCCCGGCGTTGCCATGCTGACGCGCTCGCTGCGCGCAGATATCGGCGTGATGATTTCCGCGTCGCACAACCCTTTCCAGGACAACGGCATCAAGCTATTCGGCCCTGATGGCTACAAGCTCTCCGACGATATCGAGGCCAAGATCGAGGCGTTGCTCGATCAGGATCTGTCCGGCCAGCTCGCCAAGGCGGAAGACATCGGCCGCGCCAAGCGCGTTGACGGCGACATCTATCGCTATCTCGAACACGCCAAGCGCACCTTGCCGCGCGACGTCACCCTTCAGGGCCTGCGGATCGCCATCGACTGCGCCAACGGCGCTGCCTACAAGGTTGCACCCCAGGCGCTTTGGGAGCTCGGCGCCGAGGTGGTGTCGATCGGGACCGAGCCGAATGGTGTCAACATCAACCTCGATTGCGGCTCGACCCATCCGGCGGCTCTTTCCAGGAAGGTGCATGAGGTGCGTGCCGATATCGGCATCGCGCTCGATGGCGACGCTGACCGCGTTCTGATCGTCGACGAGAACGGCACCGTCATCGACGGCGACCAGCTGATGGCTGTTATCGCCGACAGCTGGGCCGAGGATGGCACATTGCGTGGCGGCGCGATCGCCGCAACCGTCATGTCCAACCTCGGGCTGGAGCGTTACCTCAAGGGCCGTGGCATCGAGCTGCGCCGCACCAAGGTTGGCGACCGCTACGTCGTCGAACAGATGCGCCAGGACGGCCTGAATGTCGGTGGCGAGCAATCCGGCCACATCGTGCTTTCGGACTTCGGCACGACCGGCGACGGTCTCGTCGCCGCGCTGCAGATCCTTGCAGTGGTCAAGCGCCTGGGCAAACCGGTGAGCGAGGTTTGCCACCGCTTCGAGCCGGTGCCGCAAGTTTTGAAGAACGTGCGCGTTTCCGCCGGCAAGCCGCTGGAAGACGCAGCCGTCCGCCAGGCGATTGCCGATGCGGAGGCCGAGCTTGCCAAGTCCGGCCGCCTGCTGATCCGTCCATCGGGCACGGAACCGCTGATCCGCGTGATGGCCGAAGGCGATGACCGCGGTCAGGTTGAACGGATCGTCGATGGGCTGATCAATGTCATCGGCAGCGCGCGCAACGCAGCCTGAAAAACATACGCCCAGCAGTTTCCTCCAGGGCCGGTGACCATCACCGGCCTTTTCTTTGTCCTAAAGAACAGTCTGCTGCAACCCGGAGTATTAACGTTGGTTAACGCACACGGTAAACCTTTGTAGTTAATCGGAGCTTAACCTTTCCCCCTCATTATCCATAACCAACGTCAGGATTTGGACACCACTTTCATGGTGCGCCAAGCAATCGAATGTATTGGAGTGGGCCATGAAGAGAATTTTGAGTGGCGTTGTTGCAGTCTTGCTCAGCGGCACCGCAGCCTTTGCTGCCGATGTTTACCAACCGCCTGTCGAAGCACCCATCGTCGAGCAGCCCGTCGAGGTCATCCAGACCAGTGGCTGGTATCTGCGCGGCGACGTCGGCTACGCCTGGAACAAGCTGCGGGGCGCGAATTTCTACCAGGGGGGGCCGGGCGGCTCCATCGCGGATTTCGATTCGGCCGATATCGATGACTCATGGGTGATTGGCGGCGGTGTCGGTTACCAGTTCAACAACTACCTGCGCACCGATGTCACGCTCGACTACTGGGGCAGCGCTGACTTCAACGGCTCGACCAGTGGCGGATGCGGGAACTTCCCCGGCTTGCCTTGCGTGTCGCGTGACATAAGCTCGGTGTCCGCCTGGAGCCTGATGGCCAACGCCTATGTCGACATCGGCACCTACGGCGCCTTCACCCCTTACGTCGGTGCCGGTATCGGCGCCACGCGCGTGAAATGGGACGGACTGCGCAACACGAGCTGCGTAGACGGCGACCCCACCAGATGCGATCCGACGACCAACCATGGCGGCAAGGACAGCTGGCGCTTTACCTACGCGCTCATGGCCGGTACTGCCATCGACCTGACCTGCAATCTCAAGGCAGACGTCGGCTACCGCTTCCGCCAGGTCGATGATGGCGACATGTTCGGCTACGCCAACGGTGGCGGTCCGGGCTTCGACGACGGCTTCTATGTCCACGAGGCACGCGCCGGTCTGCGTTACTCTTTCGGCAATGTCTGCGAAGTGCCCTACGAGCCGCCGCCGGAGCCGATCGTCTACAAGTAAGCGATACGATACTGCAAATCGCGATGAAGGCCGCCCTCGGGCGGCCTTTGTCGTTTCGCCCAGAACTTTGCGCAAATCCTAACGGGCATGGTTAACCGCGAGTTAACTTCCGTTTGCAATAGTTAACGCTGAACGAAGCGCCTGATGGGTGGATCCCGTCCGGCGACGGCAATTGCAGCGAAAGGGCATGGGCATGGAATGGCGAAACGGGATCTGCGGAGCCGCGTTCGGTGTCGGCCTATTTCTTTCCGGCCCGGCACTTGCCGCAGACGAGGCCCTAATCGACGCGCCTGAAATCACGATTGCCCAGGAAGCAACCGGCAGCAGCGGCCTCTACATTCGCGGCGACATCGGCTATGGCGGCTGGCGCGACGGGGGCGATCCCTACTACCGCACCTTTGATGCGGGAACCGGCAGCTACAGCAATATCCCTTTTGACGGCGCGCGCTTCGACAAACCGCTTTCGGGCACGATCGGCCTCGGCTACCAGATCACGGACACCTTCCGCGCCGACCTCACTGCCGACTATTTCGAGGGTCGTTTCGACGGCTCATCCCTGGCGGCTAGTCCTTGTGCAGGGCAGGGTGCCGGCACGTCCTGCGCCTTCTCCACGACGGCGGACTTTTCCGCCCTGGGCTTGATGGCGAACGCCTATGTCGACTTCGGAACGCTCGCCGGCTTCACCCCCTATCTCGGGGCCGGTATCGGCGCGACCAATCTGCGCTGGAACACGGCCTTTGCCAGCGAAAGCTGCGTTGCGGGTGGTGGCGCCTGCACGGGTGCGCCGGCCACAACCTCGTTTGATGGTCGCGACAGCTGGCGCTTCACTTATGCGCTGATGGCGGGTGTCTCCTACGACCTCAGTGATCGCCTGAAGCTCGACGTCGGCTACCGCTACTCGCATATCGGCGACGGCGACATGTTCGGCTTTGGCGCCGAGGCGCTTGCCGGCGCAACCGGAGCCAAGGGTTTCGACGATGGTCTTTCCCGTCACGAGATCAGAGCAGGCCTTCGTTTCTCGTTCTGGTAACAATCGGTCGGCAAGCGCAGCCCCATCTTTGCGGATGTTGCCTGTGACGCCATGAATTTTCTCGATTGCGACACAAGTCGCTTGACTTCCTTCCAGACCCGCAATATTTCCGACGGCGGGACACCCTTCCCCAACGAAGGGCTATCTATCTGGAAGGATAGCACATGACGAAGCCTGCCACGCCGGACATCCGTCCGAACAACACCCATTTTTCTTCTGGCCCTTGCTCGAAGCGCCCCGGTTGGTCGCTCGATGCTCTCTCCGACGCTCCGCTCGGTCGTTCGCACCGCGCCAAGGTCGGCAAGACGAAGCTCAAGCAGGCCATCGATCTTACCCGTGACATTCTTGAAGTGCCGGCCGATTACCGCATCGGCATCGTGCCCGCTTCCGATACCGGCGCCGTCGAAATGGCGCTCTGGTCGATGCTCGGTGAGCGCGGCGTCGACATGGTCGCCTGGGAAAGCTTTGGCGCCGGCTGGGTGACCGATGTGGTCAAGCAGCTGAAGCTCGCCGATGTGCGCAAGTTCGAAGCCGGGTACGGCGAACTTCCTGACCTCTCCAAGGTCGATTTCGACCGTGACGTTGTCTTCACCTGGAACGGCACGACCTCCGGTGTGCGTGTTCCGAACGCCGACTTCATCCCGGCCGACCGCAAGGGCCTGACCATTTGCGACGCGACGTCGGCCGCCTTTGCGCAGAACCTCGATTTCGCCAAGCTCGATGTCGTCACCTTCTCCTGGCAGAAGGTTCTCGGCGGTGAGGGCGCACACGGTGTCATCATTCTTTCGCCGCGCGCCGTCGAGCGCCTGCTGACCTACGTGCCGGCGTGGCCGCTGCCGAAGATCTTCCGCATGACCTCGGGCGGCAAGCTGATCGAGGGCATCTTCACCGGTGAGACCATCAACACGCCGTCGATGCTCTGCGTCGAAGACTACATCGACGCGCTCGCCTGGGCTGAGAAGGTCGGTGGGCTCAAGGGCTTGATGGCGCGTGCCGACGCCAATGCCAAGGTGATCTTCGACTTCGTTGCAGCCAACGGCTGGATCGCCAACCTGGCGGTCAAGGACGAGACCCGCTCCAATACGTCGGTCTGCCTGAAGATCGTCGACAAGGATGTCGCCGCACTGGATGCGGACGGACAGGCAGCCTTTGCCAAGGGCGTTGTTGCCCTGCTCGAAAAGGAAGGTGTCGCGTTCGACATCGGCCATTATCGCGACGCCCCGTCCGGTCTCAGAATCTGGGCCGGTGCCACGATCGAGGCGTCCGACATGGCGGCGTTGATGCCGTGGCTGACCTGGGCATTCGAGACCCAGAAGGCGACGCTGTCGCAGGCAGCGGCTTGATCTAAACGATCCGCTTCGCTCCCGATGGGGAGCGAAGCCCTTGTACCGCATTCCCGTTCAGACCTGATCTTTTCAAGGAGGCCGTCATGGCACCTCGCGTTCTCGTATCCGACGAACTTTCGGAAACCGCCGTCCAGATCTTCCGCGATCGCGGCGTTGAAGTCGATTTCCAGCCGAAGCTCGGCAAGGACAAGGACAAGCTTGCCGAAATCATCGGCAATTATGACGGCCTCGCCATCCGCTCGGCCACCAAGGCGACCGAGAAGCTGATCGCGGCTGCGACCAATCTCAAGGTCATCGGCCGCGCCGGCATCGGCGTCGACAATGTCGATATCCCGGCCGCCTCGCGCCGCGGTATCATCGTCATGAACACGCCTTTCGGCAACTCGATCACGACGGCCGAACACGCCATCGCCCTGCTCTTTGCCGTTGCTCGCCAGCTTCCAGCCGCCGACACCTCGACGCAGGCCGGCAAGTGGGAGAAGTCCCGCTTCATGGGTGTCGAAATCACCGGCAAGACGCTCGGTGTCATCGGTGCAGGCAATATCGGCTCGATCGTCTGCGCGCGCGCCATAGGCCTCAAGATGCACGTGCTTGCCTATGACCCCTTCCTGTCGAAGGAGCGTGCCGAGGAAATGGGCGTCACCAAAGTCGAGCTCGACGAGCTGCTGGCGCAGGCCGACTTCATCACCCTGCATGTGCCGCTGACGGACAGGACCCGCAGCATCCTGAACGCGGAAGCGCTTGCCAAGACCAAGCCAGGCGTGCGCATCATCAACTGCGCCCGCGGTGGTCTCGTCGACGAGAAGGCGCTGGCGGACGCGATCAAGTCCGGCCATGTCGCCGGCGCCGGCTTCGACGTGTTCGAGGTCGAGCCTGCGACCGAGAGCCCGCTCTTCGGTCTGCCGAATGTCGTCTGCACACCGCATCTGGGCGCATCGACCACGGAAGCACAGGAGAATGTCGCGCTGCAGGTCGCCGAACAGATGTCGGATTACCTCGTCAAGGGTGCCGTTTCCAACGCCATCAACATGCCCTCGATCACCGCCGAGGAAGCCCCGATCCTCAAGCCCTTCATCCGGCTTGCCGACGTGCTTGGTGCCTTTGTCGGCCAGGTGACGGAAAGCGCGATCAAGGAAATCGAGATTCTCTACGACGGCGCTACCGCTTCGATGAACACCAAGGCGCTGACCAGCGCCGTGCTCGCCGGCCTCATCCGGCCGCAGGTTGCCGACGTCAACATGGTTTCGGCTCCGATCATGATCAAGGAAAAGGGCGTCATCCTTTCCGAGGTCAAGCGCGACAAGACCGGCGTCTTCGACGGCTATATCAAGCTGACGGTCAAGACCGCCAACCAGACCCGCTCGGTCGCCGGTACGGTGTTCTCCGACGGCAAGCCGCGGTTCATCCAGATCAAGGGCATCAACCTTGATGCGGATGTCGGCAGCCACATGGTCTACATCACCAACACCGACGTTCCGGGGATGATCGGCTTCATCGGCATGACGCTCGGCGATGCCGGCGTCAACATTGCCAACTTCCAGCTCGGTCGCGAGAAGGAAGCCGGTGACGCCATCGCGCTGCTCTATGTCGACGGCCCGGTTTCCGAGGATGTGCTCGACAGGCTGCGCGGCAACGCCGCGATCCGCCAGGCAAAGCCGCTGGTGTTCAACATCGATTGATCATCGATGCAGCTGCCTTGCGGACCGCTCGGCGCGCAAGGCAGATCGGCACAAATCGGCCATGATTTTCGGGCCTATGCGCCGGCGAACGGCCCGCTTTGCGAAAGCGGACCAAGGTGGAATTCGAGAACGACCAGGAACGCATCGGCACAGGCCGGTGCGTTTTTCGGTTTGAAATGTTGATGACAGTGATACCAATGCAGAAGTTCCGCTGGCGCGAGGCCAGCCTTCCCGATCTCGTTTCGGTCTCCGAAATTCAGCTGGTGGTCCACGAGGCGTTCCCCGAGGACGAGGACGTGCTGGCCGACCGGCTGGAAATGAGCCCGGAGGGCTGCTTCATGCTTGAGGTCGGCGGGATCGCACAAGGCTATGTCTTGAGTCATCCCTGGATCCGGCGTGCGCCGCCCTCGCTGAACGCGGTGCTGGGCGAGATCCCTGCAACTGCCGACACCTGGTACATTCACGATCTGGCGCTTTTGCCCGAGACCCGCGGATCCGGGGCAGGGGGCAATGTCGTGCCGCTGCTTGCCGAGATCGCCCGGTCGGAAGGCTATCACTCGATGTCGCTGGTATCGGTCAACGGCTCGCGCGGCTTCTGGGAGCGGCAGGGCTTTTCCGTCCGCATGGACGAGCAGCTTGCAAGCAAGCTTGCGAGCTACGGCGAGGATGCGCTCTACATGGAACGGTCGCTCGCCTAGATCGGGTTCCGCCTGCGGAAACTGTCTATCTTTTTGCATTTCCTGGCGGATAACCGCTTCGCATTTTCCTGCAAAATGCTCCAAACAACAAAGGCGCCGGCTCGGCCGGCGCCTTTGTCTTGGCTATTCCAATGGGATCAGGCCGCGTGGCGGGCGGCAGGCCGCCACTGCTTTTCCTCGACGGTGAAGTGCGCCAACCGGCCGGCGAGAACGCTGCTCTCAGAGGCAAGCGTCTGGCTGGCTGCCGACGTCTGTTCGACCATTGCGGCGTTCTGTTGTGTCATCTGATCCATCTGGTTGACGGCGGTGTTGATCTCGCGAAGCCCGACCGATTGTTCGCGGGCCGCGGTCGCAATCGCCACGATCCGGTCGTTGATCTCGTTGACCCGATGTTCGATGTCGCCGAGCGCCGTGCCCGTCGCCTCGACCAGACGCACGCCGGCTGAAACTTCGACGCTCGACGCGGTGATCAGGCCCTTGATTTCCTTGGCGGCCGTTGCCGACCGTTGCGCCAGTTCGCGGACCTCCTGGGCAACGACGGCAAAGCCCTTGCCGGCATCGCCGGCGCGCGCCGCCTCGACGCCTGCGTTCAGCGCCAGCAGGTTGGTCTGGAAGGCGATGTCGTCAATCACGCCGATGATCTCGCCGATTTTCGAAGAAGAGTTTTCGATCCGGCCCATGGCGGTGATCGCATCGCGCACGACCTCGCTTGATGCCGTGGCTCCCTTGCGGGCATCGGCCACCATGCGGGTTGCCTCTTCGGCCCGGTTGGTGGAGTTCTGCACGGCCGAGGTGATCTCGTCGAGCGCCGCGGCGGTTTCCTCCAGCGAGGCTGCCTGCTGCTCGGTGCGCTGCGACAGGTCGTTCGCCGCCTTGCTGATCTCGCTGGCGTTGCCGTTGACGACCGAGGTCGAGTCGGCGATCGCGCTGACGGTCGAACGAAGAGCGGCGACTGCGGTGTTGAAGTCCTTGCGCAGCTTTTCGTATTCCACGCCGAGTTCGGGAACATGCGTCGTCAGGTCGCCGCTTGCGAGCTTCTCCAGTGCGTTGCCGATCGTGGTGACGACATGGGCCTGCGTGCGCGACGTCGCCTGCTGCATCTCCTCATTGGCGCTACGCTCGCTGTCGAGCGCCTGCTGCTGCTCGCGCTGGCGGATTTCGAGTGCATTGCGTTCGATCACAGACCCGCGCAGCAGAACGAGCGCATCGGCCATGTTGCCGATCTCGTCGCGGCGGCCGGTGTCGGGAACGTCCGAACGGGTCTCGTTGCGCGAGACTTCGAGCATGACATCCTTCAGGCGGTTGATCGGGCGGCTGATGGAGCGGCCGATCGCCATGGCGGCGGCAAGTGTGGCGATGGCCGCAATCGCCGTGATGATAACAGTCATCATCAGCGAAGCATTGTACTTCGCCGCGAGATCGTCGGCGTAAACGCCGGTACCGATACCCCAGCCCCATGGCTTGAAGCCCTGGATGTAGGAATATTTCTCGACCGGCTCCTCATGGCCTGGCTTATCCCAGTAGTAGTTGACGATGCCGTTGCCCGGGTTCTGGGCCAGTGCGATCAGCTCGACGTTGAACGCTTTGCCGTTCGCATCTTTCAACCCGCGGATGTCGGTGCCGATCAACTTCTTGGCAAGCGGATGAGCCACCATCACGCCGTCGAAGCTGTTGATGAAGAAGTAGCCGTCCTGGCCAAAGCGCATGGCCATCACGGCCGCAATGGCGCGGCTTTGCGCTTCTTCGCGGGTCAGGGCGCCGCTGCGCTCCTGCTCCTCGAAACTCCCGATCACCGAGATCGCCGCCTCGGTGACATTGCGCAGCATGTTCTGCCGCTCCTGGCTGACTTCGGTGTTGGCGACCTGCGTCTTGTAGGCCATGGCCGCTGCCATGAAGATCAGCGCCATCGCTGTCAGCAAGTAGATACGTGTCGAAATTCTAATATTTTTCACTGCCTTAGCCCCAGGAAGAAAATCTGGGGCGGACAAGAGCATCCATCTGCTAAGCAAGCCTTAAGGCGCCTCCCTAGGTCTAGGGATTGCATTGGCGAAGCTTCACTACGCAGGCGCGCACTATCAGTGCTTGGGCCGGCCCTTTTCGGCAATGGCGATGCCGCCGAGAACAAGCAGCAGGGCGATGAAATGGAAGGTGTGGAATGTCTCGCCGACCAGCATCACCGACAGCAATGTGCCGAAGACCGGGATGGCATTGATGAAGAGCCCGGCACGGTTGGCGCCGATCATCTCGACGCCACGGACATAGAGTACCTGCGACATCAACGACGGGAAGATGGCGGCGTAGAGAACGATGATCCAGCCGGTCATGTCAGGAAAGATCGCCGTGCCGTTGCCGATTTCCCAAAAGAGCAGCGGAATGGCGCTGATGAGGGCGCCGAAGGCGGGTGCGGCGATGAAGCTCTGCCAATGCATCGTCGGCTTCCAGCGAAGTGCGACGGTATAGGCCGCATAAACGATGCAGGCGGCAATCATCAGGGCGTCGCCGAAGTTGAACTCCAGTTGCATGAGGCTGGCGATGTCGCCGTGCGCGGCGGTGATGAGCACGCCGAGCAGCGTCACGGTGAAGCCGATCACCTGCGCGATCGAGGCGCGGGTTCGAAACAGCATGAAGTTGAACAGGAAGATCAGCATCGGGATGCCGGCCTGCAGGATGACCGCGTTGATCGCGCTCGTATATTTCAGCGCGGAATAGAGCAGGGCGTTGAAGGTGGTGAAACCGACCACGCCATAGGCCAGGAGTTGCAGCCAATGCTTTTTGATCTTGTCCCAGTCGCGCCGGATCTGTGGCGTCATCAGCACCAGGATGATGAGAAGCGCAAACACCCAGCGAAGGGTCGTGAGCATCATCGGACTGACATGGCCGACGGCCATTTTTCCGGCGACGGAATTGCCGCCCCAGAAGAGTGCGGTGACGCAGAGATAGAAATAAGCTCTGGAATTCACGATGCTGCAACCTGCTGGGATGACGGGGATCGATTGCCGCAAGGGCGGGAGAGACGCAAGATATAGGCGTTAAATCCAGCGCTTGTCATGCAAAAAGGGCGGAACGCCCGTCATAACGGGGTCGCTTTCCCAGAGACAACACAGTATAGATGCGCGGGTTTTGAGAACAGCGCAACCCTACTTGCGCGCGTTAACAGGAAGAGAATTATGACGAATGTCGTGGTGGTCGGATCCCAGTGGGGTGATGAAGGCAAAGGCAAGATTGTAGATTGGCTCTCGGAACGCGCGGATATCGTCGTGCGCTTTCAGGGCGGTCACAACGCCGGCCATACCCTGGTGATCGACGGCGTCAGTTACAAGCTGTCGCTGCTTCCGTCTGGCGTCGTGCGTCCCGGCAAGCTCGCCGTCATCGGCAACGGTGTGGTCATCGACCCGCATGCGCTCATCGCCGAAATCGAAAAGCTGGGCAAGCAGGGCGTGACGATCACGCCTGAGAACCTGCGCGTTGCCGACAACGCCACGCTCATTCTCTCGCTGCATCGCGAACTCGACGGCTTCCGCGAAGATGCCGCCTCCAACAGCGGCACCAAGATCGGCACCACCCGCCGCGGCATTGGCCCGGCCTATGAAGACAAGGTCGGCCGTCGTGCGATCCGCGTGATGGATCTTGCCGATCTCGAAACCCTGCCGGCCAAGGTCGATCGTCTGCTGACGCACCACAACGCCTTGCGTCGCGGCCTCGGCGAGCCGGAAATCAGCCATGACGCGATCATGCTCGAGCTGTCTTCGGTTGCCGACAAGGTCCTGCCGTTCATGGACACCGTCTGGGTGCTGCTCGACAAGGCACGGCGCAAGGGCGCGCGCATCCTGTTCGAAGGCGCGCAGGGCACGCTGCTCGACATCGACCACGGCACTTATCCGTTCGTAACCTCGTCGAACACCGTTGCCGGCCAGGCCGCCGCCGGTTCGGGCATGGGCCCGGGTTCGCTCGGCTACATCCTCGGCATCACCAAGGCCTATACGACCCGCGTCGGCGAGGGGCCGTTCCCGACCGAACTGCACGACGAGATCGGCCAATTCCTCGGCGAACGCGGCCACGAATTCGGCACGGTTACCGGGCGCAAGCGCCGCTGCGGCTGGTTCGATGCGGCGCTGGTGCGCCAATCGGTTGCCGCCAACGGCATCACCGGTATCGCGCTCACCAAGCTCGACGTGCTCGATGGCCTCAATGAACTGAAGATTTGCGTCGGATATACTCTCGACGGACAGCAGATCGATCATCTTCCGGCAAGCCAGGCGCAGCAAGCTTCGGCAAAGCCAGTCTATATTACACTTGAAGGCTGGAAGGAATCGACTGTCGGCGCGCGCAGCTGGGCAGATCTTCCGGCACAGGCGATCAAGTATGTTCGCCAGGTCGAGGAACTCATCGGTGCACCGGTGGCTCTTCTTTCGACCAGCCCGGAGCGGGACGACACAATACTTGTGACGGACCCCTTTGAGGACTAGTGTCGGCGGACTGACATTGCGTCGTAATCGCAAACACATGCCTGAGCGTATGAGAAAGTTCTGATGGCGGATTTTGTTGCAGTTATTCGCAGGACCGTTGACGGCCTGTCGGAAAACACACCTGAAATGCGGGATAAGGTCTACGAGAAGGCGCGCGCCGCCGTGCGTCGCCAACTCGAGAATATGAATCCGCGTCCGTCGGACGATATGATCAATCGTCAGCTGGCAAAGCTCGAAAACGCGATCGTCGAGGTCGACAGTGAATATGCTGTAGCCCTTCCGGCGATCGACGAGGTCGAGCCAGAGGCCGAAGTCGTGGATGCGGTCACGCCCGCCATGGCGGAGCCGGAACCGGTGGACGTCGTCGAGACGCCTGTCGAAGAGGCCGAGCCCGAGGCGGAAAGCGAACCGGTAACGACGGCTGCCGAAGAATCGGCGCCGGACGTTGCTGGCGATGTCGAGCCTGCTTACGCTGACGCACCTGCCGAACCCGATGAGCAGCCTGATGGCTATGCCGAGCCTTTGCCGGTTGAAGCGCCGGCCGAATATGTCGAGGTAGCAGCCGAAACCGTCGAGGAGCAGGCCGAGCCGACATGGCAGCCGCCCGTCGAGGATGAGCTACCGGTCGCGGCGCAGGCGCATGACGAGGAGATCGTCGCGCCCGTGGAGCCTGCCGCTGAAGAGGTCTATGACCACACAGCCGCTGCCCCGGAAGTCGCGCCTGAACCCGAACCGGTTCAGGAGGCGACCTGGGATGCGCCCGCTGTCGAGCCTGCTGCGGAAACGTCGGCGCGTTCGGAATGGGAACTGCCGGACTGGGAAGACACGAAGCCCGCTCCCGAGCCTTCTTCACTGGACGCGAAACCGGACGACGTGGTCGACGATGCCGATGCGCCTGAGTTGCTCGGCATGCATCCGGTCGAGGAAAAGCCTGTCGAAATAGAGCCGGCGGCGCCGAAGGCGGATGTCAGCCGTTCGTGGTCGTTCGACGACGACGATCCCTTTGCCTCGATTACCGAACGCCCCGCGCAGAAGGCCAGCGAGGCCGAAATTTCCGATTGGTCGTGGCCGGTCGAAAAGACATCGCCGGCCGCAAGCCCGGGGGAAACCGCAAGCCAGCAGGAGCGCGCCGGCACGGCCTGGGATCACATTGACGATCTTCTCGGTCTTGAAGGTGGTGCGACCACGGCGGCCGGTGCTGCAGCGGGAGCTGCAACGGCCAAGGATACCGATCGCGGCATCGAGATGCCGGCGGCTGCCCCTTCGCGGCCCACGTCCTACCGCACGACCCCAAAGCCTCCGCGCTTCAGCGTCAAGCGCCTGGCGCTTGCTGCCGGATTGCTGCTCGTGCTCGGTGGTGGCGGATTTGCCTATTGGCAGAACCGGGAAGCGGGTAATGCCTGGATCTCCGGCATGGTGGCCTCGATCACGTCGGCCGTTTCCGGTCAGGGCGAGACGCCCGCGGAGCAGCAGAGCGCGCCCCCGGCGCAGTCTGGCGAGACCGCGACGCAACAGCCCGGCGCGCATGACGACACGGCCGCGCCGGACAACACGTCGACGAAATTTACCCAGCGCCTGCTTGCCGACGGCTCGGAGACGGATGACGGCCCGGCCGTCCTAAACGGGGAAAGTGCCGCGCAGGAAGGCAAGTCCGTCGCACCGCAGACCGAAGCCGGAAAGCCGCCGGAAAATGCCGCCGGCACGCCCGGAGCAGCAGCCGGAACGCCGGGCACAGGCCTGCAGCCTGGTGCTCAGCCGGCACAGCCGGATGTTGCCGTTGCCAACGGCGAAAAGATGTTCCTCTACGAGGAGCGGCTCGGCCAATCCTCTCCGACGGCTATTCCGGGAACGGTCGCCTGGTCGGTCAAGGAAGAGTCGCCGGGTGGCGACGCCAAGCCGGAACCGGCAATCCAGGCTCAGATCACCGTGCCGGACCGTGGGCTGACGGCCCTGATGACGATCAAGCGCAATGCGGATCCGTCCCTGCCGGCAAGCCACGTGATCGAGTTCGTCTTTTCGCTGCCCCAAAACTTCGAAGGCGGCGCCATCGACGGCGTGCAGCGCGTTTCGATGAAGCGGACGGAGCAGGATCGTGGCGATGCACTGATCGCAGTGCCCGCCAAGATCACCGACGACTTCCATATGATCGCCCTCAACGACTTTGCCGAAGCGGTCGGCAGCAACACCGAGCTGCTGCGCAGCCGCGGCTGGATCGATATCCCGCTGACATACCGCAACGGTCGCCGCGCGCTGCTGACGCTTGAGAAGGGCCAGAGCGGCAACGAGGCCTTCAGCCAGGCGATGCGTGCCTGGGGATCGTCCGGCAATACGGCAGCAACCGGGCAATAGAACCGGACAGGCCGAAACAGATAGGCAACAAAAAACCCGGCGAGGTTCTCGCCGGGTTTTTTCGTTTGGTATTATGCAAGTCTCGACTTATGCGCCTTCAACAACGCGCAAGGCTTGGGCATTCTCCAGCGCCGCCTTGCGGACGGCATCCTGGACCTTTTCAAAGGCCCTCACTTCGATCTGGCGCACGCGCTCGCGGCTGATATCGAACTCGGTCGACAGGTCTTCGAGCGTCAACGGATCTTCCGTGAGGCGACGTGCTTCGAAGATGCGGCGTTCGCGATCGTTGAGCACCTTCATCGCGTTTGCGAGCAGGGCCTTGCGGCTGTCGAGTTCGTCCTGCTCGATCAGGATCTGTTCCTGGTTGTCGTGGTCGTCGACGAGCCAATCCTGCCATTGTCCGGATTCGCCTTCGCTCGCTTTGATCGGGGCGTTCAGCGAAGCATCGCCGGACAGGCGACGGTTCATCGAGATGACTTCGTCCTCGCTGACCTTCAGCGTCGTGGCGATTTCCTTGACATGTTCGGGTTTCAGATCGCCTTCGTCGAGCGCCTGGATCTTGCCCTTGAGGCGGCGCAGGTTAAAGAACAGCCGCTTCTGGTTGGCGGTCGTGCCCATCTTTACCAGCGACCAGGAGCGCAGGATGTATTCCTGGATGGCAGCCTTGATCCACCACATCGCGTAGGTCGCGAGGCGGAAGCCGCGATCGGGCTCGAACTTCTTGACGGCCTGCATCAGGCCGACGTTACCTTCAGACACGACTTCGCCGATCGGCAGGCCATAACCGCGATAACCCATCGCGATCTTGGCGACAAGGCGCAGGTGGCTGGTGACGAGCTTGTGAGCGGCATTGCGGTCGTCATGCTCCTGATACCGCTTGGCGAGCATGTACTCTTCCTGCGGCTCGAGCATGGGGAATTTGCGGATTTCGTCGAGATAACGATTGAGGCCGCCTTCACCAGCGGCAATGGACGGCAAATTGTTTCGGGCCATGAAGCACCCCCCTTTATAGTCTCCGGCCTCCGGGCGGCAGGCCGGGCATGTGGGTCTTCGTCAAGACCCCACGAGGCTACGAAATAAGTACGGCGAAAGCATGATTCAAGGAGTCCGGTTTCACTAACATGTGACGCCGGAGGCAAGACAGATCACGAATAGAGGCGCAGTTAAGATTGGAATCCTGCGGCCGAAATTCAAGAGGTGACGTTACGCTCCGCCACGCAAGGCCTCGACCAGCGCATCCATGTCTTCAGGCATCGGTGCCTCGAAGTGCATGGTCTCGCCGGTTGACGGATGCTCGAACTGCAGCATGAAGGCATGCAGGGCCTGGCGGTGGAACTGGTTGACCACGGATCTTGCCGCCTCCGGCAGGAGGTTGGCCTTGGTGCGGAAGGCTGCGCCATATTCCGGGTCGCCGATCAGCGGATGACCGATATGGGCCATGTGTACGCGGATCTGGTGGGTGCGACCGGTTTCGAGGTGGCATTCCACCGTCGATGCGAGACTGGTGCCGTCGGGCTTTTCCAGATAGCGCTCGACAACCTCGTAATGGGTGATGGCTTCGCGAGCGTCGTCGCTGTCTTCGCGCTTCACGGCACGCTTGGTGCGGTCTCCCGCCCGGCCGAGAGGGGCGTCGATGGTCCCTTTTAGCTGGCGCGGACGGCCCCAGACGACGGCTCGATAGGCGCGCTCGAGCGGGCCGGTGCGGCCGTGATCGGCAAACTGGTCCGACAGATGGCGATGGGCGGCGTCGTTCTTGGCGACGACCATGACCCCGCTCGTTTCCTTGTCGAGGCGGTGGACGATACCGGGCCGCTTGACGCCGCCGATGCCCGAGAGGCTGTTGCCGCAATGGTGGATCAGCGCATTGACCAGCGTGCCCGTCCAATTGCCGGCGCCAGGGTGCACGACAAGGCCTGCCGGCTTGCACAGGACGATAAGGTGATCGTCCTCATAGAGCACGTCGAGCGGGATATCTTCGCCCTTCGGCTCCGGATCTTCCGGTTCGGGCAGGTCGATCTCGAAATGGTCGCCCGGCTGGACCTTCTTCTTCGGCTCGGTCGCCGGCTTGCCGTTGATCGAAACGGCGCCCTGCTCGATCAGGCTCTTGATCCGGTTGCGGGAGAATTCACCCGAAAGCGCTTCAGTGAGGAAGGAATCGAGCCGTCCTGCGGCGTCCTCGCCCGCTGTCAGGACTTTCCTATTGGCTGCTGCTTGTTTAAAGGGGTCGTTCATTCCGTTTTAAATCCGATAAAAGGCCAATCATGACCGCGACCGCGCCCGATGACCAGGAAGACAAGCCGCTAGACCCGGCGATGGAGAATGTTCGCCGCAAGATGGTGCGGCTGCAGCTCGTCTCGGCAGGCGTGATGTTGGTCATGCTTATGGCTGTCCTCGGAACGATTGTCTACAAGCTGACCCGCACGGACGAAAAGGCGCAGGCGCAATCCGCAGCCATCGCCGTTCCGAGCGAAGCGCCGGTCAATGCAGTCGCCGCCCTTCCGGCCGGCTTCACGGTGACCAACGTCGCGCTGTCGGGCTCACAGGTGCTTTTCTACGGCAATCTGCCCGGCGCCGAGCCGCGTGCCATCGTCTTCGATATTGCCGCTGGCCGCATCGTGGCCGACATCACCGTCAGGACCAACTGACGGTATGACCTCAAGCGCCTCGCCTCCGATCCGCATCGATGATCCGGCAGATCCGCGCATCGCCGGCCTCGTGTCGATCAAGGAGCGCGACCTGACGGGCCGAGAGGGGCGTTTCATCGCTGAAGGCACCGTGGTGCTGCGCATGTTGGCGGCGGCGCATCGCGCCGGCCGCGGGCTTGTCGCCGAGGCCATCCTGCTTCTCGAAAGCCGCGTGGCTGGCGTGGAGGCCATTCTGGCGGAATTTCCCGCTAACGTGCCCGTCTATGTGGCGGCAGCACCGGTGTTCGACGCGATTGCCGGCTTCAACATGCACCGCGGTGTGCTGGCACTCGGGCGACGAGACGGCATTGTCGGCCGGGACGCGCTACTTGCCTCGCTGCCGGCTTCAAGTCTGGTTCTGGCCGCCTGCGGTATCTCCAATCACGACAATATGGGCTCGCTGTTTCGCAATGCAGCGGCCTTCGGCGTCGATGCGGTGCTGATGGACGAGACGAGCTGCGACCCGATGTACCGCAAGGCGATCCGCGTTTCCGTCGGTTCGGTGCTGACGGTGCCGTTTGCGCGCGAAGGGTCGGCGGCGTTGTTGATCGAACGGCTGCAGGACGAGGGTTTTGCGATCTGGGGCCTGTCGCCGGCCGGTGAAACCGATATCGGCGGAATACCGCCGGCCTCGCGCACCGCCTTGCTTGTCGGAACGGAAGGAGAGGGGCTGCCACCGGCGATCCTGAAATCCGTGCGCACCGCGCGCATTCGCCAGCGGCCCGGGCTCGACAGCCTCAATGTCTCGATGGCAGCCGGCATCGCGCTGCATCAGGTCGCCTTGATCAACGACCGGATCTGAACCGGTCGGAACCCGCGCCTATTCGCGCGGCAGCATTGCCTTCGCCCGCTTTGCCAGGCTCTTGCGGCCGGCCGCATCGTTCTTTTCGTCATTTGCGAGCAGGCTGAGGATTGGCGAGGTCGCACCTTCGCGCGTTGCCGTCAGCGCTACCATGCCGGCGGCAATTTCGGCCACCTCCTCGCGCAAGGCATTGTCATGGGCAGCCGTCTTGGAATTGGTCAACCGTTCGGACAGGGCGGCCGCGCGGTTCTTGAGTTCGTCAGAAAGTGCCGCTGCTTCCAGCGGCGGCACGACCGGTCGCTCGGTGAGCTGCGCCGGGCCGGCGGTGGTTCCCTCCGATGGCTCGCTGCCGCTTGCGCGACGATCCTTGCGCGCCGGGAAGGCAATACCTGCCGCGCGCAACACCTTGGCGGCATCCCGCATGTCCTGGTTCACGTCTTTCACCTTGGTCTTCAGTCGTTCGATTTCATCGGCGCGTCGCTCAAGCGCACTTTCGCGATCAGCGCCCGCGGCCAACTCCCGCGCAAGCTTGTCTTCCAGCCGCTGCAGGCGGCTATCGTCACGGGCAAGGCGCAGTTCCATCTCCTTGGCGTGTGCGCTCTCGATCTTCAAATCTGCACGCAGCGCCTCGCGCTCGTCGCGGAGTGCCGCAACGCGGCTCTTGAGGTTTTCGGCCTCTGTTTCGCGGGCGGCAAGGTCGAGGCGCAGATTGTCGATGTCGGCAGCCTGTTGCGTCAACTGATTGGTCAAAGTCTTGATCGTTTCCGCCTTGCCGGCGTTGTCGCGTTCGACGGTTTCGAGCGAAACCTTCATGCGCTCCAGTCGCTGCTCGAACTGGCGGATCGCCGAGCGCATGTCGGCGGCTTCGACGTTCATGTCGGCAAGCTGGGCATGCAGATCGGCATTCTCGCCACTTAGGCGGCGCGCCTGCTGCAGTGTCTTCTCGTTGTTGAGCATCAGCGACACGCCCTTGTCGCGCTCGCGCTTCAGGGATTGCAGCGTGCGCGCGTTCTCGGCGGCAAAGGTGGCGCGGGCGGCGTCTTTCTGCGCGCGCACTTCCTGGGGGCTGAGCGGCATGGTCGCTTTCAGGCGATCCTCGGCAAAGCGCACGATGCGGCGGTGAATGGCCGGCGCGACAAGAAGGCCGATGATGATCGCCGTCAGGAAGCCCAGGGCAAAGAGGAGCGAGAATTCAATCACGAGCTGGCCGTTTCAAAGCTGGACCGGAAGCAAACGCCCCGCCCGACCATTACAGTCTGAGCAAGGCGCTTCATGTTACTTCCCTGCACTAAACATGACGTTTCGTGCGCTGCAAGTATTTGAGGCGGGATTTCGCCAAAGCGCACCCGCGATCTACAGCGCCGCGCGTCTTGTCAGACGTGCAATGGTCGCTGTAGCACTTTAATTGCTGCATGTTTTATCCCTAAATCGGATAGGATTTAAGGAAACATGCAGTGGATCAGAAGGGGTTCCAGGTCGGGTTCTGCGTCATCTTGAGATAGCCGACATTGACCCCGAGCCGCGCGCCGATGCCGGTGCGGATCGGGACGACGACGATGTGTTCATCGGTGAGCACCGTCATGCCGACGCCGGCCACGACATAGGCCGAACCGGAGACGCCGCCGAACCGCTTGTAAAGCGACGGCACGCTCGGCAGGTTGTAGACCAGCATCATCGCGCGGCTGCCTTGTCCGCCCCAGTCGATGCCGAGCGACGGGCCCTGCCAGAAGACGTTGTGCTGGCCGGCATTCTTGGTGTTGAGTTCGCCCTCTCCGTAGGTGAGGCCGGCGATGAAGGCGCCGGAGCCTTCCTGCCCAAGGATGTAACCATTCGGTAGGCCATACCGTTCAAAAGCGCGTTCCACCACCTTCGCGAGGCCGCCTGATGTCTCACCGAAGAAGCCGTGACCGGCATCGACGATCTCCTGCATCGAATATTGGCTGTTGTTTGCCTGCTGGGCCTGGGCGGCGGATATGGCGCCCGCCATCAGGAACATCGTCGCCAGGATAGCGCGGCTGGCCGTCGTGGCTGCCTTCATGATCTGCTGCATCGTTTCCTCCGTCAGGCGCGAAAATCACTCGCTTGCGGGTTTGCTGTGGCCGGCACCGCCTGTGATGGCGCGGCCAGCGGGGGTCTGGACCATATTCAATGCAATTTGAACCGATGGTCTTAACAATCGGTTTACCAAATGTGGTGTCATTATGATCCACTGATGAACGGCTGCGCCGGGCAGCCCATGGCTTGCGTCTACGCGCCTGAGGTTATACCGGCTCTGCCCGAGTGCGTGCCTCATGTCCGCATGCCGATGGAACCGAACAAGGAAAGACGATGGCAACGAATCCGAACCTGACATTGACGGGACCCGATCTGGCCGCGCTTCTGTGCAGCCGGGTTTGCCACGACATCATCTCGCCGGTCGGCGCCATCAACAATGGCCTGGAACTTCTGGACGAGGGCGGCGCCGATGCCGACGCCATGGACCTCATCCGCACCAGCGCGCTCAACGCGTCGGTCCGCTTGAAGTTCGCCCGTCTCGCCTTCGGCGCATCCGGCTCGGTCGGCGCGTCGATCGATACCGGCGAAGCGGAAAAGGCGGCCAAGGATTTTGCCGCCGCCGAGAAGAAGACCGAGGTTAACTGGCACGGGCCGCGCGCCATCATCGCCAAGAACCGGGTCAAGCTGCTTCTGAATCTTTTCCTCATCGCCTATGGGGCGATCCCGCGCGGCGGCGTCATCGACATTACGCTTGAAAATCCGGAACTCGACGCAGTGTTCACGCTGGTCTGCAAGGGCCGGATGATGCGGGTGCCGCCGCGTCTGGTCGAACTTCTGTCCGGCACGCCAGAAGAGGCGGTCGATGCGCATTCGATCCAGCCTTACTACACGGTGCTGCTCGGCGAAGAAGCCGGCATGACGATCGACGTGGTTTCGACCGGCGAAGAGATCATCTTCACTGCGCGCATGACGGCAGCCGAAGCCTAAGACAGGCGCCACGTTTTTCCGTTTTGATACATGTTCGGCGCGGTGTGGCGATAGCTCCCGCGCCGGACATTTGCGTGCCCGCAGTTTGAACGTTCCGCTTTTGCCAGCTTTTGACCCGCTCGCTGAAATATTAATGTTTTCAGCGCATTAAAAGCCGCCGGCAAGCCCCCATTAAGCAAGCTCCGTAACGAAATCTTTGCCAAATTTGTATAGGGTTGTTTCGGGCGCGTGAGTACGCGTATAGGTAAGGCATGAAGGAGTTGGACATGCGGCGCTTGATGATTGCCGACGGCTCGGATGTGGTCAGGAAAGTTGGGAAACGTATCCTGTCCGGCATGGGCTTTCTTGTCTACGAAGCACCGAGCGGCCTTGAGGCGCTGGTGCGCTGCGAAGCCGAGCTGCCGAATATTCTCGTGGTCGATGCCGGCCTCGAGGGTGCTCTCGATCTCATCGCCAATATCAGACGGCTGCCCAATGGTGCATCGGTGCGCATCTATTATTGCGTGGTCGAGGCGGACCTGAAGAAGATGATGGCAGGCAAGCGTGCCGGGGCCGACGATTTCTTGCTGAAGCCGTTCGACCGCAAGATCCTGACCAGCGTCTTTGCCAGCCAGTCGATGGCGGCCTGAAGCCAAGCGCATCTCGTTTCGGAATGAGCGAGCCGCGGCGATTGCTGCGGCTTTTTGCTGTTCCGCTTCCGCATTGCACCCGAGGTCAAGGCGAGGGCGGGTGACGCCAGTTTCTTCGCGCTGTTGCCCGATGGCGATTCACTACATCGGGAAGCATCTGATCGCCGAAAGGGAGGCGCGCGCCAGCCGCACGCGAAGAGCCACGGCCAACGAAAAAACCCGCCTCGTAGGGCGGGTTCGTTCAAAAGGTGTCCGTTGGCGTCATGCCTGGATATGCGGGTCCACGCCGCGCCCGGAAAAGAACCTGAAATCAGGCGGTTTCGGCGTATTCCGCATTATCGGGCTCGCGCAGGACATAGCCGCGGCCCCAGACGGTTTCGATGTAGTTGGCACCGCCGGCAGCATTGGCAAGCTTCTTGCGCAGCTTGCAGATGAAGACGTCGATGATCTTCAGTTCCGGCTCATCCATACCGCCGTAGAGGTGGTTGAGGAACATTTCCTTGGTGAGCGTCGTGCCCTTGCGCAGCGAGAGCAGCTCGAGCATCTGGTATTCCTTGCCGGTGAGGTGGACGCGCTGTCCGCCGACTTCCACCGTCTTGGCATCGAGATTGACGATCAGTTCGCCGGTCGAGATGACCGACTGGGCATGACCCTTGGAACGGCGGACGATCGCATGAATGCGTGCCACCAGCTCGTCCTTGTGGAACGGCTTGGTCATGTAGTCGTCGGCGCCGAAGCCGAGACCGCGAACCTTGTCTTCAATTCCGGCCATGCCGGAGAGAATGAGGATCGGCGTCTTCACCTTGGAAAGACGCAGTGTTCTCAAGACCTCGTAACCGGACATATCCGGAAGGTTGAGGTCGAG
This sequence comes from Ensifer sp. 4252, assembly GCF_050434565.1. Classification (NCBI taxonomy): domain Bacteria; kingdom Pseudomonadati; phylum Pseudomonadota; class Alphaproteobacteria; order Hyphomicrobiales; family Rhizobiaceae; genus Ensifer; species Ensifer sp. 4252. The sequence goes on from NZ_JBNDIU010000003.1 coordinate 309,058, forward strand.
AAGGATGATGTCGTAGTCATAGAGCTTGCCGAGATCGACGCCTTCCTCACCGAGATCGGTGGTGTAAACGTTGAAACTCTCGGACTTGAGCATCAGCTCAATGCTCTGAGCCGTTGCGCTGTCGTCTTCAATTAGTAGAACCCGCATATTCTTCCCCTTTTCCGCCGCCCAAGGTCATCGTGGCCCCCTTACGCGATACGGATCCAGTCGTTGCCTGATTTGGAGGCTGCCATCAAATGGTTAACAAATTCTGATTCACTCTGGCAAGGTGTATCGAGATTGTTAAATATTTTTAGCAGTTCCCTGATTTCAAACGTGAATCCAAAATGGCACTTTTCATGCGAAACATGAGGAAATGCCGCTATCTGACTCTTCTGACTCGTTAATGCCGGGGCCGTCATATTTCGTGCCTCAGTATTTACGGAGCCTTAAATCATCACCCCTATGATTAACGATGCCCGTAAACGAAAGGTTACCAGCGGTAGGCTTTTGTTAACATCGCTGTCGATTTTTCGTTTTCTGCCTGTTGGGGCAGGCTCGACGGGCCAAATCAGTAACCGGGGTCTCGTTATCCACGGGAGTATTGCGTATGAAAGCACGTGAGAGCCTTGTCCGCCTGAAGGAATTTCAGGTCAGGGAGAAGCAGCGTCAGCTGAGCCAGCTTCAGATGATGATGGCTGAGTTCGAACGGATGACCAAGGATCTGGAAAATCAGATTGTTTTCGAGGAAAAGAAGTCGGGCATTTCCGATCCCTCGCATTTTGCCTATCCCACTTTCGCCAAGGCAGCTCGTCAAAGAGCCGACAATCTTCAGGTCTCCATTCGTGAACTGAAGGCGCAGCAGGACGCGGCCGAACTCGCACTTGAAGAAGTGCAGGCCGAGTATGCAAAGGCGGCGGCGCTCGAGGAACGGGACACGACGACGCGTCTTCGGGCATAAGCCTGTAGGTCGTTTCGAGGCAGACGATTTTCATTCTTTGTCGGGCGATGCCGATGGCATGGCCCGATCCGGCACGATTGTCACAAGAACGAAAAACCCGCGCGACGGTCACCTGTCGGGCGGGTTTTCCCATTTCGGAACTGCAGGAAGCATGTCGCGCAAAAGTGTGCGGCGGTTTTGCGATAACGACATGCGCAAAAACAAGAGCCTAAAGCGCAGCAGGTGAATCCTGGAGATCGCGACGCGCTTGAGTGGCGGCCGCCAACTCAGGCCTGGATGACATCCTGCCAGTCGGGATGGCGTAGCGTCTGCGCGCGCATGAACGGGCAGAGCGGAATGATCTTCCAGCCGCCCTTGCGCGCTTCGTCGATTGCATGTTTTGCCAGCGCCTGGCCGACGCCCTTGCCGCGCAACTCGTCGGGAACAAGGGTGTGATCGACGATGATCAGTTTCGGCGATGACCGGGAATAGGTCATCTCGCCGGTATATCCCTCGACCGTGGTCGAGTAGCGGCCGTGCGAACCGGTTTCTTCGTGGGCGATATCCATCTCAGCATCCCTTCACATTCAACGTTTGCGTGTCGCCGACGATGCTACCGCATGACTGCTACGTTCGAAACCTGCTTGGCGGATACGGAGAGGAAACGCACTGTCGCCGAAATGATGCTTGTGGCAAATCCGGTACGGGAACGCGCGCGTCGAGCGCCTTGCATGAAGCCCGGCTCAGGCGGTGTGCTGGCGAAAACGAAGACGGCGGCCACCGGAAATACCGGAGCCGCCGTTCAACCTATGGCCCTGTCGGGGGCTTTTAGTGGCGATATTGCTGGATGCGTGTCGTGCGCAGGCCGGCCAGACCGTGATCGTTGATGGAGGACTGCCAGGAAAGGAATTCCTCGACAGTGAGGGTATAGCGCTCGCACGCTTCCTCAAGGCTCAAAAGGCCACCGCGGACAGCGGCAACCACCTCAGCCTTCCTGCGGATAACCCAGCGCCGGGTATTCGCCGGCGGCAGATCCGCAATCGTCAGAGGACTGCCATCGGGGCCGATGACATATTTTACACGTGGTCGCATCATTTCGGTCATGGGACTCTCTACACAAACTCAAGACCATATGTTGCTGACCTTAGCCCGCCACATTTAACATTTGCCTAAGCGGTCGGTAACAATTTACTCATAATTTTAAATACTTCCGCACACTCCCTCTATCACTTCCGCAGCGCCCCGCCGGCCATCGCGACGCCTGTCGCGCGTGACAATATCAGTCGCGATGCCCGGAAAGCCTTGGATTATCGCGGATTTTACATGGGAGCCATGCAATTACCACATTTCACTTTAACTAAAATTCTTGGTAACGAGACGCCGAAATAAAGGATGAGCGACGTTTGTGCGCTCCCGATTCATTCTTGGTGCATCGTCATATTTTCACAACCGGTCGCGTTGCTTTCGCGGGCATGCCGGAGAGGGTGGCTGTATTCTGGCTCCCGGGTGAAGTTCATGCGCCGGATGATTTTCGGGGCCGTTTGTATTCTCTCTACCGGGTGCGTTGGCACCGGTGATGTGGTGATCAGAGATGAAGGAATCGAATGAACCAGCCTTGCTGCGCGAGGCTGAGACGGCGGACATGATTTCCGAAATCGATACGGCTGCCGTCCGCACGGAGTACGAACTTCTGCACCTGATGCGGCGGTTGATCGCGCGGTACGGCTTCGGCCATTTCATGATCGCGCGCCTGCCGCTGGCCGAGCAGCAGCGCTTTTCCGAACGCCTGGTGCTGAGCAACTGGCCCTCCGAGCTGGTGCGCCAGTACGACGCCTGCGAGACCTTTCAATCGAGTGTGCTGGTCGAGCGCCTGCGTGGTACCAAGCTGCCGATAACCGGCGGCGGCGAGCTGCTCGATGCGGCCGGCAAGCCGGCCGACGAGGCGATGGTGCACCGGCTTTTGGCCCATCCGGAGATGGCGCGCCATTTCGCCGTCCAGTTGCATACCAGCAGCGGCGATCCCTTCGTTGCCATGCTCTCCGGACGACGCGACCCGCCTGTCGGCGTCGAGCAGGCGACGCTCTATCTTTCGCTCGTGCAACTGTTCGAATGCCTCGAGCGCACTTTCGACACAGGCAGCTCGGCACGCGAAAAGCTGTCGAGCCGCGAGATCGAGTGTCTGCGCTGGGCGGCTGCCGGCAAGAGCAGCGACGAGATCGCCATCATCCTCGGCATCTCCACCTATACGGTCAGCAGCTACTTCAAGAGCGCGACCCGCAAGCTCGATGCCGTCAACCGCATGCAGGCGATCGCCCGCGCCATGCGGCTGAAACTGATCTGAGCCAGGCGCCGTAGCGCCGCCCTTGCCGCCGGGCGGACAAGTTTCTATATGTCGGCGACCGGAGCCTCCCGCTGCGGACAGTGAAGTGCTACGGCGACCTTTGCGCGAAGGATTACGACGCGCGGCGCCGTAGAAGCCGACTGCATGCCGCGCGCTATTGCGCCGGCATGGCATCGCATGAAGCGTGAAACAGGGGCGGGGTGCTGTTGCCGCCGCCCGAAGGCCGGATTGGATCCCGTGAATACTCTCGATTTTGACCGCAAGCCCGAAGATACGCGTGTCGTCGTCGCCATGTCCGGCGGTGTCGATAGTTCCGTCGTCGCCGGCCTGCTCAAACGCGAGGGTTACGACGTTCTCGGCATCACGCTGCAGCTCTACGATCATGGCGCCGCCGTGCACCGGGCCGGCTCGTGCTGCGCCGGACAGGACATCGACGATGCGCGCCGCGTCTGCGAAACGCTCGGCATTCCGCACTACGTGCTCGATTATGAAGCGCGCTTCCGCGAAACGGTGATCAACCCGTTTGCCGAAAGCTATGTCGCCGGCGAAACGCCGATCCCCTGCGTTGCCTGCAACCAGACGGTCAAGTTCGCCGATCTCTTGGCAACGGCCAAGGAGCTCGGTGCCGATGCGCTGGCAACCGGCCACTATATCCGTTCGCGGCCGAGCCCGAACCGGCGCTATGCCGGCCAGCGGGCGCTCTATCGCCCGACCGACGCCGATCGCGACCAGAGCTACTTCCTCTTTGCCACCACGCAGGAGCAGATCGACTATCTGCGCTTCCCGCTCGGCCACCTTTCGAAAGCTGAAACGCGGGTGCTGGCCGAAGAGATGGGCCTCGTCGTCGCCCAGAAGGCCGACAGCCAGGACATCTGTTTCGTGCCGCAGGGCAAGTACAGCGACATCGTTTCCAAGCTGAAGCCGAATGCAGCACTTGCCGGCGAGATCGTGCATCTCGATGGCCGCGTACTCGGCAGCCATGACGGCATTTTGCACTACACGATCGGCCAGCGCCGCGGCATCGGTATTGCCACCGGCGAGCCGCTCTATGTCGTCTATCTCGACGCCCGCTCGCGCCGCGTCATCGTCGGCCCCAAGGAAGCGCTGGAAACGCGCCGCGTCTATCTGCGTGACGTCAACTGGCTGGGCGACGAGGATCTTGAGGACGTGGCAGCTGATGGCTTCGACTGTTTCGCCAAGGTCCGCTCGACCCGCCAGCCGGCACCCGCTATTCTGAAGCGCGACGCCGAGGGCCTCTATGTTGAGCTTGCCGAGGGCGAAGCCGGCATCGCGCCGGGCCAGGCCTGCGCGCTTTATTCCGGCATCGGCGAAGACGCCCGCGTCTATGGCGGCGGCTTCATCCGCAAATCCGAGCGCGAGGCCGGTGCCGAGGCCGCATTGAAGGTGCTTCTGGCAGCGCCTGCGGCGGCTTGAGCCAGACATTTCCGATCGCGCGGGAAAACTTCGCATTTTCCCCGCGACTTGGCTTGACACCTGGCTGAACCGGGCCTTATAAGCCGCCCGTCCAGTCAAAACGGCTTCTTCTTCGAAGCCCTGACGCGGTACCCGGCGGAGTAGCTCAGTAGGTTAGAGCAGAGGAATCATAATCCTTGTGTCGGGGGTTCGAATCCCTCCTCCGCTACCATTTTTCTACTCGCTTTCGTTGACCTTTTTGAGTGCTTTGCAGCCGTACGAGTACCTCGTGGCGAGGTTCAAGTTCAGCCGCGCTAGGCTCCGGACTGTAAGAGCAAAGTGAGCCCTCTGGTGCCGCCATGCGAATAAATTCATGCAGCGGCAAGGCGGTTATTGCCCCACCCCGAAGTAACACTTACCTTCGCGTGTGTGGAGGTGAAAATGCACATCTATGACTTCATTACAGAAGAAGAAATTGAGGATCTACCGGAGGAGAACGAGGCCGCATTTCTGGCCTTTGTCAAAATTGCGCGTGGGCGGTTGACGAAGGCAACTTCAAGTGTTGATACCAGCGACGAACAGGGATTGACGGAACTCTATGAGGCGCGGCACGGGTTTATGAACGTCGTCACGGCTGCCGCACGCAGGTACGGAATTGAGCCCTTTGCTTCCATGGATGTGCCTCGGGCGGGCAACTTTGGTAGTGACGAGCATCGCCAGTTCACTGCAGACTTAGACCACTATATGACACAGCTTCTGCTTAGCGACGGACTTGGAAAGAAGAGGGATTCGGTTGCCCTTTCTGGGGCCGCGAAGACACGAATCCGTACACATATCCATCACCTGCGTGAACAACTCGGCAAAGAGGAAATGCCCCTCGAAAAGCGCGAAGAGCTACTGAAGAGCCTAGCAAATTTTGAGGACGCTCTGGACAAAAGACGCTTAAGTCTTCTTGCGCTGACCAGGATAACCGTCGAAATCCTTGCTGCACCCGGTGCGCTGGCCGGCTCATATGATATCGCTACCAAACTCCTTACCAACGTCTTCCAGACGGTTGCGCAAGAGAAGGGTAATGAAAGCGAGCAACGGATAAGAGTTGATAGGCCCACTGCCATTCTTCCAGTTCGGCCCTCTGAGGCATTCCGGCAGCAGAAGAAATCGATGGAATCCGACGATGACATTCCATTCTAAACCAGCGGTCAATGGCGGCTAAGTCAGAATACAAAGAAAATCCTCTTGGATACGCAAGAGACTTTTCAGCTAGTCGTCTGACGGGCAGGCTGATGGAAGCCAGGCTGCCCGGAGGATCATTGCAGGGTAGGGTCCTTCACGCAGGTTCGGCTGGTTTGCCAGGCGAGAGAAGTGATTCCATCCTACAGAGGTTTCACAGAAACGTCGTTAGCGGACCCAGCATGAAAAGATCCATCAAGGCTGACCGGCCTCATCGTTGTTTTTCCTCATCATACGGCCTGAGCAGTGACGCTCCAGTTCTGCTTTCAACCCTAAGCGTTCTCACCCATGACTATGCCGATGATGCAGGTCCGGATAATGCGGGTGCTTATGCCGCATCGGCTCATGCCGGTGCCAGTGGGAATGCGGTTCGGTGACCGGGCTGTTGTGGCTGTGGGTGTGATGTTCGTCGTGGATATGGGCGTGTTCGTGCTCCAGCGTCTCGTGGCTGTGTTCGTGGTCGTGGCGCTCTGCGAGATGCAGCCAGAGGCCGAAGGCCATCAGCAGGCCGGCTGAGAGGAACTGCAGGGTGATGGCGTCGCGGAAAAGCGCGATCGAGAGCAAGGCGCCTATGAAGGGCGCGAGCGAGAAGTAGGCGCCGGTTCGCGCCGTGCCGAGATGGCGCAGGCCGAGCATGAAGAAGACGAGGCTGATGCCAACGCCTAAAAAGCCGACGAGGGCGGCGCCGGCGGTGAGGCCGACGGATGGCAGCGACGCGCCGAGCGACAGGGCAAGCACGAGGTTCGTCGCGCCTGCCGCGAGACCCTTGATCATGGCGATCTGGACGGGATCGGCGGAAGAAAGCTTGCGCGTCAGGTTGTTGTCGATGCCCCAGGCAAGACAGGCGCCTGCGATCAGCAGGCTGCCGCGATCGAGGCTCAGGCCCGCACCATTCCACGACAGCAGCACCGCACCGCACAAGATGGCCGCAGCGCCCAGAAGCAGGCGACGGTCGACGTTCTCGCGAAACACCAGCCAGGCGATGACCATCGTCGCCAATCCCTCCAGGTTCAGGAGCAGCGATCCGGAGGCGGCCGTGGTCTGGGATAGGCCGAACATCAGCAACAGCGGACCGAGCACGCCGCCGAACAGGATCACGGTGATCAGCCAGGGAATGTCGGCGCGCGCCAGCGGCGCCTCGACACCATCGAGCCCAACGAGAGCGCGCGCACGGTGGACGATCGCCAGACCAACCCCGGCGCCGAGATAAAGCATGCCGGCGAGCAGCCAGGGATCAATGGCGCCGAGCAGAAGCTTCGACAGCGGCGTCGAGGCGCCGAAGAGAACGGCGGAACCCAGGGCGAGGGGAATGCCGGGCCAGAGGTGGGAATGATCGCTCGACATCAAAGACTTTCCGGCAATGGGTTGCATCGGCCATGAGGCGGCCGGTTTTGTCCATCCAAGCAGCAAAGCTTTGCCAGGGGAAGGGTTTGTTCGTGCCGGCAATGGGAAGGGGAGGTTTCTCCACCAGCGCCATCGGCCGTTCAAGTTTCAGGGAGACCGGCCAGTCCTGCCTGACGCGGAGAATAGCGCCGGCCGGCTACGCAACGGTCAAGCCGGGATCATGGCGATCGCCGTACTTATGTTCGCCCGTCGCCTTGCCGCCAAGAGTGCGGCTATCAGGGGGATCTGGAGAAAAGCGCCAAACTGGTCATGCGGATCAACGGTGAGCAGATCGAGGTCGATCTCGCCGGTACGTCGGCCGCAGTCTCGAAGCTCTGGGGTTGCCTGAACCCGTCGTAGCCAATGGCTGTCTGCCCAGGTTGCTGCCGCCAAATCAGCCTCCTGCTGTCAGCGCGGACGCTGGCGGGCCGACCATCGCGTTGCAATCGGCGTTAGCGCAAAGCGCTGAACTGACGTTTCAATCGGCCGGCGCTGCGCAAACCAGGGTCAATCTCGCAGGCGCCGATGAGGCCATCACGGTGCTCAATGCCTGCGTGAAGTGAAACGCCGTCCTTGCCGGCCTCGGACATCAGGTTTTCTTGGGCGATAGCGGTGAGGAACTCGGGGCGAAGACCGTCGCCTCGTGCGGCTGCCAACGTGTGGAGGGTGAGCAGGGACATCATGGCTGGCTCGATCGTTTGATCGAGCATTCTTGCCCCTCAGCGTCGGGCAAGCCACCCGTTTCCTGCTCGGTGGAAATCGAGACGGCGCGCCTTAGCGATGGATGGACGAAGTGATCGTGCTGTAGTCCGGCAGGGTGATGTCTGCAATTTCGGCCGCCCGATATTGGGACAGGGCGACATGCATGAAGCCAATCACTGCGACCGAGAAGGCCAGAACGGTGATGGAAACGCCGAAACCGGTCTTGATCATGTCCGTATCCTCCAAGCCTTGCGTTTGTTGCTGAGAGACTGTCAAACCGTGGCATGGAGACTATCGTGTGGCGTCGAATGCGCTGTTCCCCGGGTAACACGCCGTATGGTTACCGAATTCTGAACAGGGCGTGCGGTGCTAGAAGACGGCCTCGCGTGTCGAGAGCGGTCAGTTTCGCTCGGTCATGACGGCATCTTTAGGTGCCAGTCCGCTTCGCCAGACCTCGAGCCGCCTTTAAGGAGTCCGCGTTACTTGCCGAGGCCGGCCGACGGCATCGGAGTCCATCTGGATCTTGATGCGCATTTCCATTCTGGCAGGCCTGGCGGCAGGCGCTTTCGGGAACGGGGCTGCCCGCCTGCTGCGGCGATGGCCTCGGCATCGGCCTTGCGGCTGCCGGAGGAGCGGTGAACCGTCGCCGACAGCAGATCGCCGTTCCGGTTGATGAAGAAGCGCACTTCGGTCGTCAGGGGGTTGCGTTTGCCCGCGGCGGCGTCGGGCGCGCGCTGGTCGAGCATGCGGTCGCGCTGCATCCGGTGCTGACGGTCGATGTCAACGAGCAGAATCTTTCCGGCGCCGGTTTTTATGCCCGCCTGGGGTTTGAAACGACCGGCCGCTCGCCTGTTGACGATGACGGCAGGCCCTATCCGTTGCTGCACTTGCGCCGGTCTTAATCCAGACGCTGGCCGCTGGCGGCGTTCACGGCGTTCACGGCGTCAGACGGCCCTGTGACGGGTCGATCTCGATGAAAAACAGCTCGCACGGTGCCGGCGCCTTTATCGTGGCGGCAAGCGGCCCAGAGAGCATCAAGGCGTCGCCGGCCGAAAGCACCATCGTCTGACCGTTGCCAATCAGCGTCGCCGCGCCGCGATGGCAAAAGAGCATGGCGGTGGCAGCCTCGCTCGTGAGCGAGCGTTCGCCCTCGATCGCCAGCCTGCGCACGCGATGCACGAGCTTGCCCCGGCGGGTCATGACATTGAGGTCGACGATCGTACCGTCGATCAGGGTGGCCGAAGTGGCGACGTCGGCGGGGAAGGCAAGGGGGGCATCCGCCTCAGTCAATCGGGCCGGGTTGCGTCCCTCGATCAGAAGCGTCATGCCGTTGCCTTCGAGGATCGACAACGTGCGGTCGATGCCGGGGAAGCTGGAGAAGGGGCCATCGCTGGCGACGGTCGCCATGCTCATCCGCCAGTCAAATTCCGAAAGCGACGCGCCATCGGGGAAGACTGATATCTCGATGGTTTCGCCGCCACCGTTTTTCCAGGGCATGCGCTTGTGGCCGGAGGCGGGCAGGAGTTTCATGGCGCGCTTTCCTGAATGATCCGCCGTATGCGATCGAAATCCTCGTTCATCGGCCGGTCGTCGGCATAGATGGGAACGGCGGCACGGATGCGCTGGTAGAGCGCGCCCGTGCGTTTCGCCTTCCCGGTTGCGCGCGGCTGCAGGTCGTAGGCCTGTGTGGCGGCGAGCAACTCGATCGCGAGAATGCGCTCAAGGTTGTCGACGATGGCGAGCGCCTTCCAGGCGGCGGGCGTGGCATGCGTCAGGATATCCTCCTGCAGCGCCGAGGTGATGCCGCCGTCGAGGCTGGCGGGGGCTGCCAGGCGGCGATTTTCCGCGGCAAGGGCGGCCGCCGTATACTGGGCGATCATGTAGCCGGAGGAGACACCGCTGTCGCCGGCGAGAAAGGCGGGTAGGCCGCTGACGAGCGGGTTGACCAGCCGGTCGATGCGACGCTCCGATATCGCCGCAACTTCGGCGACGGCCACCGCGAGACTGTCCATGGCAAGGCCGAGGGCCGCACCCACGGCATGGGCCTGCGAATGCACTTCCGGCGCCTCCGGCGTGCCGGAAACGGCGGGGTTGTCGGTGAGGCTTGCAAGCTCCCGGTTCACCACCTCGGCCACATGGTCGAAGGCGTCGCGGGCAGCGCCGTGCACATGCGGAACGGCACGCAGGCTGAGCGGATCCTGCGTGCGCGTGCCGGCGCTTGCCGCCAGCATCGGGCTATCCACTAGAAAGTCGCGCAGCGTGTTGCCGACCGCCTGTAGTCCGGACGAGTGGCGCAGCGCCAGCGGCCCGGCGGCAAAGGCATTGGCCTGGCTGCCGAGGTTTTCATAGGTGAGCGCCGATGCGGCATCCGCCCAGGCGAAGAGTTTTTGTGCGCGCGACAGCGCCAGCGCGGCAAGGCCGGTGGCGCAGGGCGTGCCGTTGACGAGGCTCAAGCCCTCCTTGGCCTGCAGCCGCAGGGGCTGAAGCCCAATCCTGCGCAAGGCTTCGGCACCGCTCAAGGTCTCCTTGCCATCGTTTACCTGGCCATGGCCGATCAGCGCGAGGCCGATGGAGGCGGCATGGCTGAGGTAGCCGACCGAGCCGCGCGAGGGGATATTGGGGATGAGGTCGGCATTGAGCAGCGCCGTGAGCGCATCGACCGTCTCGATGCGGACGCCGGAATAGCCATGGGCGAAATTGGCGATCTGGGCTGCCATCACCGCCCGCGCCTCTGCCCGCCCGAGCGGTTCGCCGACGCCACAGGCATGGCTGAGGATGATGTTGCGCGACAGCGCTTGCTGGTTTTCCCTGTCGATGATGACATCGCAAAGGGCACCAACGCCGGTGTTGATACCGTAGCCGCGAATGCCGCGATCGACCAGTGCCTCGACCACGGCCCGCGCCTTGACGATGCGCTCGCGGGCGCTAGTGGAAAGCGTCAGTCGGGCGCCGTTTGCGACTGCTGCGATGTCTGCCCAGTCTGCCGGTCCATCAAGGGTGATGGTTTCAGTCATGCGCTTCCGGCCTTCCCTGACGGCGCTGGACGAAACGGGCGACATAGTCGTTGGCGGGCTTGTCGAGAATGTCGTCGGGCGTTCCCACCTGCACCACCTGGCCGTCCTTCAGGATGGCGATTTCCGAGCCGATGCGCAAAGCCTCATCGAGATCGTGGGTGATGAAGACGATGGTCTTCGACAGGTTCTGCTGCAACTGCAGCAACTGGTCCTGCATGTCGGCGCGGATCAGCGGATCGAGTGCCGAGAAGGCCTCGTCCATCAGGATGACATCGGTATCGGCGGCAAGCGCCCGGGCAAGCCCGACGCGCTGCTTCATGCCGCCCGACAGCTGATGCGGGAACTTGGCGTCGTAGCCGGAAAGCCCGACGGTCTCGATCCATTTCATGCCGATGTCACGGGTGTCGGCCTTGGAGAGGCCGCGCACGCGCTGGCCGTAGACGACGTTCTGCAGCACCGTGCGATGCGGCATCAGCGCGAAGCTCTGGAACACCATGCTGACGCGGTGCATGCGGAAGGTGCGAAGCGCCTTGGCGTCGAGCTCGAGGATGTTGCTGCCGTCAAAGACCACCTGGCCGCTGGTCGGCTCGATCAGCCGGTTGATGTGGCGCACCAGCGTCGACTTGCCCGATCCGGACAGGCCCATGATGACGAAGATCTTGCCGGCGCCGATCGTCAGGCTGACGTCGTTGAGACCGACGCTGCAGCCGGAGCGGGCGAGGATCTCCGATTTGTCGAGGCCGTCCTTGGCCATGGCGAGCGCGGCTTTCGCGTCTTGCCCGAAGATCTTGTAGACGTTGCGGATCTCGATATCAGCCATTGCGGGGATCCTCCGTCCGGCTCTTGCCGAAACCTTGCGTGATGCGGTCGAGTACGATTGCCAGAATGACGATGCCGATGCCGGCTTCCAGGCCCTTGCCGACGTCGAGCGTCTGGATGCCGTTCAGCACCTGCTCGCCGAGGCCGCGCGCGCCGATCATCGAGGCGACGACCACCATCGACAGCGCCATCATGATTGTCTGGTTGAGGCCGGCCATGATCGTCGGGGTCGCGAGCGGCAGTTCGACGCCGAAGAGGATCTGGTTCGGGCTGCCGCCGAAAGCCGTTGCCGCTTCGACGACCTCGTGGTCGACCTGGCGGATGCCGAGGTCTGTGAGGCGGATCAGCGGCGGCACGGCATAGATGATGGTCGCGAGGATCGCCGGCACCTTGCCGAGACCGAAGAGCATCAGCGCCGGGATCAGATAGACGAAGCTCGGCATGGTCTGCATTACGTCGAGCACCGGCAGGGTGATGTTGCGCACCAGCCGGCTCTTGGCAACCAGAATGCCCATGGGCACGCCGATGGCCACCGACACCAGCGTCGCCATCAGCATCAGCGCCAGCGTCTGCATGGTCAGGTCCCAGAGACCGAGTACGCCGACGAAGAAGAGGAGCGCACCGACGGCGACCGTCAGCGTCCAGCGTTTGGAACTCTGCCAGGCAAGCGCCATGAAGGCGAGGATGACGACCCACCAGGGCAGGCCGCGCAGGATCCATTCGATGAAGAGCACGGCCTTCAGGATGACCGCGCTGATCGCCTTGAAGACCCAGCCATAGCTGCTGACCAGCGTCTGGATGAACTCGTTCACCGGCGCGCGGATGGAGAGATTGAGGGAATCCGGAAACATCGGATGTCGTTCCTTGCTCGGGCCATGGACGGGCGCAACGCGGCGGCCGATGGCGCTTGCCTCGGGGTGTCGAAGGGTGGGGCCGGCGCGGGTCCGATGGGACCGCCCCGTCTCAGACGGAGGCGAGGCGCATCAGACCCGCGTCGGCCGACCGAACGGACTTTACTTCAGGCTGGCTTCGATCTTGCCGCGGGCCTCGTCGGAGACCCATTTGCCCCAGACGTCGCCCTTGGTCTTCAGGAACTCGGCCGCCGCCGCCACCGCATCGACCTTGTTGTCGGTCATGTAGGCAAGGCTGCCATTGACAGCTTCCAGCGGGAAGGTCGCCTTTTCCAGGATGGCGATGATCTCGGGGGCTTCCTGCGCAAAGGTGCTGTTGACGCCGTAGGAGACGTCGACGGACGGGAACGCGCAGCCCTGGTCGCGCTTGCCGGTGGCGCTCGAAAGCTCCTTCCAGCAGGCTTCGTTGTAGGCCGGTTCTTCCAACTGCACGAGCTTGAACTTGCCCATGATCGCCGTCGGCGACCAGTAGTAGAACAGGATCGGCTCGCCCTGCAGATAGGCCGAGGTGATGGCGGAATCGAGCGCTGTGCCCGTGCCGGGGCGGAAGTTCACATAGGTCTCGCCGAGCTTGTAGGCGTCAAGCTTGGCAGTGCTGACGCCCTCGCAGGTCCAGCCCGACGGGCAATTGAGGAAGCGGCCCTTGGACGGCTCCTCCGGATCGGCGAAGATTTCGACGATCTTGGCATCGGAAAGCTGCGAGACGCTCTTCAGATCCGGCGCCTTGGCCTCGATGTTGCGGCTGGCATCGCCCTTGATGACGTATTCCGGCACGAACCAGCCTTCGCTGGCGCCGACGAAGGTCTTGCCAACGGCAACGACCTTCTTTTCCTCGACGGCCTTGTTCCAGATGTCGGAGCGGCCCAGCCACTCCTCGGCAAAGATCTGGACGTCGTTGTTGGCGGTTGCCTGTTCGAGCGTCACCGAGTTGCCGGGGATCGAATCCACCTGGCAGTCGTAGCCCTTGGAGAGGATGGTCTTCATCACTTCGGTGATGAAGGCGCCGCTTTCCCAGTCGATGCCGGCGAAGGTGACGGTCTTGCCGTCGCCGCAATAGGAGGCACTGGCGTTGCCGGCGGAAGCGGCGAGCACGAGGCCGGTGGCGGCGAGGGTGAGTTTCAGTTTGCTGATCGACATGCGCATTCCCCTTTTTTGATATTCGCTTCGATTTGCTATTTCTGCTACTTCAGTTTCATAAGCACCCGCGCGAAGGCGCGGTCGATGTCTTCCTCCCGGTCGTGGTGTCCGTTGCGGATCTTCCACTGTCCGGCGACCATGACGTCGCGGACGGTCTCGCCGCCGAGCGCAAACAGCCAGCGGTCGAGAATCTGATTGCCGCTTGCGGCGGCGATGTACGGGTTGGAGCCGTCGAGCACGACAAAATCGGCACGGGCGCCGACGGCGATGCCCGATGTCTGGTGGCCGACGGCCTGGGCGCCGCCCTTGAGCGCCGCCTCGAAAATCGTGTGGCCGACCGACGCGCCCGGGCCGGCGAGGCGGTTGCGGCGGCGGTCGCGCAGGCGCTGGCCGTATTCCAGCAGGCGAAGTTCTTCGGCGACGCTGGTTGCCACATGGCTGTCGGTGCCGATGCCGAGGCGTCCGCCTTCGGCCATGTAATCGACGGCCGGAAAGATGCCATCGCCGAGATTGGCTTCGGTTGCCGGGCAGAGGCCGGCGACCGCGCCGGACCGCGCCAGCCGCTGTCGTTCCTCGTCGGTCAGATGGGTGGCGTGGATCAGGCACCAGCGTTCATCGACGGGCATTTCGTCGAGCAGCCACTGAACCGGGCGGCGGCCGCTCCAGGCAAGACTATCCTCGACTTCCTTGGTCTGTTCGGCGACGTGAATATGGATCGGTCCGGCGACGGGCGCCCGTTCGAGGATCGTGCGCATCTCTTCCGGGGTCGCGGCGCGCAGCGAATGAATGGCATAGCCGAGCGTCTGGCCGTTGTCGCGGCAGATCGGCGACAGCCGTTCGAGCAGTGCGAGGAACTGATCGGGGTCATGCAGGAAGGGTCGCTGGCCGGCATTCGGGGCGACGCCGCCGAAATTGGCATGCGCGTAGAAAACCGGCAGATGCGTAAGCCCGATACCGGTCGATTGCGCGGCGGCAAGAATGCGCAGCGACATCTCGGCCGGGTCGGAATAGGGCGTGCCGTCTGCGGTGTGGTGCAGGTAGTGAAACTCGGCGACATGGCCGAAGCCGCCCTTCAGCATCTCCATATAGAGTTTGGCGGCGATCGCCTCGACGTCATCAGGGTTTACCAGCCCGACGGTGCGGTACATTTCTTCCCGCCAGGTCCAGAAGCTGTCGTTGCCGCTGCCGGCGACTTCGGCGAGGCCCGCCATGGCGCGCTGGAAGGCGTGGGAATGCAGGTTGGCAATCGCAGGGATCAGCGGCCCGGCAACACGTTCGTCGCCGTCGGCGACCGGCTGATCGGTCTCAATGGAAGCGATCCCGCCTGATGCGTCGAGCGCAATGGCGACATTCTGCGCCCAGCCTGTCGGCAGAAGCGCATGATCGGCGAAGAGCCGGTTGACGGGAAAAGTTGCCATGTTGCGATTTTCCTGTACGTAGTTGTATATGGAACTATAGATATTTTACGGTGGCGCGCAAGCGCGAAATGAACGAAAAGAATCATTGCCGGATGCGCATGATTTGTTCGCCATCCGGAAAGGACGGGGCAAATGCCGATAACGGCACTCAGGCGAAGGATCGACATGGCCGGATTCGAGGACGGACCGGTGCCACGCTACGAGGCGGTGAAGCAGTTCATCCGCACCCGCATCGACAGCGGGGAATGGCCGGCACATCACCGCATTCCTTCCGAAAACGAGATCGTCGCCGATCTCGGCGTCAGCCGCATGACTGCGAACCGGGCGCTGCGAGAGCTGGCGACCGAGGGTGCGATCACCCGCGTGCAGGGGGTCGGGTCGTTCGTCGCTGCACACAAGGGCAGCACGGCGCTTTTGGAAGTGCGCAACATCGCCGACGAGATCCGCGAGCGCGGCCATGCACACACCTCGCGCATGACGTTGATGCAGGAAGAGGTCGCACCTTCGGAAATTGGCTATGCGCTTGGGCTCGTGACCGGCGCGCGGGTTTTCCATTCGATCATGGTTCACTCGGAAAACGGGTTGCCGATCCAGATCGAGGATCGCTTCGTCAATCCGGCGATCTGCCCGAGATACATGGAGCAGGATTTTCGCGACATGACGCCGAACGCTTACCTTACGGCGGTCGCACCGATCACCCGCACCGAACAGATCGTCGAGGCGGTGTCGCCGCAGCCATGGGAATGCAAGCTGCTCGGCATCGATCGCAACGAGCCGTGCTTGATGATCCGGCGTCGCACCTGGTCCGACACTGCCAACGTGACGACGGCGCGCCTTCTCTACCCTGGGACGCGCTATCGCCTTGAAGGTGTGTCGCAATAGCCAAGAGACCCGTTCGGTCGATTCGGAAGTCGGCATGGTGCCGGATGTCATGGAGGCGACACTATGGTTGAAGACGCGCTGAAGCTTCGCACGCAATTGCCAAGGCCCGATGTGACGCCCGAGGACGCTGCGCGCATTCTTTCGGAGCATTTCGGCCTTTCCGGCGCCCTGACAGAACTGGGCAGCCAGCAGGATCGCAACTACCGGATCGACACCGGCGAGGCGCGTTTCGTCCTGAAGATCTGCCAGGCGGCCTATGATCCGCTGGAACTGCAAGCTCAGAACGCGGCTTTGCTGCATCTTGCCCGGCAAACCGGCTCGGTGCGGGCGCCGCAGGTGGTGCGCGCGCTCGATGGCAACGATATCACCGACGTAACGATGCGCGGCGGGGCCTATCGCGTTCGTCTGCTGACCTACCTCGATGGCGTGCCGTTGACACGGCGCAAGCATCTGACGGCGGAAACCGTGGCCGCGCTCGGCGACATCGCCGGTCGGCTGGCGGTGGCGCTCAGCGATTTCGACCATCCGGGTCTCGACCGCGAGCTGCAATGGGACCTGAGGCACGCCGCCCCGGTCGCGCTTCACCTGCTTGCCGCCATGAACGACGAGGGGCTGAAGAAGCGCATCGCCGAGGCCATGGTCGGGGCCATGCGCCGACTTCAGCCGCTGACCGCCGATCTGCGCCTCCAGGCCATCCACCATGACGTGACTGACGACAATGTGGTCGGGCAGCCGGATGCTGCCGGCCGGCCGATCCCGGATGGCGTCATCGATTTCGGCGATATCCTCAAGGGCTGGCTCGTCGCGGAATTGGCGGTGACCTGCGCCTCGCTGCTGCATCATGCCGATGGCGATCCTCTCTTCATTCTGCCGGCCGTCAGGGCCTTTCACGCTGTTTGTCCGCTTGAGGAAAGCGAACTGAAGGCGCTATGGCCGCTGATCGTTGCGCGCGCCGCCGTCCTGCTTGCCAGTTCCGAACAGCAGCTTACCATCGACCCTGAGAACGCCTATGTGCAGGGCAATGCCGCCCATGAGCGCGAGATCTTCGACGTTGCCGTCTCTGTGCCACCGGCCCTGATGCAATATGCGATCCTGCGTGCCGTCGATGCGGTGGTGGAGGCGACGATGCCGGTGGTTGGCGAGGGACTGCTTGTCGATATCGAGCCGGCCGGCGTGCGCCAGATCGATCTTTCCATCCTGAGCCCGCTGCTTCCCGAGGAGCGCTGGCAGCACGAGACCCTTCCTGCCTCGCTGTTGCAGACGGCGGCGCATGCGATCGGGATGGCGTCGACCCACTATGGCGAGTATCGGCTGACGGAGAGCGCACTTCGGGCATCGCGGGCGACGCCGACCTTCGCGCTGCATGTCGATCTCTGCCTGCCGACCGGCACCGTCGTCAGGGCGCCCTTTGCCGGTCGAATCGAATGGCGTGACGGGCGGATGATCCTGAACGGACCTGCGATCATTCTTCACCTCTCCGGTCTAGAGCCACCCGAGGACACGGAGGAGACGATTGCTGCCGGCACGCCGATCGGCACGGTGGTCGAGGCCGGCCACGGGCTTGGCCTGATGCGGGTGCAGCTCTGCCGCGAACCGGGGCTGACCCCGCCGCTGTTTGCTTCGGCACGCCAGGCCGACGCCTGGCGCATGCTCTGCCCGTCACCATCAGGCATTCTTGGCTTCGACTGCGATGCACAGACGCCGCATTCGACCGAGCTGCTCGATCGCCGCCATCGACATTTCGCCAGGCCGCAGAAAAACTACTATCGCGCGCCGCCGCAGATCGAGCGTGGCTGGAAGGAGCACCTGTTCGATGTCGAGGGCAGGGCCTATCTCGACATGGTCAACAACGTGACCATCCTCGGCCATGGACACCCACGGCTGGCCGCGGCAATCGGCCGGCAATGGTCGTTGCTCAATACCAATTCGCGCTTTCATTACGCCTCGGTTGCCGAGTTTTCCGAACGGCTTGCCGCGCTCGCGCCCGATGGTCTCGATACGGTCTTCCTGGTCAACAGCGGGTCGGAGGCGAACGATCTCGCCTTGCGGCTTGCCTGGGCCTTCTCCGGCCAGCGCAATGTCGTCAGCCTGCTCGAGGCCTATCACGGCTGGACGGTGGCGAGCGACGCGGTCTCGACCTCGATTGCCGACAATCCGCAGGCACTCGAAACCCGTCCCGACTGGGTGCATGCAGTGGTGGCGCCGAACACCTATCGCGGGCCGTTCCGCGGAGCCGACACGACCGACAACTACGTCCGGTCGGTGGCGACCAAGCTGCGCGAGCTGGAGGACGGGGCCGAAGGGGTTGCCGGCTTCATCTGCGAGCCGGTCTATGGCAATGCCGGCGGCATTCCCTTGCCGAAAGGCTATCTCGACGCCGTGTATGCCATGGTCCGGCAGCGTGGTGGTGTCTGCATCGCCGACGAGGTCCAGGTCGGCTACGGCAGGCTCGGGGACTATTTCTGGGGTTTTGCGGAGCAGGGCGTCGTGCCCGACGTCATCACCATCGCCAAGGGCATGGGCAACGGCCATCCGCTCGGGGCCGTCATCACCCGGCGCGAGATTGCCGACGCCCTGGAGAAGGAGGGCTATTTCTTCTCGTCGGCCGGCGGCAGTCCGGTGAGTTCGGTCGTCGGCCAGACGGTTCTCGATCTGCTCGAAGAAGAAAAACTGCAGGACAACGCGCGCGTTGTCGGCGGCTACCTCAAGACGAGGCTCGAAGCGCTGGAGCAGCGGTTTGCGCTCGTCGGCGCCGTGCACGGCATGGGGCTTTACCTCGGCGTCGAGTTCGTCCGTGATCGCGAGACGCTGGAGCCGGCAACGCAGGAGACCGCCGCCATCTGCGACCGCCTGCTTGAGCTCGGCGTCATCATGCAGCCGACCGGCGACCACCTGAACGTCCTGAAGATCAAGCCGCCGCTCTGCCTCAGCCGCGAGAGCGCCGACTTCTTCGCCGACATGCTGACGTGCGTGCTGGAAGAGGGCTGGTAGGGAATGGTCCTGCCGGCGGGCAGCTCTTACCAGCCGGCAAAGTCGGCAAGCACCGCGTCGGAAACCCGGCCGGCTGCAACATCGCCGAAAGCACGGTCGAGAATGTCGAGCGCCTGGTCGATGTCCGCGTCCGATACGGTCAGCGGCGGCGTCATTTCCAGAACGTTGGAGTTCATGCCGACGTAATAGACGACGAGACCGAGCTCATAGGCGCGGTAGATCAGCTTGGCTGTTTCTCTTGCCGCCGGTGAGCGGCTGTCGCGGTCGGCAACCAACTCCACGCCCGTAGCCAGGCCACGTCCGCGCACATCGCCGATCAGGGCGTGGCGCCCGGAAAGTTGGCGCAGTCCCCCGCGCAGACGCTCGCCCTTTCGCTGGGCCGCTTCGGCCAGTCCCTCTCGCTCGATGGTTTCAAGGACGGCTAGGCCGGCAGCCGTCGAGACCGGGTTGCCATGCAGGGTCTGCATCGCAAAGGCGGTGGCGCAGTCCATGATCTCGGCCGGGCCGACGGCCGCGGAAAGCGGCAGGCCGCCGCCGAGGCCTTTACCGATCGTCAGGATATCGGGAACGAAATCCTCATGCTCGAAGCAATGCATCTTGCCGCTGCGGCCGAGCCCGACCTTGACCTCGTCGCAGACGACGAGAATGCCGTGTTGCCGGCAGAGGTCGGCGAATTTTTGGAAGAAACCCTTCGGCGGCATGATCAGCCCGCCATCCGACTGGATCGGCTCGATGAAGGCGCAGCCGATCTGCTCCGGCGGTGCCGTCGTCGCGAATTGCTGTTTCAGGAGATCGAGGGTTGCCTCGCCCGTGAGGTCGCCTTCATAGGGTCGATAGGGATCGGGGTAGGGCAGCAGGATCAGGCCTTCCGCCTTGGCCGCGCCCGCCTGGACGCTATGGCCGGAAAAGGCCATCGAGCCGGTGGTGCAGCCGTGATAGGCGCCGACGAAGGAAATGACGCCGGTGCGGCCGGTGGCCTTGGCGATTGCCCTGAAGACGGCCTCGTTGGCATCCGAGCCGGAATGGCCGAACCACACCTTGTTTCGCCCGTTGCCGGGGAAAAGGCTGAGCAGCTTTTCCGCAAGCGCGGTTGCCGGTGCGTTGGCGGCGGACAGAACGCTTGCGCCCGCCGGGTTGGCGACGGCCCGCGATACCGCCTCCACCAGTGCCGGGTGGCCATAGCCAAGGCTCGCAGCGCCCCAGGCGCCGGAAAGGTCGATCAGTTCCCGGCCATTCTCCACGACGAGGCGTGCGCCACGGCCGCCCGTGATGGCGAGCGGAAAGAAGCGCAGCTTCTGCAGGCCGGCAATTGCGTGTCCGTCCCTGGCGTAGAGGTTTTCGCTCACGGGCTGCACTCCCCAAGGCTAGTCTGGAGACAACGGGTCAGCCGCTTGCCCCAGGCTGCAGCACCGGCATCGGTGTCGATCAGGTCATGCCGGACCTCGATCAGCACGCCCGGCAGCTGGCGTGCATCGGCATGCACCGGCACGGTGTAATCCTCGTCCGGGTGAATGTTGTAGGGCTCGTTGTCGCCGATCGTCAGCTGGTCTTTGCTGTTCAGGCCCCGGATCAGCGACTGTGCGAAAGCCTCGGCATCGCGATAGAGAATGCCCGCCTGCCATGGCCGCGGCTTGCCGAAGTAGACGGGGGTGAAGCTGTGCACGCCGACGACGAACGGCCGCTCGCCTTTCGCTTCCAGCAGGTCAAGGCGCCGGGCAACAGCATCGGCAAAGGGCTTGAACAACGTGTCCACCCGCTGCTTCCGCTCCGCTTCGGTGAGATCCCGGTTTGCCGGGATCTCCGTCGTCTCGCTGACTTCAGGGATGAAGGACGGTGCCGAAAGCGGGCGATTGCAGTCGATCACCAGCCTTGAATAGTTGGTGAAGAACAGCGGTGCGTCGAGGCTGAGGCTCAAATGCTGGGCGAGCGCCAGTGCGCCGATGTCCCAGGCGATATGGCGCCGGCGCTCGTGTTCGGGCAGGCCCATGTCGCCGAGTGCGCGCGGCATGCGGTTGGACGCATGCTCGCATAAGAGCAGGAACGGCGACGTGCCGTCCGGGTTGAACACCGCATAGGGCGGCGGCTCGTCGATCGCCAGCAGCGGCTGGCGCGGGTCGTGCCGTCCGCGACGGTCGTGGCTCTTGATGGCCGTTGTCGAAGTCATGGGAGCCTATCCGTGTCAGTAGACGGCCGCGTAGCGGGCGCAGAGTTCGTCGGGCGACAGGCCGTCGACGATCTCAATTTCCTTGCGCTTCATCGCGACGTAGCAATCGAGGAAGTCCTTGGCGAACCAGCCGGTGACCACCTTGTCTTCGGCAAGCGTTTCCAGCGCTTCCGGCAGGCTGGAAGGCAGACGACGGATGCCGAGCTTCTGCTGGTCCTCGTCGGAAAAATCCGAAGGATCCGAGTTGATCAGCGGCGGCTGCTCAAGGCCGGCGCGGATGCCTTCGAGGCCGGCCTTCAGCAGGACGGCCAGCGACAGATGCGGGCTGGCGCAGGCGTCAGCGGCGCGGTACTCCATATTGAACTGCTTGGCCGGGTTGCTGCCGGGCAGGTCGAGCGTCGGGCAGATTCGGAGCGTCGCCTCGCGGTTCTTCTCGCCGAGGCAGGTATAGGCAGCGCTCCAGTGGTGCGGAACGAGCCGCATGTAGGACAGCACCGACGGGGCGGTGAAGGCGGTGAGTGCCGGCAGGTGGCGGACGACGCCAGCAGCGAAGGAGCCGGCAACCTTCGACAGGCGGCCCGGACGCGAGGCGTCGAAGGTGACGGGTTTGCCGTCGAGATCGGTGAAGCTGACATGCAGATGCACGCCGTTGCCGACCCCGTTGGCGCTCGTCTTCGGCGCAAAGCTGGCGTTCCAGCCGAACAGCGCCGCCACTTCCTTGGTGATGGCACGGATCGTCGCGCCGCGGTCGGCAGCCGTCAGCGCATCTGCAGGGCGGCAGGTAATCTCGAACTGGTCCTTGCCGTATTCCGGCAGGAACATTTCTGGCTCTGCGCCCGCCTCCTGCAGCGCCGTCATCAGCAGCGGGCCGAAGGGGTCGGCACGGCGCTCGGCACGCAGGCCGAAGGACGGCGCGTCTGGCCAGTCGACGCCGAGAAGCTGGAATTCCTGCTCGACAGCGGAGATGACTTTCAGGCCAGCCTCACGCTCGAACTCTTCGAGCGTGCGCTTGAGGAGACTGCGCACGCAGCATTCCCACGGGTCGCCTTTGAGGTCGGTGATGTCGGAATGGTAGAAATGCAGCGGCGTGACGTCGGGCAGGCAGGTGACGCGCGCCTTGCTCGCCGGATCGGCCATCAGCCGGAGGTCGCCGGCCGAGCCCCAGGGGTTGTTCTCGGCGATCTGGTCGAACGGCGTCAGCGCCAGGTTGGCCGGCACCCAGCCCACACCCTTGCGCAGATAGTCGTCGATCTGCGAAGCGGCGAAGCTGCGGCCGCGGGTGATGCCGGCGATGTCGGTGGTGACGAAGGTTGCGAGCTCCGTCAGTGCGGAGTGAGCCTTGCCGTTGTTGGTCTCGGTCATGAATTCCCCTCTTGTCTCAAGATCCTTGGCGGCGGCTCAGGCTTGGCGCAGGCCCTGAAGGCGGTTGACGACGGTGTCGGTGTCAGTGGTCCAGCAGTAGCCGGAATAGGCACGAAGGGCGCCTTCGTGGCGCTCGGGGCTGTAGGTCGCGCAGGCGTCGTTGACGACGGTGACGAGGTAGCCGCGATCGGCGGCATCGCGCACCGCCATGTCGACGCACTGGTCGGTGATGACGCCGGCGATGATCAGGTAGCGGGTGTTGAGGTTGCGCAGGATGTAATCGATGTTGGTCGAGTTGAAGACGCCGGACGAGGTCTTCGGCAGCACGATCTCGTTGTCTACAGGCGAAAGCTCGGGAATGACCTGGCCCTCGGGCGAGCCCTTCGGCACATGCATGTCGGAAAGCTTGTGGTCGAGCGACCGATCGCGACCGTCAAGCGTCAGGCTCTCGATGATGGTGTGCAACACCTCGCAGCCGGCGTTGCGGGCAGCCTCCAGGATGCGGACCTGGTTGGGGATCACCGTCTGGCGCAGCCGCTTGTGATAGTAGCTGTCGGCGTCCTGCGGGTGGGTCGGATCGAGATTGGGCTCGCACCAGATGCGCTGCATGTCGACGAACAGCAGGGAGGTGCGGCCGCGTTCGTAATCGCTGTCGCGTCTCAGCATGTCGTCCCCGACCTTGACTGTAACGGCACTCATTCGGATTCTCCTCGGTTGTGGTTCTGCCTTTCGGCAAGCGTGTCAGCGGCCGTCGTCGACGTTCGAGTTGAGGGCGTCTTCGGTGATGGCGTAGCCGCGGCGCAGCTCCTCCATCCGCTCGATGCGGGCGCGGGATTGGGTGGCGAGACGAGCGGTGAGCGCTGCGATCAGCGCCTCCGTCTGGGCGACTGCTGGCACCATCGTGTCATAGGGCGAGACCGTGTCGACCGGCGCCGTCAGCGTCACCGTGGCAAAATCCGCGATCGGCGAAAGCCACCGGTCGGTGAACAGCACGATGCGGGCGCCCTGTGCGGCCGCCTGCCTGGCGAAGCGAATGGTGTCGTTCTGGTAGCGGCGGTAATCGTAGACGAAGAGCACGTCGCGTTTGCCGAGGTCGACGAGGTGGTCGACCTGGTCGGCCTGGCTGCCGTTGATCCAGCGGGTGTCGCCCCTGAGCTGCTTCATGTGCGACCAGAGCAGGCCGGCGAGAAAGCCGCTGAAACGGCCGCCGAGGCAATGCGCTCGTGCGCTCGTGTCTGCGGCTGCGTCGACGGCCGCCTCGAAATCCTCCGACGGCAGCATCTGCATCGAGGCTTCGAGCGCGTGGATGCTGGCGCGCAGGAAGTACTGATAGAAGTTCTCCTGCTCCAGCGACGGCCGCCGTTCGTCGAGCATCGACAACGGCGAACTCATGCGCTCCTGCACTTCGCCGAGCAGCGCCTTCTGAAACTCCGGATAGCCCTCGAAGCCGAGCTTGTTGGCAAAGCGCACGACGGTCGGATTGCTGACCCCTGCCGACGAGGCCAGATAGGCGACGGTATTCAGTCCCGCTGCCGGATAGTTCGACAGCAGCTGCCGCACGATCTTCAGTTCCGATCGCGTGAAGGTAATAGCCCCGTCTGTCAGTCGATCCCGGATTGCCACGATTTCCGCCTCCCAAAAATGATGGCTTGAACCCCAGTTTCTAATTTTTGTTACATAATTGCTAGCAGATAATGTTTTTTGAAACAAGATTGACATTTGATCGAGATGGGATAACTTTCATTTCGGGAACTGGCCCGAGCCAAAAACAACGGCGGGCCGACAATTCGGGGGAATGCAGATGGTTCGCGTCAGGCGAGAAACCGTCGTCGGTATCCTTTTAACGTCGTTGCCGCTGCTGGCGGCCGCTGCCGTCGCCTCGCTGTTCTTTCCGGGTAGCGGCGAGCGCCTCGTGACGCTGTTCATGATCAACGTGATCGCGGTGCTCGGCATCGGCATGTATGCCGGCAATTCGGGCATCGTTTCCTTCGGCCATGTCGGCTTCATGGCGATAGGCGCCTATGCGTCGGGCCTTTTGACCATCAACCCGATCGTCCAGAAGACAGCGCTGCCGCACCTGCCGGAATGGCTGGCCGGCATCGGCATGCCGTTCCTGCCGGCACTTGCGGTGGCACTGCTGGTCGTGGCGCTGGTCGCGGTGCTGATCGGCATACCCGTTGCGCGCCTTGCCGGTTCATCGGCGTCGATTGCAACGCTCGGCTTTCTCGTCATCGTCCATGTCGTGCTGGTCGCCTCGACAGATATCACCCGCGGCAGCCAGACTTTCTTCGGCATTCCGCGCGCGGTCAATCTGTGGGTGGCGCTGCCTTTTGCCGTTGCCGCAATTGCCATTGCCCGTCTCTATCGGGATTCGAGCGCTGGCTTGAAGCTGAGGGCGTCGCGCGAGGACGAGATTGCCTCGACTGCCGTCGGCGTCAACGTCAGGCTTCATCGTTTTGTCGGCTGGGTCCTCGGCGCCATTCTGGCGGGTGCTGCCGGCGCGCTGCTGGCGCATTTCCTCGGCGCCTTCTCGCCCAAGGACTTTTACTTCAACCTGACCTTCGTCCTGCTGGCCATGCTGATCCTCGGCGGCGTCACCACCGTTTCGGGTGCGGTCGGCGGCACCGCGGTAATCATGCTGATCGTCGAACTTCTGCGCAAACTCGAAGGCGGTGTCGATCTTGGTTTCGTCACGCTGCCGACCGTCTTCGGCCTCACGGATATCGGCATCGGCGTTGCGATCCTGGTGGTGATGTACCGGCTGCAGGACGGGCTCTTCGGTGTCCGGGAGCTGGACGAGCGTTTTGCCTGGTTGAAGCGCGTCGCCTCGAAGCCTGCGGCATCGTCTGATGGTGCACAAAAGGTTGCGCCAATCCCACCGGGCGGAACGCTCAAGGTCGAAAATCTCGGCAAGAAATTCGCCGGTCTCGTGGCGCTGGAAAACGCCAACTTCGAGATCAAGCCGGGGCTCGTCACCGGCCTCATCGGCCCGAACGGGGCCGGCAAGTCGACCTTGATCAACAGCGTCTCCGGCGTCGTACCGCCGTCGAGTGGACGCGTACTGATCGACGGCAGGGATATCGCATCGCTGCCGGTGCACGCCGTTCCCGTCGCCGGGCTTGCGCGCACTTTCCAGAACATCCGCCTGTTCAAGAACCTGACCGTACTTGAAAACGTCACGGTGGCTGCAAGTGCGCTGAAGGGCAACGGCGAGGACCCGATGGAAAGCGCCAGGCTGGTACTGGCCGAGGTTGGTCTCGACGCTTTTTCCGATCAGCTCGCCGGCACACTTTCCTATGGTGCGCAGCGCCGGCTCGAGATTGCCCGCGCGCTGGCGCTGAAGCCGCGCTACCTGCTGCTCGACGAGCCGGCCGCCGGCATGAATCCTGCCGAAACGCAGGAACTGATGCATGTGCTCGATCGCATCCGCACGAAGTACCGCCTCGGCCTGCTCGTCGTCGAGCATGACCTGAAGCTGATCATGCGGCTCTGCGACATCGTCGTCGTGCTCAACAAGGGCCAGCAGATCGCCATCGGTACGCCGGCGGAGATCCAGGCCAATCCGGCTGTAATCGAAGCCTATATCGGCCGTCGCCGTGCGTCGGTGCGGGCAGGGAGCGAGGTTGTCGAGGCCGGTGGTCTCCAGCCGGACGCAGGCGGCCTTCACAGTCCAGTTTGATCAGCAACGAAATCAGAAAGAGGGAGCTTACCGATGAAATCCAACTTTAGGGCATTGTGCCTCACCACCATCCTTGGCGGCTTCGCGCTGTCACCGCTGCCGGCATTTGCCGAGGATTTGGTGATCGGTCTTGCAACCGCCCAGACCGGCGGCCTTGCTCCCTATGACCAGCCCTCGCTGAAGGGCCTGGAAATGGCGGTCGAGGAAATCAACGCCGCCGGTGGAGCTGCCGGCAAGTTCCCGATCAAGCTCGTCGCCAAGGATACCCGCTCGGACGCGGCCCAGACCGCGCTGGTGGCGCAGGAACTGGTCGACCAGGGCGTCAAGATCATGATCACGCCCTGCGACGCCGATCCGTCGATCGCCGCCGGCCAGGTGACGCAGGCCGCCCAGATCCCGGCCTTCTCGTTCTGCGCCACGACCCCGACCATGCCGCTTGCCGTCGGCGACTACATGTTCGGCAACTATCCCGCCGACAACGTCCAGGCCTCGGTGCTTGCCACCTACGCCGTCGAGAAGGGCTACAAGACGGCCTATATCCTCAAGTCTCCCGATAGCGCCTACACGCTGAAGCTTCCGGAGTATTTCGGCGAAGCCTTCAAGGCCAAGGGCGGCGAGCTTCTGGGCGAAGGCACCTTCAGCATGGGCCAGCAGGATTTCGGCGCCGAAGTCACCAAGATCAAGGCGATGAACCCGGCGCCAGACGTCATCATGACCGCGGCCTACGAGCCCGATTTCCCGGCCTTCATCCGCCAGCTGCGCGGCGCCGGCGTCACCATCCCGATCCTAGGCAGCGACGGCATCGACTCACCGACGACCTTCGGCCTTGGCGCGACCGTTGACGGCGTGGTCTTCACCACGGCCGGATTTGCCAGCGAAGGCAGCCCGCTTGCCGACTTCAACGTCAAGTACAAGGAAAAGTTCGGCCAGGAGCCGGACACGGTCTACATCGCCAACGGCTACGACCTCGGCAAGGTCATCGATGCCGCCGTGACCGAAGCCAACAGCACCGATCCGGTTGCCATCCGCAACGCCATCGCCTCGCTCGAAAACGTCCAGGGCGTCACCGGTCCGATCAGCTACGCCGGCACGCAGGGCATGCCGCTGCGCTCGGTCTCGCTGGTGCGCATCGGAGGCGGCAACCGTGAGCTGATCAGCCAGGGCGTTCCGGCCGCTGCCGACATTCCGGCCCCCTGATCCAACGCCGCTTGCGATCTCAGGCTAGGTGCCGGAGATCGATCGGTCGCAACTGGCCGTCTCGCAATCCATGGCAAGGACTTTGCCCCGATGATGCACAGTGAAATTCCAGTTCAGAAGCCCTTGCTCGAGGTCAGCGGCCTCAAGGTCGCCTATGGTGCCGTCGAGGCGCTGAGAGGCGTCGATCTCACCGTCGGCAAGGGGCAGATCGTTACGCTGCTTGGCGCCAATGGCGCCGGCAAGAGCTCGACGCTGAATGCGCTGGTGGGGCTTGTGGCAAAGAAGGCGGGGCGGGTGGCCTTCAACGGCCAGGACATTTCCGGTCTGCCGCCGGAACAGATCGTCAGGCTCGGCATGACGCTGACGCCGGAAGGCCGGCGCATTTTTCCGAGCCTGACGGTGGACGAACATCTGCTGCTTGGCGGCGCCATGCACAAGGCGCGCGGCGTAATCTCCGAGGTGCGCGAAGACATGCTGTCGCGCTTTCCGATCCTGAAGGAGCGTCTGGGTCAGAAGGCCGGTTCGCTCTCCGGCGGCGAGCAGCAGATGCTGGCGATCGCCCGCTCGATGATGTCGTCGCCCGACCTCCTGCTGCTCGACGAGCCGTCGCTCGGGCTCGCGCCGCAGGTGGTCGACCTGATCTTCGACCTGATTGCCGGCCTGCGCCAGAAGGGGCTGACGATCCTGCTCGTCGAGCAGAACGTGGCGCTGTCGCTCGAAATCGCCGACACCGGCTATGTCATGGCGAACGGTCGGATCGTGCTTTCCGGCACCGCCGCCGAGCTTCGCAATTCAACCGAAATCCAGGGCGCCTATCTCGGCGCCTGAGGGCCCGCGGGCAAGAGGTCACAACGATGGACATGTTCCTGCAGCAGCTGGTCAATGCGCTCAGCCTCGGCGGTACCTATGCGCTGCTCGCGCTCGGGCTTGCGGTCGTCTTCTCGATCATGGGGCTGATCAATTTCGCCCATGGCGAGTTGATGACGGCGGCCGGATATGGGCTGTGCTTCGCCCTTCTGCTGGGGCTGCCGTTTCCGCTTGCGGTCTTCGGCGCGCTGATGATCGCCGTAGTGCTTGCCATGCTGATGGAACGCGTCGCCTTCCGGCCGGTGCGCGGCGCCAATGGCACGACGCTGCTTCTCACCAGCTTTGCCGTCAGCGCCATCCTGCGCGTCCTCTTTCAGAATTTCATCTCGGCGCGGCCCAAGCCGGTGCCGATGCCGGAGAGCTTTTCCGGCACGATCGAGATTGGCGGGCTTCATCTCGGCCTCATCCAGGGCACGTCGATCCTCGTCACCGTCATCATGCTCGTCGGGCTCAATCTCTTCCTGCGCACCACCGTTCTCGGCCGGGCGATGCGGGCAGCATCCGAGGATTTCGCCATCGTCCGGCTGATGGGTATTCGCGCCAATGCGGTGGTTGCGACCGCCTTTGCCATTTCCGGGCTGCTTGCAGGCGTCGCCGGCATTCTCTGGGTGGCGCAGCGCGGCAGCGTCGATCCGCTGATGGGCTTCCTGCCGGTCCTGAAGGCGTTCATCGCCGCAATCATCGGCGGGCTCGGCAGCCTCTCGGGCGCCGTCGCCGGCGGCTTCCTGCTCGGTTTCATCGAGGTGTTCCTGCAGGCCTACCTGCCGGAAAGCCTGCTCAGCTACCGCGATGCCTTCACCATCCTGCTCGTCATCGGCGTGCTGCTTTTTGCGCCGCAGGGGCTGCTTGCGCGCAAGACGATCGTCAAGCTCTGATAAGACGGCGGCCGCGCGACCTGGCTCGAACGCCAGGCTGAAACATAAGTAATGCGTGGCAGCATCGGCGTATTGACAGGTGTTTATTGTCTTTGGAAAGGGGCACTTCGTGTTCCCTCATCCTCGCCCTTGTGGCGGGGATCCAGCGACCCGACGTCTGTCGGGTCAGAGACCGTTTTCAGCCCAAGGACTTGGGCTGGCTGGATTTCTGTGACAAGCACAGAAATGAGGGGTTTTGTCGGACGCCTACGGATTTCCCCAACGAGCGGATGCGAGCTTGCGGATTCCAGCCGCAACCACGGAAAACTGCGCGCTCGTTGGCAAACCGCTTCTCGCCAGCGGCAAAAGCGAAAAACGCCGCGGTGAGGGCCGCGGCGAAATCGTTGGCTGGTCTATTGGTTGGCGCAATTCCGGAGGGAAGACCTTCTCCGGATTTGCCTGCGATCAGCGCGCCGGCGGCGCGTACATCAGGCCGCCCTGGCTCCACAGCTTGTTGAGGCCGCGGTCGATCTTGAGCGCGCTGTCCTTGCCGAGATGCTTTTCGAACACTTCGCCGTAGTTACCGACGGCGGAGACGGCCTGGAAGGCCCAGGTCGGGCCAAGGCCCAGCGCCTTGCCGGCTTCGTTGTCGATGCCGAGGAAACGCTTCTGGCCGACGGTGCCGCTTTCCTGCATCTTCGTCGCATTCTCCTTGGTGATCCCCAGCTCTTCAGCCTCGATCATCGCGAACAGGGTCCAGCGCACGACCTTGAACCATTGCTCGTCGCCCTGGCGCACGGCCGGTCCGAGCGGCTCCTTGGAGATGACTTCGGGCAGCACGACGAAGCGATCCGGATCGTTCAGCGTCAGGCGCTGGGCGTAGAGTGCCGAGGCGTCGGTCGAATAGACGTCGCAGCGCGCCGTGTTGAAGGCCTGGATCGTCTGGTCAGGCTTTTCAAACGCGATGACCTGATACTGGATATTGTTGGAGCTGAAGTAGTCGGCCATGTTCTGCTCGGTGGTCGTGCCGGTTTCCGTACAAACGGAGGCGCCCGAGAGTTCCTTGACGCTCTTCACGCCAAGGTCGTTGCGCACCATGAAGGCCTGGCCGTCATAGTAGTTGACGCCGACGAAGCTCATGCCGAGATCGCTGTCGCGCGACAGCGTCCAGGTGGTCTGGCGCGACAGCAGGTCGACTTCGCCCGATTGCAGCGCGGTGAAGCGCTCCTTGGTCGAGAGCGGCACGTACTTCACCTTGTCGGCATTGCCGAGCGCTGCGGCAGCGACCGCACGGCAGAAGTCGATGTCGAAACCGCTCCACTCGCCCTTGTCGTTCGGTGCGGAAAAGCCGAGCACGCCCTGGCTGACGCCGCAGCGAAGCTCGCCGCGTTCTTTCACGACATCGAGCGTGGCGGCGTTTGCCGCCGTGCCGGCGAGAAATGCCGCACCCGCAAGCGCTAGAATTCCTGATTTCATTGTCCTGTTCTCCTCTTGTTATGCTGTTATGAAGGCATGCGTCTTCGCTGCCGGGATGCGTGGGCGTCCCGGCCAACTGCTATCGGTTACGGCGGTATCGAGCCCGGCCTTTAGCCGAGCTTCTTGCTCACATCCGCAAAGGTCTCTTCGAGGACTGCGAGCAGGTGGTCGGCGTCGCGTTTCGAGAAGATCATCGGCGGGCGCATCTTCAAGACGTTGTCATGCGGTCCTTCGGTCCCCATCAGCACGCCGCGCTGGCGCGCGCCATTGGAAACGGCCCGGGCAAATTCTGTGGCGGGTGCCTTGGTCTTGCGGTTGCTGACGAGTTCGATGCCGAGGAACAGACCCATGCCGCGCACATCGCCGATCACCTCGTAGCGCGCCTGCATCGCCCGGAAGGACTCGATGAGATAGTTGCCGATGGCAAGCGCGTTGCCACGCAGGTCCTGCCCCTCTATGACGTCGAGCACGGCAAGGCCGACGGCGCAGGAAACCGGGTTTCCGCCGAAGGTGTTGAAGTACTCCATGCCGTTGTTGAAGCTGTCGGTGACCTCACGGGTGGTGACGACGGCTGCCAGCGGATGACCGTCGCCGATCGGCTTGCCCATGGTGACGATATCGGGAACCACCCCTTGGGTCTCGAAGGCCCACCAGTGGCTGCCGACGCGGCCGAAGCCGACCTGGACTTCGTCGGCGATGCAGACGCCGCCGGCTTCGCGCACCAGGCGATAGACTTCCTTGAGGTAGCCGTCGGGCAGGAACACCTGGCCGGCGACGCTTGGGATCGATTCCGCGATGAAGAAGCCGGGACCTTCGCCCTTCGCCTGCATGGCGGCGATCTGCTCGGCGACGCTTTCGGCAAAACGCCTGCCGTGTTCTTCGGCCGGCCAGTCCGCCGGGGCACGGAAGCTGTCGGGAACATCGGCCACATGGACGTGGGGCTTCGGGCCTTTGCCACCCTTGCGACGGAATTTGTAGGGGCTGATGTCGATCAGTTCCTGCGTGGTGCCGTGATAGGACCAGTCGAGCGTGATGGCGTTTTCGCGGCCGGTATGGGCGCGCATCAGACGCAGCGCCAGGCTGTTGGCCTCCGAGCCGCTGTTGACGAAACCGGCGACCGTCAGCTCCTTCGGCAGCGTCGCGGTCAGCCGTTCCGCATAGG
Organism: Ensifer sp. 4252; assembly: GCF_050434565.1. NCBI lineage: Bacteria > Pseudomonadati > Pseudomonadota > Alphaproteobacteria > Hyphomicrobiales > Rhizobiaceae > Ensifer > Ensifer sp. 4252. The sequence goes on from NZ_JBNDIU010000003.1 coordinate 340,979, forward strand.
CGACGATGTTGTCGTGCAGATAGCGGGTGTTGGTGTTGAGGATCGCCGCCTGCTTCGCCATCGCCTCGACCACTGCCGGATGCGCATGGCCGATGTGGCAGACATTGTTGAAGCAGTCGAGATAGGCGCGGCCGCTGTCGTCGATCAGCCAGACACCTTCGCCGCGTACGAACTTGATCGGCTTTTCGTAGGAGATCGACAGGTTCGGCAGCAGCAATTCCCTGCGCAGCTTGACGATCTCGTCGTGCGCGCGGCCGCTTCTGGCGTAGAATTCCTCGGCGATGCCGGCGAAGGTGCGGGCATCGGGGAAGAGTTCGGCCCAGACGTCGAGATATTGAGGCTCGCCGACACCGAGGATTTCGGTGGCCGAAAGGCTGGTATCGACGGAAAGCTGCAGGTGCAAGTGCGGCGCCCAGCCGCCGTTTTCCTTCGGCGCTCCCATTTCGCCGACGAGCGCACCGGCTTCGAGCCTGTCGCCGGCCTTGATCCGTCCCATCGCCTCATGCGCCATATGACCCCAGAGCGACACGAAGGGCGGGCAGCCTTCGGGCTCGTGGCGAAGCGCAATCAGGCAGCCGTAACCGAGCGGGTCCTTTTCGATCTCGACACTGACGACGGTGGCGGCGATCGGCGTGAAGACCTTGGTGCCGGCGGCCATGAACAGGTCGAGGCCGAGATGGCGGGTGCGGCGGGTATGCTCGATCAGCCGCGAGATGAACATCTCGCCGGCATAGACAGTGCGGGCCTCGCCCCAGGGGCCGATGCCGAGATCGATGCCGTGTTCGCGGCAATGGTCTTCCCAGATCGCCTGGGCTTCATCCGGTTGTTCGCCGGCGGATTTCACCGTCATCGGATGCTTCGGGTCGCCATAGGGCACCAGCGCTGCCGGATAGGTGGCGGCCGGCCGTTCCAGCAGTGGGGCAAGCGCCTTGCGGTTTTCGGCGATCCAGGCGGTGACGCCGCGCGTTCCGGGCACCGCCTCGAAACCGCAGGCCTTTCGCAGGATCGCGGTTGCAAAGCGCCGGTTCATCCGGTCGAGCTTGCGCAGCAGCGTCCAGGCAGGCTTTTCGCTGATGGCGAGATAGGGGTTGTCGGCGGTGTGGGCCCGGCGCGAGGCCGAGATCGTCACCGACGTGACGAGCCGCATGGCGATGAGGTCGAAGAGAAGATCGACTTCTTCCTCAAGCAGCGGATATTCCGCGTGGTAGCCGCGGGCGATGGCGGCGGTGGCGCCGATCGGATCGGGATGATCGAGACCGGCATAGGCGGCGGCAATTGCAACTTCGGCGATGACGGGCGCATAAAGCGCGTCGCCGAAATCGATCAGCCCGGAAATGCGGTCATGATCGGCCTTGTCGACCAGCACGTTCCAGTCGTTGGCATCGTTGTGAATGACGGCCGAGCGCAGGGTGGCCAGTCTCGGCTCGACTGTCTGTGCAAAGCGGGCGAGGAAGCGCTCGAGCAAAGCGCGGTCTTCAGGGTCCGCTACATGGCCGAGCCTGTTTCCAGAACGGTCGGCCCTGCGAATGTCCCAATCGAGATCGCGCAGCGCGCCCGGGTGCATGAAGCCTTTCAGCGAGGCGTCGAAGCGGCCGAGCATCTGGCCCAGCGACTGCAGTGCTGCGGCGCTGCGGCCGGTTTCGGCGAGCGGAAGGCCGGAAACCCAGCTGACGAGACGCAGCCGATGGCGCACGCCGTGCTGGCTGGTGGTTTCGGCAAGGCTGGTGCCAGCCAAGGTCGGCCGGATGTGCGGCACCGGCAATTCGGCTGCAAAGGTTCCGACGTGGCTCAGCAGCGCCGTCTGGAAGTCGCTCTCGACCTCGGGCTCGGCGGCATTGACGATCTTCAGGATATAGGTGGCGCCGTCTGCTGCCTCGACCTTGAAGTTCTGGTCGCGTTCGCTGGCGAGCAGCGAGAGCGTACCGGCAAGGCCGTAATGCTGCCGGAGCAGTGCTGCCGCCGCATCGATGGAAAAGTCTGGTGTCGTCTTCAGCATGTCGTTCATGGGAACCCTCGTCTTGGCAGGCAGAGTTGCACGGGTGGCCGACGCATGCATCCGGCAATATGCCGGTTGCACCGGCATTATGTTTATAATAACCGTCATCTTGTCGGCGCGCTCGGAGGCGGAAACCATGCAGGACACAGACGCGATCGACCGGACGATCCTGAGCATCCTGTCGCGGGAGGCGCGCATTCCGATGAAGTCGCTGGCAGGCCGGATCGGGCTTTCCAGAAGTGCGACGACGGAGCGCGTCACGCGTCTTGAAAAGGCGGGCATCATCCGCGGCTATCGCGCCGATATCGGCCAGCTGGAGGAGGGGCAGATCCAGGCGTTCCTGCTTGTCACGCTGCAGCGCACGCCATCGATCGGCGTGCTCGACCGGCTCGCCGGCTTTTCGTCCGTGCGCAAGGTTTCGTCGGTCAGCGGACAACTCGATCTGGTCGTCGAGGTCGAGGTCGGATCCATCAATGCGCTGAACGAACTGCGCAACGAGGTGGCGACCATGGACAATGTCGAGGACCTGACGACGTCGATCGTGCTCAGGCGTGATATCGAAAGAAGCTGACGCGCCTCAGCCTTCGCTCAGCATCTCCGCCTCGCCGGCGAAACGCTCGACCAGAGTGCGGCGCACGCGGCCGATGTCGCGCATCGGCGGCTCGCCGAAGTGGCGGGCATATTCGCGGCTGAACTGCGACTGGCTCTCGTAGCCCACCTGATGGCCGGCGTCCCCGGCATCGAGGCTCTCCTCCAGCATCAGCCGCCGCGCCTCCTGCAGCCGCAGCTGCTTCTGGTACTGCAGCGGGCTCATCGCCGTGATCGCCTTGAAATGGTGGTGCAGCGACGAGACGCTCATCGAGACGCGGCTTGCCAGATCGTCGATGCGCAGCGGCCGCGAGTAGTGCTCCTTAAGCCAGGCGACGGCGCGGCCGACCTGATGCGGCTGGCTTTCGGCGGTCGCCATCTGGCGAAGCCGGTGGCCGTGCGGGCCAGTGACCAGCCGATAGAGGATTTCCTGCTCGACCAGCGGCAGGAGTGCGGGAATGTCGTCGGGCCGATCGAGCAGGCGCAGGAGCCGGAGTGCTGCATCTTCGAGGTCAGGCGTGATCTTGCTGACCGTCATGCCGCGTGGCGAAGCGGGCGCCGACAGCGGCCCCTGTGCCAGAAAGTCGAGCAATGCCGGGATCTTGGTCGTATCGATCTGGAAGGCGAAGCTGAGATAGGGCTCCTGGATGGAGGCCTTGCAGACCTGGGACAGGACCGGCAGGTCGATCGACGTCAGCAGATAATCGGAGGCGCCATAGATCAGCGTCTCGTCGCCGAGCACCACGCGCTTGGCGCCCTGGACGATGATCGCAAGGCTCGGCTTGTAGGCGGCGCAATTGGCCGGTGCGTCGCCGGAATGGCGATGAATGCTCAAGCCTGGGATTGCGGTCCGGTGATCTCCGTCCTTCCCGGCGATCCGGGCAATGACGTCGATCATGTCCTGTCTGGCAGTCTGTCGCATGGCTGTCATATTCTTTGGTCTTTCCAGCGGCTTAGCATTGTCTGAGGCAGTGCTCAAATAAGACTTCGAAGCGCCATTGCCACTATGCATTTTTCATTATTGCAGGATCGGGCAAAAACTTTGCAGGATCGCGATAACGCTTTTGTCGGTGGCGAACGCATAGTCCCTGCCTGCGATCTGCCGGTAACGCTCCGGCCTTTTCGCATCTCCCAAAATTGAAGGACAGACTGATGGCCATTGCAAGAGGATATGCGGCGACCGACGCATCGAAACCGCTTACGCCCTTCACCTTCGAACGTCGCGAGCCGCGCGACGACGACGTGGTGATCGACATCAAATATTGTGGAGTCTGCCACTCCGACATTCACCAGGCACGCAACGAATGGGGCAACTCGGCCTTCCCGATGGTCCCGGGCCACGAAATTGTCGGCATCGTCACCGCCGTCGGCTCCAAGGTCACCAAATTCAAGGTGGGTGACCGCGCCGGCGTCGGCTGCTTCGTCGATTCCTGCACCACCTGCGCGACACGCGATCTGGATCTCGAACATTACCTGCCGGGCCTGGTCGTGACCTATAACGGCGTCGAGGCGGACGGCAAGACCGCAACGCAGGGCGGCTACTCCGACAGCATCGTCGTCAAGGAAGGCTACGTGCTTTCGATCCCGGAAAACCTGCCGCTCGACGCGGCGGCACCGCTTTTGTGCGCCGGCATCACGCTCTATTCGCCGCTGCGTCACTGGAAGGCCGGTCCCGGCAAGAAGGTCGCGATCGTCGGCATGGGTGGCCTTGGCCATATGGGCGTGAAGATCGCCCACGCCATGGGCGCGGAGGTGACGGTGCTCAGCCAAAGCCTGTCGAAGAAGGAAGACGGGTTGAAGCTCGGTGCCGACCACTACTACGCCACCAACGATCCGGAAACCTTCAAGACGCTTCAGGGCAATTTCGACCTGATCATCTGCACTGTCGCGGCCGAGATCGACTGGAACGCCTATCTCAACCTCTTGAAGGTTGACGGCGATTTCGTGCTGGTCGGCATTCCGGAAAATGCCGTGCCGGTTCATGCCTTTGCGCTGGTTCCGGCTCGCCGCAGCATTTCCGGCTCGATGATCGGTTCGATCAAGGAAACCCAGGAAATGCTGGATTTCTGCGGCGAGCACAACATCGTCTCGGAGATCGAAACGATCAAGATCCAGGAGATCAACGAAGCCTATGAGCGGGTCGTCAAGAGCGACGTGCGCTACCGCTTCGTCATCGACATGGCGTCGCTCGACGCGGCATAAGCCTGTCGGAAACGGCCCCGGGATCCCAGCGGCTCCCGGGGCTTTTTATTTTGCCTCAGACGAGGGGCAGCGGCCCGTCATTCTTGATCTCTTCCATCACCGCGTAGGTGCGGGTTTCCTTGACCCCCGGCAGCGTCCACAGCACCTGGCCGAGGAAGTTGCGGTAGGCGGCCATGTCCTCGAAGCGGGTCTTGACGAGATAGTCGAAGCCGCCGGCGACCATGTGACATTCCAGAACCGCCGGCGCCTGCTTGATCGCGATCGCAAACTGATCGAAGACATCAGGCGTCGTCTTGTCGAGCATGACCTCGATAAAGACGAGCAGGCCGAAGCCGAGCTTTTGGGGATCGAGACGAGCGCCGAAGCCCGAAACATACCCTTCCTTCAAAAGCCGACGCAGCCTTTCGCTGGTTGCCGTTGGCGACAGGCCGATGCGATCGGCAAGCTCCAGATTGGTGATCCGGCCATCCGCCTGCAGGATGTTGAGAATTCTACGGTCTATCTTGTCGATCTGATGCATCGTGCCGCCTCCCGCTCGCGTCTCAGGCGGCAAGTCGCGTTTCCGCGAGTTTCACCCAATAGGAAATCCCGTGCGGGATCGCTTCGTCGTTGAAGTCATAGGCCGGGTGGTGCAGCCCGGCGGTGTCGCCGTTGCCCATGAAGATGAAGGCGCCTGGGCGGGCGAGCAACATATAGGAGAAATCCTCGCCGCCCATCATCGGGTCGAGCGACGGCCTGATATTGCCTTCGCCGGCAATTTCCGCCGCTGCCTTCAGCGCGTAGCCCGTCTCGTCCGCATGGTTGACGGTGACCGGATAGTTGCGGCTGTACCAGACATCGACGGTTGCGCCATAAACGTCGGCGATGCCTTCGGCGATCAGCCGGATGCGGGTCTCGCCGATATCGCGCACTTCCGGCTTCAGCGTGCGCACCGTGCCGCCGAGAACCGCCTCCTCCGGGATGACGTTGTGGGCAAAGCCGGCGTTGAACTTGGTGACCGAGACCACGACCGAGGCAAGCGGATCGACCGTTCTCGACGCGATCGTCTGCAGCGCGGTGACGATCTGCGTGCCGATGACGATCGGGTCGATCGTCTTGTGCGGCTGGGCGGCATGGCCGCCGCGGCCCTTGATGGTGATGGTGAACTCGTCGGTCGAGGCCATGATCGCGCCGACGCGGCTGCCGAAATGCCCGACGGGCATGCCCGGCATATTGTGCATGCCGTAGACTTCGGCGATGTCGAAGCGCTCCATCATGCCGTCCTTGACCATCTCGTTGCCGCCGCCGCCGCCTTCTTCGGCCGGCTGGAAGATCACGGCGACGCTGCCGGCGAAGTTGCGGGTTTCGGCAAGGTACTTTGCCGCGCCGAGCAGCATGGCTGTGTGGCCGTCATGGCCGCAGGCGTGCATCTTGCCTGTTGTTTCCGACGCCCAGGGCTTGCCGGTCGTCTCGGTGATCGGCAGTGCATCCATGTCGGCGCGCAGGCCGATGGTGCGGCCGGGGCCAAGATTGCCTTTGATCAGGCCGACGACGCCCGTCTGACCAAGACCGGTCACGATTTCGTCAACGCCGAATTCCTTCAGTTTCATTTCGACGAAGGCTGCCGTATTTTCCACCGCGAACAGGAGCTCGGGGTTCTTGTGCAGATGACGCCGCCATTCGGTGACTTCGTTCTGGAGTTCGGCGGCACGGTTGAGAATCGGCATGAGTTAAGTCCTGTCGGTCTGTTCGATCACATCTATCTGCGGTGGATTGGCGCAGCAGCCAACGAATGGGCTTTGCCATCTCCTCGCCATATAGGCTAAATAGCCGGACGAGACGAGGCAACAGCGGAATTTCGAGGACTATGGTGGTGACAGCAGGATTTTTCATGCGTGGCAAGGCAAGAGCAGTGGGTATCGTGGCCGGTGCCTGCGCGAGCCTTCTCATGGCTTTGCCGGCGGTTGCCAATCCGCGGCTGGTCGTCGACGTCAATACGTTGAAGGTTTACGAGCACCAGGACATCTTCCAGAAATGGTACCCGGCGTCGCTGACCAAGCTGATGACGGCCTACACCACCTTCCGGGCGATCAAGTCGGGACAACTGGCGCTGACAAGCCCTGTGGTGATGACCAAGAACGCCGCCTCGGAGCCGCCGAGCAAGATGTTCTACAAGCCCGGTCAGGCGATGACGCTCGACAGCGCGCTGAAGATGATGCTGGTGAAGTCGGCAAACGATGTGGCGGTTGCAATCGCCGAAGCCGTTGGGGGTTCCGAGCCCGCCTTCATTGACCGGATGAATTCCGAAGCGCGCCGCATCGGCATGACGTCGTCGCATTTCATCAATGCCAACGGCCTGCCTGGGCCTGGCCAGTACACCACCGCGCGCGACCTTGCCGTGCTCGCGATCACGCTGAAGCGTGAGTTCCCCGAATACGCGCCCTATTTCTCGCTGGAAGGGTTTACCACCGGCAAGAAGGATTATCCGAACTACAACATGCTGATCGGCCGCTTCGAAGGCGCTGACGGCATGAAGACCGGTTTCATCTGCGCGTCCGGTTTCAACCAGGTCTCCTCGGCGACGCGCGATGGCCGTAGCGTCGTTTCCGTCGTGCTTGGCGAAGACAGCCTCGGCGCGCGTGCCGACGAATCCGCGCGCCTGTTGCAGACGGCGCTGACGACATCCGGAACCGCCAAGCCGTCGCTGGTGCAGATCGCGCCGTATGGCGAGACCCGTGACCTGGTTGCCGATGTCAGCAAGCAGATCTGCTCGAAGGCTGCCGCCAAGGTGCGCAGCGAAGGGCGTGACGAAGCCGGGCGGCAGAAGCTGCTCTCGCCGTACATCCACGAGATCAGCCGTCCGCTGAAGCTGGCCTTTGCCGGCCTCATCCCCGGCAGCGGCGACAAGCTGGCGAAGGCGGGTGCCGATCCGGCCGGCCAGGGCGATGTCGCCAATGTGCCGATCCCGGTGCCGCGGCCGAGCCTCTGATCGGAGTTTGCAATGGTTAGCCCACTGCCGGCGGTGCCGGTCTCGATCCTGACCGGTTTTCTCGGTGCAGGCAAAACGACGCTGCTGAACCGGCTTCTGAAGGATCCGGATCTCTCGGATACGGCCGTCATCATCAACGAATTCGGCGATGTCTCGATCGACCACCTGCTGGTGGAAGCTTCAAGCGACGGCGTCATCGAGCTTTCCGATGGCTGCCTGTGCTGCACGGTGCGCGGCGAACTGGTGGATACGCTTGCCGATCTCATGGACCGGATGCAGACCGGCCGGATCAAGCCGCTGAAGCGCGTCGTCATCGAAACAACGGGGCTTGCCGACCCGGCGCCGGTGCTGCAATCGGTGATCGGCAATCCGGTGATCGCCCAGAGCTTTCGTCTCGACGGTGTGGTGACTGTTGTGGATGCGGTCAACGGGCTGCAGACGCTCGCCAACCACGAGGAAGCGGTAAAGCAGGTCGCGGTCGCCGATCGCATCGTCGTCAGCAAGGCCGGCCTTGCCGATCCGGCACAGTTGGATGAACTGCGCTTGCGTCTGCAAGCGCTCAATCCGCGGGCGCCATTCGTCAATGGCGACAGTTCCGAAGCGGGGCGGAGCGCGCTCTTTGCCTGCGGTCTTTACGACCCTGCGTCGAAGATCGCCGATGTCGGCCGCTGGTTGCAGGACGAGGCCGATCACGGACATCATCTCCACGATCACCATCACCATGACGGCGATCATGGCCACCATCACGACCATGACCATGATCATCACCGCCATCACCACGATGCGACACGCCATGGTGCGGACATTCGTTCGTTCAGCATCATGCATGACAGGCCGATCGAACCGATGGCGCTCGACATGTTCGTCGACCTTCTTCGCTCGGCCCATGGCGAGAAGCTGTTGCGGATGAAGGCGATCGTCGCCGTCTGCGACAATCCGGAGCGGCCGTTGGTCCTGCATGGCGTGCAGAATGTCTTTCACACGCCGGAGCGGCTTTCCGCCTGGCCGGACCGTGGCGATCGGCGAACGCGTATGGTGCTGATCACCAAGGGGCTCAGCGAAGCGTTCGTGCGCGATCTTTTCGATGCCTTTACGGGAAAGCCACGCATTGATCGTCCCGACGCTCAGGCGCTTTCCGACAACCCTCTGGTTGTGCCTGGAATGAAATTCTAGAGTTGTTTGCGTGCTGCCGGTCGTCTTTTGCTGCAAAAGGCGCGGAAAGCGGTTAAAATCTGTAGTACTTTCGGGCGATGTTTCAGCGGGAGTGTAAACATTTTTGGGCTAATATTTTGGCGTTACTTTTAACTTGCCGAAAGCATCCTGAGAATGGCGATGTTTGTGTCACGGACGTGTGGAATCACCAGTCAAGATGCGGCATCAGATCTCTAACTGCCTGTAAAGATTGAAGTCAGTGAACCTGTAGCCGTTTTTTCCCATACGGTGTTTGTCGGTCTCCTAAATCAAAAAGGGCGAGTATTTGCGCGCTATTGCGGATGTTTCGTCCGCGCCTTTAGCCACGTTGGAACAATATTTCTGCGCTTTCCAAATTAACTAGAAGTTAAGTGTCTTCTTTAAAACGCTGATCTGATGAACTAGCATGTTTGTTGCGGAGGGAGAGCAACGACCATGTCGATATCAGTTGCATTTGTTGACGACCATCCGATCCTTCTGGAAGGACTGGTCAGTTTATATTCTGGAAAAAGTGACCTCGAGATCGTCGCGAAGGGCGAAAACGCGGTCGATGCTTTGAAAATAGTTGAAGAATTTTCACCTGAAGTTCTCGTGCTCGATTTGAGCATGCCCGGCGACGCCATTGCGGCTATCGAGCTGGTTGCGCAAAAATACAAAGACACGCGGATCATCGTCTTCACCGCAAATTCAAGCATTGAAACCGCGATACAAGTCCTGAACTACGGGGTCTCTGGCTATGTGCTGAAGGGCAGCAGCGCCAGCGACCTGCACGAGGCCATACGCACGGTCTATGACGGCGAAACGTTCATCACGGCGGGGTTCGCGACCAAGGTCATCATGGCCATGAAGACAGCGGAAATCCGTCGGCGGTCCCAGGCACAACGACGCCTGAGTCTGCGCGAAGAGCAGATCGTTCGCCATCTCATGCGTGGCAGCACCAACCGCGAAATAGCGGCCTGTCTTGATATCAGCGAAAAGACCGTCAAGCATTACATGACGGTGTTGATGCAGAAACTCGACGTCAGGAACCGTGTGGAAGTGGTGCTGGCAGCGCAGCGCCTGGATGTGTTGCCGGACGGCTCTGCCGAACGCAGTGCATCACGGCGCATCAACTAGGCGACCAGCCTCTGATTGCCGAGAACGCCGCATTCAACGTGAATGCGGCGTCTTAAAGCATTCAGGAAATGCGTAAAAACAAAGAGATAGAGCGTTTTTGCGATTCCGTCCAATGCCGAAACGCTCTACTGCATGTTTCCTTAAATCGTAGCCGATTTAAGGGTAAGTGCTACAGCGACCTTTGCGCGTCTGATAAGACGCGCGGCGCTGTAGGCGTTTCGGCCATTGCCGCCACTGCGCGAAGTTTCACTCAGGCCTATTGGCGATCGAACGAGCCGCCGCTGTGATCAAGCGGCAAAACCGCTGTTACCACCGTTCCGTTCGCCCGGCGGATGGTCCGCATGCGACCGCCAAAGGCGCGGATGCGGCGCTTCTGCGTGATGGTGCCGAGCCCCGTGCGGCCGGCGCTGCGCAGGAGGGCGGTCGTCGATGGTGCGGCGCCCACATCGGCCACGGTGATGAAAAGGCGATTATGGCGCGTGCCGTAGCGCAGATGCTGGCGGTTGCCCGGCGCATGCCGCTCGCTGTTCATCAGGGCTTCCTGGATGAAACGATAAACGCAGATGTTGAGGTGCGGATCGACGGTCTGCGAGGCGATCAGCCCCACGACATCGATCTCGCGGCCGATGACATCCACGTGCCGCCTTACCGCAAGCTGGATCGTGTCGCTGAGCGACATGTCGTCGAGCTCCGGCAGTACGAGATCGGTCGAAATATTCCTCAGCTCCTCAAGTGCCGTCGTAACCGTGCTGACCAGCTTGTCGATATCCTGCCGCCTCACCGGGGCCGCGGACTGGCCGCCGGCCGGTTGCGCGGCCATATCGCTCAGCCTCAGCTTCAGCAAGGTCAGCAGCTGGACCGGGCCATCGTGCAGATCCGTACCGATCTGGTCGAGGATCATCTCATTGAGCTTGCCGGCCTCGAGTCGAGCCGTTTCCGCAGCCCCGCGCAGCCGTCGGTTCTGATTGGAAAGTTCGAGTGCCCTTCCGAGACTATGACGAATGGCCGCGTGCTGGCGATCGATAAGCAGGCTGCCGCTGCGCACGATCAGAAAGAGGAGCGCCAGCATCGGGACCGAGACGAGGAGCACGATGCTGATCGTTTCCCGCCAGGCCGTCGACAACTCGCCCACCAGGAAATCGGGGCGCTCGTAGAATTCGCCAACCAGCAGCACCTTGCCGGCTTCGTTTCGCACAAGCGGCGCATAGACCTCGATATACATGCCACGCTGCTCGTCACCGGTATATTCGTGTTTCTCGATCATCGTGCGCGAAACGACGATCTCGCCCGCCAGGGCGCGCTCCAGCTCGTCGAAGACAACTTCCTCCTCGATCTCTTTGCCCGACGTCGCATACATCAGGCTTCCGTCGGGCCCCCAGATCTTCAGCTCGTGGACATGCTGGCCGAGGGCGCTGGTGCCGAGCAGTTGCTTGAGCTTGTCTTCGACGAATGGCGGAAGCACCCCGCGCTTGATGTCCTCCTCGGAGATCAATGGCGCAACGAATGTCTGGAGATAGGCAGCGCCGAGCGAGCCGACACTATTGAAGACGGTCTTTTCCAGGCGGTTCGTCGTCCAGATCGCGAGCGCGATCATCAGCGCCACGACGACGAAGGAGGCGATGATGATGAATTGAACCTCAAGCCGCAGTCGCTGGAATGCCGACAGCAGGTTTCTCAAGGCGGCTGGTCGGCTCACGTTCAGCAGCAAGCTTTGCTTGGCCGTATCTGTATCGTTCCTGGCGGAGTCCATGAGATTTGCCCGATCCCGTGCTGGCGCCTTTATATTCTCTATTCCTTAGGAATGCGTCCGCCAATTCCGGCGCCATCGACAAAAGATTCCATATACCGGAACCGATGCAAGCGAATTCTGCAGCCAGTCAAATTAGTTACAATCATCATGGGTCGAGGAAAAGGATGTGTCACGTGATGATGGGGCGGTCGTGTCGAACGTTGACGTCACGCGCCCTTGCGGATCAGGAAGCGATGACCGCCTTCAGCCGGCGAGGCCGCTTCGAGGCTGTGGCCGTCTTCCCGGCAGAAATGCGGGATATCGATCACCGCCATCGGATCGGTCGTCTCGATCTCGAGCAGCGCGCCTGCGGCCATGGAGGCGATGCGCTTGCGGGCCTTCAAAACGGGAAGGGGGCACTTAAGCCCCCTGAGGTCGTAAATCGTCTTCTCTTCGCCAGGCATCAATTGCCCCAGATCTTCCAGAACGGCCGCTTCTTCGGTGGTTCTTCCACGGCAACAGGTGCATCAGTCGTCGGCTCGACGGTGCCTTCAGCATTTGCCGATGCCACGGCGGTGTTCTCAGGCTGAGCCTTTTGTGGTGCTCCGGCCGTCCGCGCCTGCTTCGCCGCCGCTCCTGCCGGCTGCACCTGCGGTTGAACGGCAGCCTGCTGCTCCGGGGCTTGCGCGGGGGCCTGCGCCTGTTCTGCGGGCTCGCTCCTGGAAAACAGGCTCCAGAAGGACTTCTTGGCCGGCTGCTCGACGGCTGCCTGCAGCACCGGCTGGGGGATCGGATTGGCGGCGGGAACCGGCACGTGGGTGCCACCCTGTGTCGCCTTTTCCAGTTCCTTCTTCTGGATCTCGACAGCCAGCTTGGTTTCTTCGGCCTCCTTCTGCGCGGCCAGCTTCTTTTCGAGGTCGCTTGCCTTCATCAGCTTGCCGGCATCGATCGAGCTGCCGGTCGGCGCGTAGGCAAGCTCACGGCCGGCGCGCTGCTTGGCGACGATTGCCTTGCGCTCGGCCTCGCTCGGCTCATACCAGACCATGCCGTCATACTTCTTCATGGCCTTGTCGTAGTCGAGCTTGTAGCCCTTCTCGAACGTCGACATGGCCATCTGCAGGGCCGGCGGAGTCGACATCGCCGGGCATGTTCCACCCGGGTTGAAGGCGGCGCTGCCCTGCTGGTTGAAGACGTATTTCTTCTCGCAGACATTGATTTCCGGCGGACGCTTGGTGACTTCGAACTGATCGTAGCCGACCTTCAGCATGTTCCAGAAATCGATGTTGGGATTGTTGCGATGACGCGCCATGTTCTCGGCGGTCATGCGGAAAGGAAATGCCTGCAGCTGGACGCTCTGCTGTCCGCCCTTGAAGGCGTCGCGCGCCATGGCGAAGATCTCGATCATCTGCTCGTCGGTCATCGAGTAGCAGCCGGACGACGAACAGGCGCCATGGATCATCAGATGCGTACCCTGACGGCCGTTGGCGCGGTCATAGGTGTTGGGGTAGCCGGTGTTGATCGCCAGATAATATTTCGAATTGGGGTTCAGCTGTTGCGGGAACAGCGGATAGAAGCCTTCCGGCGCCTGACGATCGCCTTCCTTCACCTTCGGGCCGAGCTTGCCCGACCAGGCACAGATCTTGTAGCTCTTCAGCAGCTGGAAGCGATTGGATGTATTGGCCTTCCAGACCTCGAGCGTGCCTTCTTCCTTGAAAATGCGCAGCGCGATCGGCGATGTCTTCTGCATCCCGAGCTCGCTCATCTTGGCGGCCATCTTGCTGGAAAGCTGGTACTCGGTCTTGTTCTTGACAGTCGAAAGATCGACTGCCGCCGTGTCCAGGGTATCGTTGGTGCAGCCGGCAAGCAGGGCGGCAACAGCGGCGGTGGCTACAAGGTTTCTCAAGCGCATCAGCGAAAGCCCGTTCAAACCAAAACTCGTCAGTGAGAGCCGCGTTCGCAGAAGGGCTCTTAGGGAATCAGTAAGCCATTATACTTCACGAATTCTTAACCCTGCAGGGCACGCTGCGCACGCCGTTGTTCATGACCGCACGAATATGGCCAAGATTTGGCCACAGTCCGATTTGTGGTTGCGAATTTTCGCCGAACAATCGCGTCGGATCAGAGGTTCCGGCCGATATTCAGGTACTTCTGTCGGCGATCGGTGCGCAGTTCGTCGCCGTTGCGTCCGGACAATTCCTTCAGTGCGTCGGCAATCACCGTTCCGGTGCGGGCGATGACGGACTGCGGATCGCGGTGCGCGCCGCCGACGGGTTCGGGAATGATGCCGTCGATGACGCCGAGCGCCTTCAGATCCTCTGAGGTGATCTTCATGTTACTGGCGGCTTCCTTGGCGCGGGTCGAATCGCGCCAGAGGATCGAGGCGGCACCTTCCGGCGAGATGACGCTGTAGATCGCGTGCTCGAGCATATAGACGCGGTTGCCGGTGGCGATTGCGATCGCGCCGCCGGAGCCGCCTTCGCCGATGACGACGGTGACGATCGGCACGCGCACGTTCAGGCACATTTCTGTCGAACGGGCGATGGCTTCCGCCTGGCCACGTTCTTCCGCGCCGACACCGGGATAGGCACCGGCAGTGTCGATCAACGTGATCAGCGGCAGGCCAAAACGATCGGCCATTTCCATGACCCGGATCGCCTTGCGGTAGCCTTCAGGGCGCGGGCTGCCGAAGTTGTGCTTGATGCGAGACTTGGTATCGCTGCCTTTTTCCTGGCCGAGGACGGCGACCGGCATGCCGCGAAAACGCGCAAGCCCGGCCTGGATGGCCTCGTCGTTGCCATAGTTGCGGTCGCCGGCAAGCGACGTGAATTCGGTGAAGAGTTCCGCAGAGTAATCGAGGAAATGCGGACGCGAGGGATGGCGGGCGACCTGGGTCTTCTGCCACGGCGTCAGCTTCGAATAGATCTCGGCCATCGCATCGCGGACGCGCGTCTCGAGCCGTTCAACCTCATCCGAAGTGTTCACACTCTCGTCTTCGCCGGCGAGCTTCTTCAATTCGAGAATCTTGCCTTCGAGGTCGGAGATAGGTTTTTCGAAATCGAGATAGTTGTGCATGAGATGCGTTTCCGATCGTTTTGCCACAAGGATCTGCCGGCCGAAACCAGCCTGCCCGGCGGTCCTAATCCTGTTTTTTCGCCTGTTTGGCAAGAGGGTGATGGTTTTGCACGAGGTCGTGAAGCCGTTCTTCCAGAACATGTGTATAGATTTGTGTCGTGGAAATGTCCGAGTGACCCAACAGTTCCTGCACGGCACGAAGGTCGGCACCATTGGCAAGCAGGTGGCTGGCGAAGGCATGACGCAGCACATGCGGCGAGATCGTCGCCACGCGGACGCCAGCACGCGCCGCCAGCGATTTCAGCTCGCGAGCAAAGACCTGGCGGGGGAGAAAGCCGGCTTTTGCCGATGATGGGAACAGCCACGGGCTTTCGCGCTCGCCCCTGTCCGCCTTCGCAAACTCTTCTGCCAAAGCCGTACCGTAAGCGCGCAATGCGCGGATCGCTGCCTGGGACAGTGGTACCAGCCGCTCCTTGTTTCCCTTGCCGCGGATGACGAGAAAACGCCCATCCTGCGCCAGCACGCTTGCCGGCAGCGACACCAGTTCGCTGACGCGCATGCCGGTGGCATAAAGAAGCTCCATCAAGACATGCATGCGCAGCTTGGAAAGCCGCTCCGGTTCGCTTGTTGTCGCCTCTGCCTCGGTCTCTGCCTGGCCGATCAGCCGCGAGACGTCGTCGATGCTCAGCGTCTTCGGCAGGCTTCTGCCTTTCTTCGGCGCGTCCAGAATGCCTGTCGGGTCGTCGGCGCGCAGGCCTTCGGCATAGAGGAACTTGTAGAATTGCCGAAGCGCCGACAGCCGGCGCGCCTGCGAGGACGGCTTGAAGCCCTGGCCCGCCAGATGGGCGAGGTAGTGCCGGAGATCGTCGGTCGCCGCACTCGTCAGCCCCGTTCCTCTGCCGCGCATGTGGGACAACGCGTCTTCCAGATCGCGCTCGTAGGATTGCAGCGTGTTGACGGCGGCGCCGCGTTCGGCGCTCATCATTTCGAGGAAAGCCTCGACATGTGCCGCGGAAAGATCGCTCATTGTGTCTTGTTGACCCGCTCGGACGGGATCTTCACGGTCACGTTGCGCTCGACCGGCTCGACGAAGGTGACGAGCGCAATCATCGTGCCGCAGATCAGCCCGGCGATGACGCCGCAGAAGAACAGGAACCGGAACAGGGTGGGCATTTCAGTCTCCTCTGCAGGATCCCTTAAACCGGAGCGAATTTAAGGATAAAATCATGCAGCCGTTGAATGTGCTAGCGCAACCTTGTGCGCGTCATAGCGGACGTGCCGCACTTTGGCGGATGCCCGATCTATATGAACGCCCCTTTCGCCAAGTTCAAGAAGCATGCACGGACGCGCGCGACGGCTTGACGCTCCACCCCGATTTGTCGATACCGGAAGGGAATGGGGAATAAGAAGTCCAATGAATGACGTGATCGAACCGGTTTCCGCGACGCTTGCCGAGCGGGCGAAGCTTGCGCTCGGTAAACGCAATCTCGTTTTCATCGGCCTGATGGGCGCCGGAAAATCGGCGATCGGCCGGTTGACGGCGCAGGCGCTCAGCATTCCCTTCGTCGATTCCGACCATGAGATCGAGCGCGTTTCGCGCATGACGATCAGCGATCTCTTTACCCGCTACGGCGAGGACGAGTTTCGGGCGCTGGAAGCACGCGTGTTGAAACGCCTGTTGCGCACCGGCCCCCGTGTCGTTTCCACTGGCGGCGGTGCCTATATCAACGAGCGATCGCGCCGCCAGATCAAGCGCGGTGGCCTGACGATCTGGCTCAATGCCGAACTGGACGTGCTCTGGGAGCGGGTCAACAAGCGCGACACGCGGCCGCTGTTGAAGACCGAGAACCCCAAGCAGACGCTCGAAAACCTGATGCGCGCCCGCTACCCGATCTACGCCGAAGCCGATCTGACGGTGATGTCGCGCGATGTGAACAAGGAGACGATGGTGGAGGACGTTCTCACCGCCGTCATAGATTTCCGGAAAGTGCCAAATGATGAATAGCCATGTGATGCCTGCTGCCGAGCGCAAGGTTCGGGTCGACCTCGGCGAACGTTCCTATGACATTCTGATCGGACCGGGGCTGATCGCTGCAGCCGGTAACGAGATCGCTTCGCGCCTCAACGGGCGCAAGGTGGCCGTCATCACCGACGAAAATGTCGGTCCGCGCTACCTCGAACCGCTGATGGCGAGCCTGAAGCAGAGAGACATCGAGGCCGTGTCGCTGGTGTTGCCGGCCGGCGAAAAGACCAAGAGCTTCGAGCATCTCATACCCGCCTGCGAAGCCATTCTTGGCGCCCGGATCGAGCGCAACGACGCGGTGATCGCGCTTGGCGGCGGGGTCATCGGCGACCTGACCGGTTTTGCGGCCGGCATCGTGCGGCGCGGCTCGCGCTTCATCCAGATCCCGACATCGCTGCTGGCCCAGGTCGATTCCTCGGTCGGCGGCAAGACCGGCATCAACTCGCCCCACGGCAAGAATCTGATCGGCGTCTTCCATCAGCCGGATCTGGTGCTCGCCGACACGGACGTGCTGGACACGCTGAGCCCGCGCGAGTTCCGCGCCGGCTATGCCGAGGTTGCAAAATACGGTCTGATCGACAAGCCGGACTTCTTCGCCTGGCTGGAGACGAACTGGCGGGCGGTGTTTTCCGGCGGGGCCGCGCGCATCGAGGCGATTGCGGTCAGTTGTCAGGCCAAGGCCGATGTGGTGGCTGCGGACGAGCGCGAGAACGGCCTGCGTGCGCTGCTCAATCTCGGCCACACCTTCGGCCACGCGTTGGAGGCCGCCACCGGATACGACAGTGCCCGCCTGGTGCATGGCGAGGGGGTGGCGATCGGCATGGTGCTGGCCCATCAGTTCTCGACGCGCATGAACCTTGCGAGCGCCGATGATGCGACCCGGGTCGAAACGCACTTGAGAGCAGTCGGCCTGCCGACGCGCATGGCCGAAATCCCTGGCAGCCTGCCGCCAGCTGAAAAGTTGATGGACGCGATTGCCCAGGACAAGAAGGTCAAGGGCGGCAAGCTCACCTTTATCCTGACCCGGGGCATTGGCCAGTCCTTCGTTGCCGACGACGTGCCGGCCTCCGAGGTTCTGAACTTCCTGAGGGAAAAACACCCGCAATGACCGGCGAAGCATTCTTGGCGTTTCTCGGCGAATACTGGCTGTCGATTGTCGCGGTCTTCTGCCTGCTGTTGTTTTCCGCCTTCTTCTCGGGCTCCGAAACGGCGCTGACCGAGGCATCGCGCTCGCGCATGCACACGCTTGAGAACAATGGCGATGTGCGGGCCGGCATCGTCAACCGCCTGATCGAGCGCCGCGACAGGCTGATCGGCGCGCTTTTGATCGGCAACAATCTCGTCAATATTCTCGCCACGTCCTTGACGACGAGCCTGTTGATCGGCCTGTTCGGCAATTCGGGCGTGGCGATCGCGACCGTCGCCATGACGGTGCTGCTGGTCATCTTCTCCGAAGTGCTGCCCAAGAGCTGGGCGATCGCGTCGCCGGATCGTTTCGCGCTGACAGTGGCACCGGCCGTGCGTCCCTTCGTCGCCGTGGTCGGGCCATTGTCGAGCCTCGTCAACGGCATCGTCCGCCGTATCCTGTCGCTCTTCGGTGTCAATCTTTCCTCCGACATGTCGATGCTTTCGGCGCATGACGAACTGCGCGGCGCGGTCGATCTGCTGCACCGCGAGGGCTCGGTCATCAAGGCCGACCGGGATCGCCTCGGCGGTGTGCTCGACCTCGGGGAACTCGAGATTTCTGATATCATGATCCACCGCACCAACATGCGGGCGATCAATGCCGACGATCCGCCGGAAGTCTGCGTGCGCGATATCCTGCAAAGCCCGTTTACGCGCCTGCCGTTGTGGCGGGGTGCCACCGACAACATCATCGGCGTGGTACATTCGAAGGATCTGCTGCGCGCGCTTGCCGAACCTGATGTCGAGCCGGAAAACCTCGATATCGTCAAGATTGCGCAAAAGCCCTGGTTCGTTCCCGACACCACGAATCTCAAGGACCAGCTCAACGCCTTCCTGCGCCGCAAGCTGCATCTTGCCATCGTCGTCGACGAATACGGCCAGGTTCAGGGACTTGTGACGCTCGAGGACATTCTGGAGGAGATCGTCGGCGATATCGCCGACGAGCACGATCTTGATATCCAGGGTGTTCGCCAGGAGGCGGACGGCTCGATCGTGGTCGACGGCTCGGTGCCGATCCGCGATCTAAACCGCGCGCTCGACTGGTCGCTGCCGGACGAGGAAGCGACGACGGTGGCCGGTCTGGTCATCCACGAGTCGAAGAGCATCCCGGAGGAGCGCCAGGCCTTCACCTTCCACGGCAAGCGCTTCATCGTGATGAAGCGGGTGAAGAACAGGATCACGAAACTCAGGATTCGCCCGGCCGAGGACCAGACGCCGATCGGCTGATACCTACCAGCGCGTCGGCTCGCCGGGGGCAGCCGGCTCCACAGCCAGCGCATGCAGGCCGGCATCGAGTTCGGGCTTCAACAGGTCGTTGATGGCGCGATGGCGCGCCACACGGCTCATGCCGGCAAAGGCGTCGGCAACGATGCGGACGCGCATGTGGGTCTCGCCGCCGCCGTCGAAGTCCGGTTGATGGCCCGCATGCAGGTGGCTTTCGTTGATCACGGCCAGCCGTTCGGGGTGGAAGGCTTCGGTCAATTTCTGTTCGATCGTATCGCGCAGCGACATTCTTCCGTCCCATTTCCTTGGTTGCTGGATGGCCTTGTGTTGGTCGGGTCCGGCAGCGCGGCCTTGGCGGCGCAAAAGGCCCGCACAAAGCCAGTAACATTCCGCTTTGTCAATTCTTGTTGTGGCCTCGGCCAACCCCCATAATGAGCGCCATGAGACTTGATTCAAAATACTTCGATCGCATTCGGACACGGCGCAAGGTCGAGCCGCGCGCAGAGCCGACCGCGCCCACCTGCCAGTGGGACGGCTGCGACAAGAAGGGCGTCCATCGCGCACCCGTCGGCCGCAACGCCGAAGGGCAGTACTTCATGTTCTGCTTCGAGCATGTGAAGGAATACAACAAGGGCTACAACTATTTCTCGGGCCTGTCCGACAACGAGGTCGCACGCTACCAGAAGGAAGCGGTAACAGGCCATCGCCCGACCTGGACGGTCGGCGTCAACAAGAATGCCAAGAATAGCCCGACCCAATCGCAGACCCGTTCGGGCTCTGCAGGGGCGCAGGCGCGCATGCGCGATCCCTTCGGTTTCGTCAGTGAGGCAAAAGCGCGCGCCGGCCGTCCCGAGCCGCGCCAGCGCAAGCTGAAGACGCTCGAGGCCAAGGCCTATGAAACGCTCGGCCTTAGCGCTTCTGCGAACGCCAGCGATATCAAGGCGGCCTATAAGGATCTGGTCAAGAAACACCACCCGGACGCCAATGGCGGAGACAGGGGATCGGAGGAGCGTTTTCGAGCAGTAATTCAAGCCTACCAATTGTTAAAACAGGCTGGTTTCTGCTAACAACGCGGATTATTACAGAAGCACTTTTGCAGGCGAATGCGCGGGTGCCGTCCGGTGGCCGCTCTGGAGACATGATGAGCAAGATTGACCTCGACATTTCCAACCTCCCCGACACGACCGTATCGGTTCGGGAAGCTTTCGGCATTGACACGGATTTGCGCGTTCCCGCCTACTCGAAGGCCGACGCCTACGTGCCGGATCTCGATCCGGACTACCTTTTCGACCGCGAAACCACGCTCGCCATTCTCGCAGGCTTTGCCCATAACCGACGCGTGATGGTCTCGGGCTATCACGGTACCGGTAAGTCAACCCACATCGAGCAGGTCGCAGCGCGCCTCAACTGGCCGTGCGTGCGCGTCAACCTCGACAGCCATGTCAGCCGTATCGACCTCGTCGGCAAGGACGCGATCGTCGTCAAGGACGGCATGCAGGTCACCGAGTTCAAGGACGGCATCCTGCCCTGGGCCTACCAGCACAATGTCGCGCTCGTCTTCGACGAATACGATGCCGGCCGTCCGGACGTGATGTTCGTCATTCAGCGGGTGCTGGAATCCTCCGGCCGCCTGACGCTGCTCGACCAGAGCCGCGTCATTCGCCCGCACCCGGCCTTCCGCCTGTTTGCGACCGCCAACACCGTCGGCCTCGGCGACACCACCGGCCTCTATCACGGCACGCAGCAGATCAACCAGGCGCAGATGGACCGCTGGTCGATCGTCACGACGCTCAACTACCTGGCGCATGATAAGGAAGTCGATATCGTCGCCGCCAAGGTCAAGGGCTTCACTGCCGACAAGGGCCGCGAGACCGTTTCCAAGATGGTGCGCGTTGCCGATCTTACCCGCGCCGCCTTCATCAACGGCGATCTGTCGACGGTCATGAGCCCGCGTACGGTCATCACCTGGGCCGAGAACGCCTACATTTTCGGCGATATCGCCTTTGCCTTCCGCGTGACCTTCCTCAACAAGTGCGACGAGCTGGAGCGGGCACTGGTGGCCGAGCATTACCAGCGTGCTTTCGGCGTCGAGCTCAAGGAGAGCGCCGCCAATATCGTACTGGAAGCCACGGCCTGAGCCATGGCGGAGGCGAAGGGCGCACCGGCGCTTCGCTTCGTTGAGGAGAGGAGCGTTTCGAAGACCGCCAATGCGGTGTTCAAGGGCCTCAAGGCCTTCAACCTCGAAAAGGCTGGAAGCGCGAAGTACAAGCGCTTCGCCATTTCGATGCGTGACGGTGGTGACGAGATCGTGGGCGGCATCGTCGCCTACACCGCCTGGAACTGGTGCTTCATCGAACTGCTCTGGGTAGACGAGGCGCTGAGAGGTTCGGGCAGCGGGCGTGAGCTCGTTGCGCGTGTCGAGGCAGTCGCCGCAGGCCGCGGCGTCCGCTACATCTATGTCGACACGTTCAGCTTCCAGGGCGACGGCTTCTATCAGAAGCTGGGTTATGACGTTTATGGCAAACTCGATGATTTCCCGCCGGGATTTCACCGCATCTGGCTGAAGAAGGAACTGTCGTGAGCTCGAACTCCAAGGCAAAGCCGACCACGCGCGAAAATGCAGCCGAACCGTTCAAGC
This sequence comes from Ensifer sp. 4252, assembly GCF_050434565.1. NCBI lineage: Bacteria > Pseudomonadati > Pseudomonadota > Alphaproteobacteria > Hyphomicrobiales > Rhizobiaceae > Ensifer > Ensifer sp. 4252. The sequence goes on from NZ_JBNDIU010000003.1 coordinate 362,911, forward strand.
GGGCGCTTTCCGGCTGCATCCGATCGATCGCGGGCGATGCCGAGGTAGAGGTGGCTTTTGCCAACGAGCGGCCGGGCATTACCGGCGAACGCATCCGTCTGCCCGAAATCTCCAAGCGGCCGACGCGGCAGGAGCTTGCCGTGACGCGCGGTCTCGGCGACAGCATGGCGCTGCGCAAGGCCTGTCATGATGCGCGCATCCACGCAACGATGTCGCCGCAGGGCGCCGATGCGCGGGTGATCTTCGACGCCGTCGAGCAGGCGCGCGTCGAGGCGATCGGCTCGCTGCGTATGGAGGGCGTTGCCAAGAACCTGGGCTCCATGCTCGAGGAGAAATATTCCAAGGCCAACTTCGGCGCGATCAGCAAGCAGGCCGATGCGCCGCTCGGCGAGGCCGTGGCGTTGCTGGTGCGCGAGAAGCTGACCGGCGAGAAGCCGCCGGCATCGGCCGGCAAGGTGCTCGATCTCTGGCGCGACTTCATCGAGGAAAAGGCCGCCGGCGACATGCGCAACCTTTCGGCGGCGCTCAACGACCAGCAGGCCTTCGCCCGCGTCGTGCGCGACATGCTGACGTCGATGGATGTTGCCGAGAAGTACGGCGACGACGACATCGAGCCGGACGAGCAGGAAAGCGAGACCGACGAGGACCAGCCGCGCAGCCAGGAGCAGGACGAAAACGCCAGCGACGAGGAAGCCGGCGACGATGCGGCCCCTGCCGACGAAAACCAGGCTGCCGAAGAGCAGATGGAAGAAGGCGAAATGGACGGCGCGGAGATTTCCGACGACGACCTGCAGGACGAGGGCGACGAGGACAGCGAGACGCCCGGCGAGGTCAAGCGCCCGAACCAGCCGTTCGCCGACTTCAACGAAAAGGTCGATTACACCGTCTTCACCCGCGAGTTCGACGAGACCATCGCCTCGGAAGAGCTCTGCGACGAGGCGGAACTCGACCGGCTGCGCGCCTTCCTCGACAAGCAGCTCTCACACCTTCAAGGTGCTGTCGGGCGGCTCGCTAACCGGCTGCAGCGCCGCCTGATGGCGCAGCAGAACCGGTCCTGGGAATTCGACCTGGAAGAGGGCTATCTCGACACCGCCCGCCTGCAGCGCATCGTCATCGATCCGATGCAGCCGCTGTCGTTCAAGCGCGAGAAAGATACGAATTTCCGCGATACGGTCGTGACCCTCTTGATCGACAATTCCGGTTCCATGCGCGGCCGGCCGATCACGGTTGCGGCGACCTGCGCCGACATTCTCGCGCGCACGCTTGAGCGTTGCGGCGTCAAGGTCGAGATCCTCGGCTTTACCACCAAGGCGTGGAAGGGTGGGCAATCGCGCGAGAAGTGGCTGGCCGGCGGCAAGCCGCAATCGCCGGGCCGGCTCAACGACCTGCGCCATATCATCTACAAGTCGGCCGATGCGCCGTGGCGGCGTGCACGCCGCAATCTCGGCCTGATGATGCGCGAGGGCCTGCTCAAGGAAAACATCGACGGCGAGGCGCTGATCTGGGCGCATGAGCGTCTGATGGCGCGGCGCGAGCAGCGCCGCATCCTGATGATGATCTCCGATGGCGCGCCGGTCGACGATTCGACGCTGTCGGTCAATCCGGGCAACTATCTCGAGCGGCACCTGCGCGCCGTGATCGAGCAGATCGAGACGCGCTCGCCGGTCGAGCTTTTGGCAATCGGCATCGGTCACGACGTGACGCGTTACTATCGCCGCGCCGTGACGATCGTCGATGCGGACGAACTGGCCGGTGCGATGACCGAGCAGCTGGCCGATCTGTTTGAAGACGAAAGCATGAGCCGCCGTCCGGGGCGGATACGCCGCGCAGGATAATCTTTCGCGAAAACCGGGGCGACCTTCCGTCGCCCCGTTCATCCCCTTGGCAGCAGCCGCGGTTGCCATCTCCTCCCTGCCTATTCTGCCGCCCGAAGGAACTCCCTCAGATGCTTGGCCGCGGTCTCCTCGTTCTTTCCCTGTTGGCCTCGACTGGCGTGGCGTGGGCTGCCGGTGGCAGCGAGACGCTGCCCATTGCCAGCCGGCAAATAGACGCTTTCAAGGTCGGCTCGAACCAGACGCGGTTCGGTCAGCTGGAATTCATCGGCGGCCTGGAGATGACGTCTCCAAACGCGCTGTTCGGCGCGGTTTCGGCGATCCGTTTCCGGCCGGATGGATCCTCGTTCGTCGCCGTCATGGATACGGGCCATTGGCTCGAAGGCGCTGTGATCCGCGACGCTGCCGGCAGGCTTTACGGCCTGACGGACCTGACGGCAACGCCGATGGCGGACAGAAGCGGTGCGGTCGGGCTGGAAAAGTGGAAGGTGGATTCGGAGGGGCTGGCGCTGCGTGAGGGCGAGGTGATCGTCAGCTACGAACAGGCGCATCGCATCGATATCTATCCGGATCCGGGGTTCTCAACTTCGGGGCCGGCCGGCAGCATGCCGCTGCCGTTTCCAATGACCGAGCTGCGCAACAATGGCGGGCTTGAGACCGTGGCGATTTCGCCGAAGGATGGCCCGCTCGGCGGCGCTGCCGTCACTGTGTCCGAGCGTAGCGTCGACAAGGCGGACAATCTTCTGGCAGGCATTCTCGATGGCCCGATGAAGGGCGCCTTTGCCGTTACCCGGACCGATCCCTACGCCGTCACAGACGGCGCCTTCCTGCCCGATGGCGACCTTCTGTTGCTGGAGCGGCGGTTCAATTTCGCCTCCGGTCTCGGCATGCGCATCCGCCGCATCCCGGGCGCTACCATCCGGCCGGGCGCCGTGGTCGACGGCGATGTCATCCTCGAAGCCGACATGGGCTACCAGATCGACAACATGGAGGGCCTCGACGTTGTCGCTGGCCCCAATGGCGATGTCCGCGTCATCGTCGTCTCCGATGACAACCACTCGATCCTCGAGCGCAATCTGATGCTGGAATTCCGCCTGATCAAATGAAAACGGGGCCGTTCGGCCCCGTCATCAATCAGTTGTGTCCGATGGGCTCAGGCCGCAGCCTTGCCTGAAGGCATGGGCTTGATCACGCTCATCAGTGCGCCGTAGGGCAGCAGCATAACGATGCCGCAGAGGATCTTCACCGTCAGATCACCCAAAGCCCAGGAAATCCAGCGTGGAGCCTCGGTTGCCAGGATGCCGAGCAGCGGGGCTGTCTCCAGAGCAAAGCTGTCATTCGGTCCGAAGAACACGAAGAACGGCGCAAAGGCGAAGGAGAAGAACATGGCCGTGTCGAGCGCCGAGCCGATCAGAGAGCCTGCCAGCGGCGCATGCCACCAGCTCTGGCGGCGGAGCTTGTTGAACACCGAGATATCAAGCAGCTGGCCGAACAGGAAGGCGGAGCCGGAGGCGATCGCGATGCGCGGCGTGGCTGCAAAGAAGGAGAGAACGATCGCCACGAGGAAGCCGACCACGACGACACGACGCGCAATGCGCGGGCCGAAGTGGCGGTTGGTCAGGTCGGTGACGAGGAATGCGAAGGGATAGCTGAAGGCACCCCAGGTCAGGAGGTCGCCGAGCTGCATGCCGGCGATCGAGCCCGGCAGCGGGTATTGAACGAGGAAGTTCGAGGCCACGACCACCAGGGTCATGAGCGCAACATAGATGAAGAACGTGCGGTTGATCAGCATTTTTTTATCCTGGGAGATGCCACCAGTTGAGCGGAAGCCAGGCTTGGACGCCGGGCCGATGAAATATGCAATTTACACACGAGAAAAAGGCTTGCCGGATAAACCCGCAAGCCTTTTTAAAGTCGTGTCGAAGACAGACGCTGGCGCCGATTAAGCGGCGGCGGCTTCAGCGTTCTTCTTGACGATCTGACGGCGCAGCAGGCGAGCGCGCATGCTCAGCTCGTTCTCGTCAGCCTTCACGAGGAAAGCGTCGAGACCGCCGCGGTGTTCAACCGAGCGGAGAGCCGCTGCGGAAACGCGCAGGCGGAAGCGCTGGCCGAGAGCATCGGAAATCAGCGTGACGTTGCACAGGTTCGGAAGGAACTTGCGCTTGGTCTTGTTGTTGGCGTGGCTGACATTGTTGCCCGACTGGACGCCCTTGCCGGTCAATTCGCAACTACGGGACATGGTACACCTATTCTCTTTATCGCCGCCGGACGATGCGGTAGCGGGCCCAGAGCCCAGGCCGCGTTCCTGTTGGCCATTATTGGAAAGTTGCGGTTCTATAGTCAGAGACAGCCCGCCCGTCAAGCCAAACCTCTTGCATTCTCGGAAAACCGCCGTTTCTTGCGGCCGTTTCTGCATCAGGCAAGCTCGATCGCGGTCACAATAATGCTTCACGCGAGCCATTCCAACCGGTTTATGATGCGCTATCTGTAGTCTTACGGATGCAGCAGAACGTCCATGACGCGGTCGGTGGCCATGTGGTCGGATCTCTCGGGAAAGGCGTAGAAAAGCCGTAAACGCCCTGCATTCCAAGGCATTGCGACGGCATTCGAGTAATGGATCTCTCAAGGCATGAAGTTGCGCATCGGTTCTCGCGCGGTAGCGCTGTTGTCAGTGGCATTGTTTTCCACAGCATCGCTTGCTGCGGATGTCGAGCATCAGACGGATTACAGCATCTCGCTTGCCGGTTTGCCGCTTGCGAGAGCGTCGTTCCATACGGCGCTTGAAAAGAATCGCTATACGATATCAGGGACGCTGCATTCGGCGGGCCTTGTCGACATTTTCAGCCGGACCTCGGGCCAGACCCGTGTTTCCGGCGTCATCGGCCGCGACCATCTGCGCGCAAACGAATATTCGATGTCCTATCGCAGCGGCAAGAAGGGCCGGGCGATCAACGTCAGCTACGCCAACGGCAACGTCGTGCATGCCAGCATGACACCGAAACGGACGCCGCTGCCGAAGAACTGGGTGCCGGTGACCTCACGTGACATGCGCAACGTGCTCGATCCGCTGTCGGGGCTGATCATTCCGGGGAAGGCCCGCGTCTGCCCCAATACGCTGCCGATCTTCGACGGCGAATCGCGTCTGGACATCAAGCTGTCGGCGAAGGGGACCAGGCCGTTCAAGACCAAGGGGTTTGAGGGCGAGGCAATCGTCTGCGGCATCCGTTTCGTCCCGAAGGCGGGTTACAAGAAGGGGCGTGAGGACGTCGAATATCTCAGGCGGCTGCAGACCATGGAAATCTGGTTTGCCAAGTCGGACGCCGTCGATGTCTATGCGCCCGTTTATGTGCGCATCCCGACCAAGCTTGGTCCCGTGACGGTCTCGGCGACGCGATTTGGTGGTTGAAGCCGCCAGCGGGCGACCATCGCCACTAACATTTCGCGACGAGTCGTGATTTTATCCGCGCCGGTTTCCGCCAAGGAGCCGTTTGGGGGATGAGACATGAAATTCAAGGCAACGTTGATCGGTGCGACCGCCATTTTGATGTGGTCGCTTCTGGCGCTGTTTACCGCTGCGTCCGGCAAGATGCCGCCGTTCCAGCTGTCGGCGATCTGTTTCCTCATCGGCAGCATTCCGGGCTTGGTCGTTCTCGCGTTGAAGCCCGAGCGGCTTGCACTGCTGAAGCAGCCGGCCAAGGTCTGGATCACCGGCATCGCCGGTCTTTTCGGTTATCACTTTCTCTACTTTACCGCGCTTCGCAACGCGCCGGCCGTCGAGGCGGGCCTGATCGCCTATCTCTGGCCGCTGCTGATCGTCGTCGGCTCCGCGCTTTTGCCGGGTGAGCGGCTGCGCTGGTACCACGTTGCCGGCGCTTTCTCGGGCCTGATGGGGACGATCATGATCATCGCCCGCAACGGCATCGCCTTTGACGACGCCTATCTCATGGGTTACGGCGCCGCCTTGCTGTGCGCCTTCACCTGGTCGGGATATTCACTTTTGACGCGCCGCTTCGAGGCGGTTTCGACCGACGTCGTCACCGGCTTCTGTCTTGCGACGTCGCTCCTCTCGTTCGTGTGCCATCTGGGCCTGGAGACGACCGTCTGGCCGGAAACGACGTTCGAGTGGCTGGCGGTCGCGGGCCTCGGCCTGCTGCCGGTGGGGGCGGCCTTCTATGCCTGGGACTTCGGCGTCAAGAACGGCAATATCCAGCTGCTCGGCGTTGCCAGCTACGCAGCACCTGTTCTGTCGACGCTGATCCTTATCCTGTTCGGCTTTGCCGAGCCGTCGTGGCGTATCGCCGCCGCATGCCTCTTCGTCACGGGCGGTGCGGTGCTGGCGGCCAAGGACATGATCTTCCGCAAGGGCCGGACGGCGTCGCAGCCGGCGGAGTAGCGGTGGACCGCTCTCTCTTTGATCCTACGCATTTCCAGGAAAGCTGCTTCGCGGTTTTCCTGGAGATGCTCTATGTCTCAGGCGGCGCCCAGTCGGGAGCGGCCATCTCGAAGACCGAGAAATCGAAACCCGGCGCCACCGTGCAGCCGACGAGCGTCCAGTCGCCGAGCGAGACGGCGGATTGCCACCAGTTGGGCGGCACGAGCCCTTGCGGGCGTTCGCCGTCCAAAATGCCGGGGCCGAGGCGCAGAACCGTTGCAGGTTCGCCGTCGGCGGCAATGCTGAGTTCCAGCGGCGCTCCGGCATAGTGATGCCAGATCTCGGCCGCATCGCGCACTCGATGCCAGTGCGAGCGCTCGCCGCGCTCCAGGAGATAGTAGATCGCCGTCGAGTGTCCGCGCGGTCCACCGTTTCCGTCGCGGAAGGTCTGCACGTACCAGCCGCCCTCGGGATGGCGCGTCAACCCAAGGACCTCGATGATGGCGGCCGGCGCCAGCTCGGTTGTCATCAGAAATTGTCCTTCCGCTTGCGGATTTCGGCAAAGACAGCCGCGTCGGTTGCCCCTTCCATGCCAAGACGCGCGCGGATCTTCGGGTCGGCGGCGCGCAGGAATGGGTTCGTACGCTTCTCAAGGCCGATGGTCGTCGGAGCGGTAAAGCCGCCATCGCAGCGGGTTTCCTCGATTTCGGCCGCGCGCTCCCTCAGCGCCTCGTTGTCGGGGTCGATCGTCACGGCGAAATGGGCGTTTGAAAGGGTGTATTCGTGGCCGAAATAAACAGTGGTGTCGTCGGGCAGGGCGAGAAGCCGGCTGAGCGACTGCCACATCGTATCCGGGGTTCCTTCGAACAGGCGGCCGCAGCCGAGCGCAAACAGGGTGTCGGCGGCAAAGAGCAGTTTGTCATCCGGAAGGTGGAAACAGATATGCCCGGCGGTGTGCCCGGGCGTCTCGATGACGTCGACCGGGTGGCCGGCAAAATCGAAGCGTTCGCCGTGGCGCACGCGTCCGTCAATGCCGGGGATATTTGCGGCTTCCGCTGCCGGCCCGATAATGGTGGCGCCGAAACGATCCTTGAGCGCGACGTTGGCCGCGACATGGTCCCCATGGTGATGGGTAGTGAGGATGTGGGTGAGCGTCCAGCCCCGCCGCTCCAGGGCCTCCAGGATCGGCTGCTCCTCAGGCGCGTCGATCGATGCGGTGGCGCCGCTCGCCGGGTCGTGCAGCAGCACGCCGAAATTGTCGGTGCGGCAAAGAAAGAGGTCAAGTTCGAGCGCGGCCATGGCGTATTTTCCGATCGGGCTTCTGCTGCACGAGCCTTCGATCGCGATCGATCGAAGGGCAAATCATGCGGCGAGTTTAACGCTACAGCGCCTCTTTGCACGCTCTATGAGCACGCGGTGCTGTGGTGACTGCCGCCGAATGTAGCGAGGCTTGCCTTGAAGTCTACCGCTTCAAGGCTAACATGTTGCGCATGCACACCGATATCGTCGACCTCCGAGAATTCTATCACTCCGAACTGGGCCGCATGGCAGAGCAGTCCGTTACCATGGCGCTGTCCTCGGTCTGGGCACGCCTACCCGAGGAGCGGCTCGTCGGGCTCGGCTATGCCGTGCCTTATCTCGAGCGCTTTCGGAAGGATACGGAGCGGACCTTCGCCTTCATGCCGGCGGGGCAGGGCGCGGTGAACTGGCCGGTTGCCGAGCTGTCGTCGACCGCTCTGGTGTTCGACGAGGAACTGCCGCTGCCCGATTCTTCCATCGACCGGGTGCTGATGGTGCATTCGCTGGAATTTGCCGAAAGCCCGCGTGAGACGATGAAGGAGATCTGGCGGGTGCTGGCGCCGGGCGGCCGGCTGGTGATCGTCGTGCCCAACCGCCGCGGCGTCTGGGCGCGCATGGAGCATACGCCGTTTGGCTCCGGGCGGCCTTATTCGCGCAGCCAGCTGACGGCGCTTCTGCGCGAGACGAACTTTACGCCCGGCGCCTCGGCGGAGGCGCTGTTCTTCCCGCCATCGAAACTGAAGATGATCCTGCGCCTGCGCCGGGGTTTCGAGCGGCTTGGCCGGTCGCTCTGGCCGGTCTTCTCCGGCGTGATCGTGGTCGAGGCGCAGAAGCGGCTTTATCAGGGCCTGCCGGTTGCCGCGCGAGCGTCGCGCCGCGTGTTCGTGCCGGTGCTGGGGCCGCAGGGTATCCCAAGCACCCGGGAGCGACCGCGCGCGCCTACCTGATCGCCGCTCTCGCAGGGCTTGCCGACCCTCGACAAATGCCGATTGCGCCGGTATTGGCTTGGCCTCATTTCCTGCCTTGAAAGCTGATCCGATGAGCCTTGCCTCCAAGAGCCCGCAGCCGCGCCCCGGCATTCTGGACATTGCCGCCTATGTGCCCGGCAAGGAGCATGCTCCCGGTGTCGCCAAGGTTCACAAGCTCTCCTCCAACGAGACGCCGCTCGGCGCCAGCCCCAGGGCGATCGAGGCCTTCCAGGCGGCGGCCTTCAATCTGGAGCGCTACCCCGACGGCCAGGCACGGGCGTTGCGCGAGGGGATCGGCGCCGTGCACGGGCTCAACCCGGCAAACATCCTGTGTGGCAACGGCTCGGACGAACTGCTCGGTCTCCTGTGCCACACCTATCTGGCGCCCGGTGACGAAGGCATCATCACCGAGCACGGGTTCCTGGTCTACAAGATCCAGATCATGGCCGCCGGCGGTACGCCGGTCACAGTGAAGGAACGGAACGCCACGGTCGACGTCGATGCCATTATCGCGGCAGTCACCGAGCGCACGAAGATCGTCTTCATCGCCAATCCGGCGAACCCGACTGGCACCTACATTCCCATCGACGAAGTTCGTCGTCTGCATGCGGGCCTGCCCGAGGGCGTGCTTCTGGTGCTCGATGCGGCTTACGCCGAATATGTTCGCCGCAACGATTATGCGGCCGGGCTCGAACTGGTGTCGGCCAACCGCAACGTTGTGATGACCCGAACCTTCTCCAAGATCTACGGGCTTGCCGGCCTGCGCATCGGCTGGATGTATGCGCCGCCGGAAGTGATCGACGCGGTCGATCGCGTGCGCGGGCCGTTCAATCTCAGTGCGGCGTCGATTGCAGCCGGCGCCGCGGCCGTGCGCGATCAGGCCTTCGTCGCACAGGCTGTCGACCACAACCTCGTCTGGCTGGAGCGCGTCCGTGTGGCGCTGGAAGCGATCGGCCTCCAGGTCACGCCATCGGTGACCAACTTCGTGCTCATCCACTTCCCGGACGAGGACGGCAAGCGTGCGAACGACGCGGATACGTTCCTCACTCATCGCGGTTACATCCTGCGCGCGGTCGCGGCCTACGGCTTTCCCAATGCCCTGCGCATGACCATCGGCTCGCAGGAGGCCAATGAGGGCGTGATTGCGGCGCTGACAGAATTCATGGGACGGAAATGATGACACAGCAGTTTGAAACGATCGCGCTTATCGGCATCGGCCTCATTGGCTCTTCGATCGCCCGGGAAATCCGCGAGAAGCAGCTCGCCGGGACCCTGGTGATCTCGACCCGCAGTGAAACGACGCTTTCGCGCGCCGAGGAGCTTGGTCTTGGCGATCGCTACACGTTGTCGGCTGCCGATGCGGTGCGCGGTGCCGATCTCGTCATCGTGTCGGTGCCCGTCGGTGCGTCGGGTGCAGTGGCCGCGGAAATCGCCGCCCACCTGAAGCCCGGCGCGATCGTCACCGATGTCGGCTCGACCAAGGGCTCGGTCATTGCCCAGATGGCGCCGCATCTGCCCGACACGGTTCATTTCGTGCCCGGCCATCCTATCGCCGGTACCGAGCATTCCGGCCCGGACGCGGGCTTCGTCGGTCTCTTCCGCGGTCGCTGGTGCATCCTGACGCCGCCGGCCGGCCAGGACGAGGAAGCGATCGCACGGCTGCGGCTGTTCTGGGAAACGCTAGGCTCGATGGTCGAGGAAATGGATGCCGAGCATCACGACAAGGTGCTGGCGATCGTCTCGCACCTGCCGCACATCATCGCCTACAACATCGTCGGCACGGCGGACGACCTGGAAGCAGTGACCGAATCCGAAGTCATCAAATACTCGGCGTCCGGTTTCCGCGACTTCACCCGTCTTGCCGCATCCGACCCGACCATGTGGCGCGACGTCTGCCTGCACAACAAGGATGCGATCCTGGAAATGCTGTCGCGGTTTTCCGAGGACCTGGCCTATCTGCAGCGGGCGATCCGCTGGGGCGACGGCGACAAGCTGTTCGATCTCTTCACCCGCACCCGCGCGATCCGCCGCTCGATCATCCAGGCCGGCCAGGATACGGCCATGCCGGACTTCGGCCGTCACGCGATGGACCAAAAATAGCCGATAAACGAAAAGGCCCGGAGCATGGAATGATCCACGTCCCGGGCTCTGTTACTCTCGCGAATGCTGCCGGAAGTCGCGGCCCTTCACTGTAGCCGGATCAGAGCGTCGGCAAAACGCCGATCGGGATAAAGGCGAGGAAAGCGGTGCCGTCGCGCACGTTGAGCTTGACCGTCGCCTCGTTCTTGCCGTTGGCAAGCGCCTTCAACATGTTGGCGGTGTTGTTGACGAGGTTCGCATCATCAGGGATGAGCGTGACGAGGTTCTCCCGCCAGGCGTCGATATTGGTCATCGTCAACGAAAACTCACCGGAGATAAGCCCCTGGTCGTTGACCGAGAAGGGGCCCGACAGCTTAGCGTTCATGCCCGAGCCGAGATCGACTGTCATCTGGCGCAGCTCACCCTTGCTGCCGCGCAGCATGGCCGGCGTCGGGATGCCCGAGCCCATCCAGCTCGCCTTGTCGACAAAGGTGAGGTCTGCGGCGACATTGGCAGGCGGCGCGAAGCTCGCGCCGTTCTCCGGGCGAAGATCGAGCTTGTCGACGCTTAAGGCTGCATCGAGGTCGTTGCCGTTCTGACGCAGGTGCATTTCGCCGTGGCTCGCGCCGAAACCGAAACTGTCACCGGTCAGCGGCAGGCGCACGGTGCCGGTCAGGTTGTCATAGGTCAGCGAACTGCGGTCGAGCCCGGAAAGCGTCGCCCTGACGCTCGCATGCAGCAGCGTCCAGTCGGCCGAGACGTTGAGGCCGGGCGACACGCGCAGTTCGGCCGGACCGTCGAGCTCGATGATCGCGTGCCCGGGCTGGTAGACCTGTGCCGCGGTTCGAAGCGCACCGAAGGAGGCGGAGGCACCGCGGCGGGTGTCGTCGAGATTGACCTTGTCGCAGAACAGGCCGATGCGGAAGGGGAAGCCGCGCACGTCCATGTTCGTGCACTCGCCGCTAAGCCCGTTTACCCGGCCGTCGGCGAGTTGGGCCGTCAGGCGCTTCTCGACCTGGTCGGCGACTGCAAACCAGCCGGCCGAATAGGCGGCGCAGACGATCACGATGCCGGCGATCAGCCAGCGAAACTTCCGGCTGACCGGAGAGGGGTTGGCGACTGCGGTTGCGGTCATGATAAGGCGTACTCCACCAAACTCAGATCGCGGCCGCCTTTCGGGTGGCGCCGCCGATCCTGCTTATTATCTTTCATTCGATGCACGGGAACGACTTGTCTCTTCCGTGCCGAGATGCTGTGCCGTAGAAAAACCGACATGGCTGACCACCGATGAGCCGACGATTCGGCGACGAGCAGACAGCGCGGATTGAATGACAGTGGATATGGACGAATTTTGGGTCTTTGGCTACGGGTCGCTGATGTGGAACCCGGGCTTCCGGTTCGAGGAAAGATCGACGGCGCGGGCATTCGGCTATCGTCGGGCGCTTTGCGTGCGCTCGTGGGTCCATCGCGGCACTGAGCAACGGCCTGGCCTGGTGCTGGGGCTTGACTATGGCGGCTCCTGCATCGGTACGGCCTTTCGCGTCGACGGCAGCGAGAAGGCCGATGTAATCGACTATCTGCGCGAGCGCGAGCTCGTCACCCATGTCTACAAGGAAAAGACGATGCCGGTGCAGCTTGCCGACGGGCGGCGTGTTTCGGCGCTGACCTACGTGATCGACCGCGCCCATGTGCAGTATGCCGGTGCGCTGAGCGCGCCGGAGGCGGCGGCGATCGTCGCCGTCTCCTCAGGAAAATCCGGTCCGAACAGCGAATACGTGTTCAACACGCTTGCCCACCTCAAGGAGATGGGCATTCGCGACCATTGGCTGGAAGAAGTCGTGGCGACGCTGAACGCATCGTCGCTGGAGGCATGGGAGCCGTCGCTGCTTAGCCGCGACCCATTGCCTTCAACTCGCTGAGGCGCTGCCTTGCCGATGGAGGCAGCGGCAGATGCGGGTTGTTCCTGACGGTCTCGATCAAAAGCTCGTCGCTTGCCGTCTCGGTCACTTCGATCAGTCTGGCGAGAAATTCGTCCGGATCGAGGCCCGCCTCGATCGGCGGCAGCACGCGCACCTTGAAATGACCGGGGAAGCGCAGAAACTTGCGGCGTGGCCAGAACAGGCCGGGATGCATGGCAACGGGCACAACCGGCACATTGAGGTCACGGTAAAGGCGGGCGATGCCGTATTTGTAGTGCGGCGGTGCGCCCGGCGGCCGGCGGGTGCCCTCGGGATAGATGATCAGCTCGCGGCCGGACGCCATTTCCTGCTTGGTGCGATCCATGACTTCGGTCATAGCACGGCCACGGGCGGCGCGGTTCACCGGCACCATGCGCTGCTTCTGGATGTACCAGCCGAACAGCGGGATCCATGTCAGTTCGCGCTTGAGAATGAAGAAGGGATCATTGAGCCAGGGCAGGAGCGCATAGACATCCCAGAACGACTGGTGCTTGGGCGCGAAGATATAGCCGCTCTTGGGAATGTTCTCCAAACCCTCGATCTCGAAGGTCGTGCCGACCATCTTTTCGAACAGCCAGTGATTGCTGCGCGCCCAGTTCTTCGGGACGAACCAGGCCGTCTTTCTCGACACCAGAAAATAGGCCGGCGTGAAGACGATCATCTGCAGGATCAGATTGACGTAGAAGACCAGATTGAAAAGGACCGAACGCAGGACGATCATCAGCAGGCTCTCGAGAGGCGAGTTCAGGGATATACAGCCCGTGGGCCGATGGATCGCTGCGTACACGAATAAACGCCGCAGGAAAACCGCCCGTCGTCACTTTGCTGATTAAGGGGTGCCAGCGACTATTCTTCGGCCGGCGTCGCTCGCGAGGGAACGGTGCGCAAACCGCTCGCCGGGCGAGCGCCGGCCATATCGCGCACGGAGGCGACGGAATACTTGCCGAACTCCAGCAGGATCGATTTCAGCACCATCGGATTGCGCAGCCAGTTCGTCGTCTTGAGGTCCGAGTTGACGACGGGATAGGCGATGAATTCGGTCTCCGGGCGGGCGCGACGCAACTCGAGCAGGCTTCGCGGCATATGGTAGTTGTTGGTCACGACCAGCACGCGCTTGTAGCCGCGGTCGCTGATCCATTGGCTCGCCTCGGTCGCATTGCCGATCGTGTCGATCGCCTCATGCCCAATGTCGACGCAGCACTTGAAGAGATCGGCCGAACTCTGGGTATTGCGACGGATCTGGCTGCCCGTGGTTGCCGGGTGAACGCCCGAAATCAGCAACCTTTTGCCGGCCCCGGATTTCAAGAGGTCGACCGCCTGATCGATACGCTGGAAGCCGCCGGTCAAGACGACGATTGCTTCCGCCTTCGGGTCTTCCGGCGGCTGCAGGGACGCGACGGTATCGGCGAAATTGAGGAAGGCTGCGACCACGATCGCGAACGGCACAAGCAGAATGAAGAACGTGCGGCGGAGAATTTTGCGCAAGGGACTGCGGGGTCGGCGTTCCTGCTCGGCCCCGCCTTGCCATTTTCCTCCTCCGGCCATCCCGCTCCCGCGAAGTCCTTGCGCCATCATGATTCTCTTCAGATAGCGCCAGATTGCGGCAAGGAATGGATCGAATAAAGGCGAAACATCTCGGCGTCAGCTTTGGTAGGTATCCGTACGTCCGGGATCGGAGCGGATCAGGTCGATCTCGTAGATCGTGCGGGTTACCGTGAGCCGTGCCGTCAGCGTCGTCAACACCGCAATGACGATCATGATGGCAAGAATGCCGAGATAACCACTGTAACCGATGGTGAACGTGCCGAAGAGGGCCGTCGCCTGGTCCGTTTCCGGCGTCGCCAACGTGCGCGATTGCCAATAGCCTGCCAGCGCAAAGAACAGCGCCGCCAGCAGCCCGCCGGCCCCGGCGCCCTTGAGGCTTATTCTTAAGAAATGCTTCTGGAACTCCGAGGCTACGAAACCGGCCTCGGCGCCGACGAAGTGCAGCACTTCGACGATATGGCGGTTTCCTGAGAGCGCGCCACGCGTGGCGAAGATGACGGTCAGCACCATGGTCGAGAAGACGAGGACCAACACGCCGGTGCCGATCATCGCGGTGGTGTTGGCCATCGCCACCAGGCGGTCGACCCATGTGCGGTGATCGTCGAGGAAGGCCTGGGGGATGATCTCGGTCAGCGCCTTGCGCATCGCGGCGAAATCGGGCGGGTTGTTTTCGTCAATGGTGATGATGACGAGGCGGGGAACCGGCAATTCGTCGAGATCGAGGCCTTCCCCGAGCCACGGCTCGAGCAGGCGGGCGGTTGCTGCGCGGTCGACGATGTTGCCGCCGGTCGCGCCGCTGAAGGTCAAAGCCAGATCGCGCGCGTCGGCAAGCGCCTTTTCCATGTCGAGATTGTCGTCCGGCTTGATCTGGATGGTGATCTCGCGGGAAATCTGGCTCTGCCAGCTTTGGGCTGTGGCGCGCACCATGCTGACGCCACCGAGCGTCAGGCAGGCGAGGAACGACATGATCGCGATCACGCACATCAGCGCATGACCGGACACGTTCGTGGACGGCACGATCGGCCCCATGGGCCGCACGCGCATCTCTGTGCGGCGCGGCTGCTGCTGCGGTTCCGGCTGCTGCTCCGGCACCTCGTGGGTGCGTTTGGTGCGGCCCTCACTCATAGATATCGAGCCGCCCTTGCGAAAGGATCATGCGTCGCGCTTCGACCTGATCCATCAGGGACAGATCGTGGGTGGCGATGACGACGGCAGTTCCGAGCCGGTTGAGTTCGAGGAAGAGATTTAGCAGGCGGCGGGCCATCGGCGGGTCGACGTTGCCGGTCGGCTCGTCCGCTAGCAGGATTTCGGGGCGGTCGATCAGGGCGCGGGCGATTGCCGCGCGTTGCTTCTCGCCGCCTGACAGGACCGGCGGCAGCACATTGATGCGCTCGCCAAGCCCGACCCATTTCAACAGTTCGAGCACGTCGGCGCGGTAGCTCGATTCGTCCTTGCCGCGCACGCGCAAGGGAAGAGCGACGTTTTCGTAGGTGGTCAGATGGTCGAGCAGGCGGAAGTCCTGGAAAACGATGCCGACGCGCCGGCGCAGCATCGGGAACTCTTCGCGCGGGATCGACGAAATGTTGCGGTCGAACATGCGGATCAGCCCGCGCGTCGGCTGCAACGAAAGGAAGAGCAGGCGCAGCAGCGTCGTCTTGCCGGCGCCGGACGGACCGGTCAGGAACTGGAACGACCGGCGCGGAATATCGAAGGTCAGGTCCCGGAGAATTTCCGGCCCCATACCATAACGCAGTCCGACGTTCTCAAAATGAATCAAAGGGTAGCCCAGTCTCTCTCACGACCCGTGCAGTTTTCCTGAAGGCCGGCCATCTGCGCATAGGACGACAACCACCGAAAGGCAAAACCGCCAGCAGAACCATGGTTAAGCAGCGGTTAATTTTTCATGAAAAGGCGCCGGTTTCACGGCCTCTTTCCGAAGCATTAACCATTTCGGTTTACGTGTCGGAAAGATTTGATGCAATGCCCTGATTCTTGCACCGTTCGGGATCGGCGCATTGCCCGATGGTTTCGCATGGGACGGCAGGCCCGCCCGCGATCCAGGAGGAAAACGCGATGCAGGCATTCCGCACGAAATCGGCAGACGCTGCGACCTATGCCGATCTGCTGCCACCGGACCGCGGTCCGCGCAAGGCTGCAGCCGCGACGCGCCACATCGACTATGTCGACGCCGAATTCGAGACCGTTTCGCCGACGGCCCGCCGCAATCCCTATCCTGTTTTCAACGACAATCGGCAGCAAACCCGACGCCATGGCCCGACGCTGACGGTTATTCGCGACGAACAAGTGCTGCTCCGGCGCCTGTTGTCTTTCGCCGAGACGCGGTTGCGCGCCATGCCGGCACGCCAGTTTGCCGGGCTCGTCGCAGCTTTCGCCCTGGCGGCGTTTGCAGGGATCATCGCCCTTTCGACCAGTGACGGGGTGGAAAGCGAGCCGCTGGCGATCACCGACGTCACCGCCTCACTCGATTATTCCGGCGGCATGCGGGTGCTTTCGGTCTACGGCGCCATCGACAATTCCTCCTCCGCGCTCCAGCGCCTGCCGTTGGTCGTGGTGGATGTGATCAGCAATGGCCGCAAGGTTACGGCGACGCGATTGATGCCGGAGGGTGCAGCAATCGCACCCGGCGAGAGCCGCCGCTTCGTGACCAGGCTCCCATATGCAGGTGGAAAAATGCCCGAGGTGAAGGTTTCCTTCGCCGAAAACGGTGTCTCCGTGCGCTGATTGTGCTAAGCGGGCGCAAAAGGGAAGGCGTTTGTCTTCCGGATGAAACGCTGGAGAAGCCGCATGCCCGTCGTTCGCGGAAAGAATATCGAGCCCCTTTATACGGCAGAGACGATCGCCGCGCGCAATAATGAGCTTGCCGACATGATCGTCACTGGTCCGCACAAGGACCTTCTGGTGATCGCGGTGTTGAAGGGCTCTTTTATCTTTGCCGCAGACCTGATCCGCGCCATGCACAATACCGGCCTTGCACCGGAAGTCGAGTTCATCACGCTGTCGAGCTATGGGCTCGGCACGGTGTCCCAAGGCGTGAAGATCATCAAGGACATTGATAGCGACGTGCACGGCCGGGACGTGCTTTTGATCGACGATATCCTGGAATCGGGGCGCACCCTGCGCTTTGCCAAGGAACTGATGTACGAGCGCGGCGCGCGCAACGTCACCATCGCGGTGCTGCTCGACAAGCGCGTCAAGCGCAAGGTCGAGCTTGAGGCGGATTATGTCGGCTTCGAATGCCCGGATCATTTCGTCGTCGGCTACGGCATGGACGTGGCTTATGCATTCCGCGAATTGCCCTTCGTCGGCGTGGTCACTGGCGACGCCGAGTAGGGATGAGAATGTGCGGCGCTGCGGCCTCTGAGATCGCAGCGCTGTAACGGCCTGCGGGCCGCGTTCAGCGCTCGGAGCAGGGGCGCTGCAAAACGAGCATTCCGAAATCCAGCCGCCCGGCGTTTACCGAACACAAAGAAAAAGCTGGTTGTTTGGGGCCGTGTCGCGCTTCGTCCCGCTGAGGGTGCTGCGTGCCGCTGCGGCCTGCCATCACGATTCTTGTGAGCGTTGCCGTATCCATTGGAATGGGCCGGCCTCTTCGCGCGAGAGCCGTGCCGTCGCAGCGAACGCGGGAGGCCATGATGGCGAAGATCCTGATTACCGAGGACGAGGATGCATTGCGTTCCTTCGTCGCCCGGGCCCTGAGGCTCGATGGACATGAGACCGTGGAGGCTGGAGACGGCGCAGACGGGCTTGCCTGCCTGCAGACCGAGAATTTCGATTTGCTTTTGTCCGACATCCGCATGCCTGTCATGGACGGCATCGAGCTGACGCATCAGGCCTCCGCCGCCTTTCCGGCGATGAAGATCCTGCTGATGACCGGCTATGCCGAGCAGCGCGAGCGTGCCGACGATCTCGCCGACAAGATCATCGACGTTATCTCCAAACCCTTCTCCCTGCCTGACATCCGCAAGGCCGTGGCGCTGGCGCTCGCCGCCTGACCGTTCTCTCCGACTGCCCGTCCCCGGGCAGGGCATTGACGGGTTTGACGATCTGACAAATTAAGTACGCCCTTGGCGCGTTTCCGCTCCAAGGGCGTTGCCGTTTCCGTCTGTCCTTGCAGGCCGCGGATCAGCGCATGTCGAGCAGGCGCTCGAGATACTGGCGCTCGGCTTCCGGCGACAAGGTGTTGCCGAGCCGGCGGCGGATTTCGTCGAGAATCTCGCGCGCCCGCTGGGTGTCGATTTCATCCGGTACCTTGACCTGGTCGCCGAAGTCCGGGCCGGCATTCTGCTGGCGCCGGCCGAGCGGATCGCGGCCATTCTGGCCATATTGCGGAACGCCCTGGCCGGGTCCCTGTCCCTGCGCCTGCATCTGGTTCATCATGTCCTGGGCGCCCTCGCGCAGCGCCTGTAGCGCGCGTCCCTGGCTGCCGACGGCCGGCTCGCCCTGGCCCTTGCCAAGCGATCCGGAGGCGCCCTCCATTTCGCGCTTGGCGTCGCCGAACCCCTTGCCGGGCTTGATGCCCAGGCTTTCCAAGCCCTTCTGCAACTCGCCGAGCTGTTTGCCCAGCGCATCCTGCTGCTGCTTCAGCTGCTTCAGCGCGTCCTTCAGTTGCTCGGCGGTCATGTCGTCGAGCGGGTTTTGCTCACCGTTCTCGTCACCGCGCTGACCGGGGTCCTGAGGCATCTCCTGGCCGTAAAGCTCGTTGTCCTCGCCCTGCAGTGGGTCGCCGCGCTGCATGCGGTCGCGCTGCGCCTGGTCGAGCTTGAACGTCTCGTCCATCAGCCGTTGCTGCTCCTGCATCAGCTGGCCGAGCTTGTCCATCTGCTCGCGCATGGCGTTGTTCTGCTCGCCCATCTGCTGCTGGCCGCGGTTGGCCTGCAGGTTGTTCATCATCCGCTGAAGCTCCGACAACATCTGACGGGCCTGGTCGCGTGCACCCGATCGCGCCAGGTTCTCGATCTGGTTCATCATCTTGTCGAGATCCTGCTGGCGCAGAACATTGTTCTGATCCGGATTGGCCGCCATGCGCGGGTTTTTCGCAGCCTCCTTGGCGAGCGCCTGCATATACTCCTGCATGGCTTCGCGCAGCTCCTTCATCAGCCTGGCGATCTCTTCGTCGGGTGCGTTGCGCTCAAGCGCGTCCGACAAGGCCTGCTGCGCATCGCGCAGGCGGCGGTCGGCGAGCGACAGATCGCCATCCTCGATGCCAAGCGCGATTTCCCAGAGATGTTTGGCGGCGTCGCGCAGCATGTCGTCGTTGCGCGCCAGCGCCATGCGCGAACGCGCCGATTTCAACAGCAGGAAATGGGTGAGGTTGGGGATCGTTTCTTCGGCGAAGCTGGCGATCGCGTCATTGAGGTCGATTGCCCGCGGCAGGTCGTTGGCGTTGAGTGCAAAGACCTGTCGCTGTTCGGCGACGGAGCCCGCCAGGGGATTGAAGAATTGCCGCGCCGGAAGAATCATGTCCTGCGGCACGCTGCGTCCCTCCTGGCCGGCGGCATCGCGGGCAACAAGGGTGACGCGAACGCGCTTGCCGGCAAGGGGATGTTCACTGAGGTTGCGGCTGGTCGTGCCCTTGGCCTCGCGGGCGTTGCGGCGCGGCAGGTCGAGACGATACTCGGGAAGCGGATAGAGCGGTCGTGCGTCCTTCACCTGCTCGTCCAACGGCTTGATCTCGGCCCAGGCCTGAGCGATGCCGTAGTCATCGGTCGCCAGGAAGGCGATGTCGAGCGAGGCATTTGGGGTGGGCTTCGGCAGGCCGTCAAAGGCGATCTGCGGCACGCTGTCGGGGGTGATCTTGAACGTCCATTTCTGGCCGCCTACCGATAGTTCGCCGTCCTTGACGATCTTGTAGAGGTGGTTGCGCACGGCATTGTCGGGCGCCTTCTGGGCCGCCGGTTCCGCTGACGCAGTCTTTTCGTCCGGCTTTTCCCCGGCGGTCGGGATGATGATCGGCTCTGCCGCTCCGTCTTCCGAATAACGGACGGTTTCTTCCGTGCCGGCGCCGGTGACGCGCACGGTCAGATCGCTGAACTGCGGAATGGTGATTGCCGCCGTTTCGTCAGATGGGGACGCGACACCCTGGCGGCCGGTGAGGAAGACCGGCGCACGCCCGGTGTAGGCGGGCGGCGTCACCCAGGCATCGACCCGGATGTCGGCGACTTCGCTTGCGGCCTGCGGCAGGTGGAACGCGTCGGAGAGAAGCCCCGCGCGGTTGGAATAGGAATAGGCGAAAGCGACGCAGGCGATCAGAACCGGCAGCGCGCGCAGCGCGAACGGATCGTGCCGGGCAATGTCGGGACGTGGCAGGCCCGTGTCGAGCGCGCGGATCATCCTCGCCATGCGTGTCTGGTGTTCGCGCCACAGCGCCTCGCCGAAGGCGCCGCCGGTTGCCGGAATGTCGTCCTGGACGCGGATCGCCTGGTGGGGAAGGGCGTTGCGCTCTTCCAGCATGCGATCGGCATCGACATTCGCAGGCAATCTCAGCCGGGTCAGCGGAACGAGGGAGGCGATGAAGGCGACCAGGAAACCCAGAAGCAGGGTGGCATGCAGCCAAAGCGGAGCAATGCGGAAGAGACCGAGCCAGGCGGCTGACAGAAACAGGAGCACGATCGAAGCGGGAACGAGGGCGCGCGGCAAAACCTGCTCGGCGGTCAACACCGCCCGCGCGACAAACCTCTTCAGCGCCAGAGTTCTGGCAAACGACTTCGGTTGTGGCGTTTCATCCTGCCGGAATTGCGTCATCCGCCCAAGTTCCCTTTCGGTCGCTCATGACCGCTCGTGACCGACCTATTGAATGATCAGGATAACATCGTTTGTGGCGAAGACGAGGGCGACAACAAAATCGTGATCGCCCGCGCGGGCGATCCACAGATCATCGTCCGATCCGAAAGGTTGCTCAGTCGAGCCAATCTGGAACCGAATCGAGCCCGATCAGGTCTTCGTAGCTCTGGCGAGGCCTGATCACATGGAAACGATCGCCCTTGACCAGCACTTCCGGGATCAGCAGCCGGCTGTTGTAGGTGCTGGCCTGGACAGCGCCATAGGCGCCGGCAGAGCTGATGGCGAAGAGATCGCCAGGCTTCGGCATAGCCATCTCGCGATCGAGCGCCAGGTAGTCGCCGGTCTCGCAGACGGGACCGACGACGTCGGCCTTGATGCGGGGCGCATTGGCAGCCGAGATGCGAACCGGCCGGATCTCGTGATAGGCCTCGTAGAGCGTCGGGCGGATCAGGTCGTTCATGGCGCCGTCGACGATGACGAAGGTCTTGTCGCCGCCGTCCTTGACGTAGATGACCTCGGTCACCAGGATGCCGGCATTGCCGACGATCAGCCGGCCCGGCTCGGTGACGATCTTGCAGCCGAGAGACTGCAGCTGGCTCTTGACGATTTCGGCATAGGCGTCGGGTAGCGGCGGCGGATTGTTGTCTTCCTTGTAGGGAATGCCGAGGCCACCGCCGATGTCGACGTGGTCGATTGCGTGGCCATCGGCACGCAGCGTGTCGACCAGTTCGCGCAGCAGCTTGAAAGCGTCGTCGAACGGCTGCAGTTCGGTGATCTGGCTGCCGATATGCATGTCGATACCGGTGACCTGGATGCCGGGCAGCGTCGCGGCATGGGCGTAGACGGCGCGGGCGCGCTCCCACGAAATGCCGAACTTGTTTTCCTTCTTGCCGGTCGAGATCTTCGAATGGGTGCGGGCGTCGACATCCGGATTGATGCGGAAGGAGACGTGCGCACGCTTGCCGGCGCGAACGGCGCGCTGGTTCAGGACCTCGAGTTCCGGTTCGGACTCGACGTTGAAGCAGTAGATACCGGCCTCGAGCGCCAGGTCCATTTCCTGCGGGGTCTTGCCGACGCCCGAAAACATGATGCGGCTTGCCGGAATGCCGGCGGCCAGTGCGCGGCGCAGCTCACCCCCCGACACGACGTCGACGCCGGCGCCAAGACGCGCAAGCGTCTTCAGCACGGCCTGGTTCGAGTTGGCCTTCATGGCGTAGCAGACCATCGCATCGACGTCGGCAAAGGCCTTGGAGAAGACCTTGTAGTGCCGCTCGAGCGTTGCTGTCGAATAACAGTAGAAGGGCGTTCCGACGGCACGGGCGATGTCGGTCACCGGCACGTCTTCGGCGTAGAGAATTCCGTCGCGGTATTCGAAATGGTTCACGGGGCGTGGCTCGGCTTAGAGGAGGGGATCGAGCAGGAAACGGCGGTCGTCTACCTGTTCTTTCTTTTCGACGGTTCCGGCGGGCGTCAAGGTATTGATCGGTGCCGTCGAGCCAGGTCGGTCGAGATCGCCCTTGCGTCCGCAACCGACAAGAACCAGCCCGGGGATCGCCAGAAGAAGCGCAAACCGGGCCGCCTTCGTGAATGTCATCGTGATTTTCCTTCGCGGGGACTGATGCTGGTGCGATGTCTTATCGATTTTTCCGGCGCTTGTGCACCCTGATTCTTCGACCTGTTTCAGGCCCTTGCGCTTCTGCCCGGCGTTGTCCCGAAACTGCTGAGCAGTTTCGGGTGACAAGCATCAGTTGCGGGCGCGCCACCAGGCGATCTGCTTGCGAACCTCGTTCGGTGCAGTGCCGCCGAAGGATGTGCGGCTGGCGACGGAGGCTTCGACCGTCAGCACGTCGAACACCTTGGCGGTGATCGAAGGATGGATCGACTGCAGGTCTTCCAGCGAGAGATCGGCGAGGTCGCAGGCCTTCTGTTCGGCAAGGGCGACGGCGCGGCCGGTGACATGGTGGGCGTCGCGGAAGGGCAGGCCCGCCTCGCGCACCAGCCAGTCGGCAAGGTCGGTTGCCGTCGAATAGCCAGAGCCGGCAGCAGCCTTCATCCGGTCGGCCCGGATGGTCATGTCGCGCACCATGCCGGTCATTGCGGCAACGGCGAGTTCGAGGCTCTCGGCCGCATCGAAGACCTGTTCCTTGTCTTCCTGCATGTCCTTGGAATAGGCGAGCGGCAGGCCCTTCATGACGGTTAGAAGTGCGATCAGCGAGCCGTTGATGCGGCCGGTCTTGGCGCGCACCAGTTCGGCGGCATCGGGGTTCTTCTTCTGCGGCATGATCGAGGAGCCGGTCGAAAACGCGTCGGACAGACGGATGAAGCCGAACTGCGGCGTCGACCAGATGACGATCTCTTCTGCAAGGCGCGACAGGTGTGTGGCGGCGATTGCGGCAATCGACAGGAATTCGAGCGCGAAGTCGCGGTCCGAAACCGTGTCGATCGAGTTGCGGGTGGGGCCGGCAAAGCCGAGTGCGCTGGCAGTCATGTGCCGATCGATCGGGAAGCCGGTGCCGGCAAGGGCGGCCGCACCGATCGGGCTTTCGTCCATGTGCTCGATGGCGTGGCGCACGCGCGAGCGGTCGCGGCCGAACATCTCGACATAGGCCATGCAATGATGGCCGAAGGTGACGGGCTGGGCCGTCTGCAGATGGGTGAAGCCCGGCATGACGGTCTCGGCATGTTCCTCGGCGCGGTCGAGGAAGGCGGCGATCAGGCCGGTCAGCGCCTTTTCGGTTCTCTGCAGTTCTTCCTTGACCCACAGACGGAAGTCGAGCGCTACCTGGTCGTTGCGCGAACGGGCCGTGTGCAGCCGGCCGGCGGCCGGGCCGATCAGGGTCGCAAGCCGAGCCTCAATGTTCATGTGGATGTCTTCGAGGCGGCGCGAGAATTCGAACTGGCCGCTTTCGATCTCTGACAGGATCGTGTTGAGACCGTGAACGATCTTGTCTTTGTCGTCAGTCGAAATGATGCCTTGATGCGCCAGCATGGTCGCATGCGCTATTGAGCCGCGGATGTCTTGGCCATAGAGCTTCTTGTCGAAGCCGATCGAGGCATTTATCTCCTCCATGATCGCGTCCGGACCCGAGGCGAAGCGACCGCCCCACATCTGGTTGGAGGATTTCGTCTCGGAATTGCCATCAGCCATGAAGAATGCCCGCCTTGGAGAATGAAATGCCCGACCAGAAGAAATCCCCCCCAGCCGTGAAATTGTTCGCGCTCGCCGCCGTATTCGGCGTGATCGTCGGTGCGGCTGCGGTATACGTGAAGGAGACGGGGTCTGGCAATGCCGAGCCGACCGAAACGGCTGCTGCCGTCTGCCCGTTGACCGGCGAAAAGGTCGCCTCGCTGACGCCGTTCATGAAGGGCCAGGTGGCTGCGATGTCGCCGGCTGCGTCGCCGCGCCCGATTGCGCTCGATTTCAACGGCCCGGATGGCAAGCCGACGACGGTTGCCGCGTTTGCCGGCAAGACGATGCTCGTCAATCTCTGGGCCACCTGGTGCGGCCCCTGCCGCGAGGAGATGCCCGCCCTCAACGCGCTGCAGAAGTCTCTTGGCAGCGACAAGTTTGAGGTGGTCGCGATCAACATCGATGTTGGCGACGATGAAAAACCGAAGGCCTTCCTCGACGAGACCGCCGTGCATGACCTTCGCTACTACCGCGATGCGTCGATGGGTGTCTTCAACAATCTGAAAAAGGAAGGTTTGGCCTTCGGCCTGCCGGCAACCTTGCTCATCGATGACAAGGGATGCCTGATCGGCTCGATGAATGGCCCGGCCGCATGGGACAGCGACGATGCCAAGGCGCTGATCAGTGCGGCAATCGCCCCGGCTGCCGGCAGCTGATCAGCTGGCCATCACCCTCTGAAAACAGAAAAGCCCGGCGTTTCGCCGGGCTTTGAATTTCGGGGATGGGCGATTAGCGGGTCGGTACCGGCACGTCGCCGCGGTAGTCGTAGAAGCCGCGCCCGGACTTGCGGCCGAGCCAGCCGGCTTCGACGTATTTTACCAGGAGCGGGCAGGGGCGGTACTTCGAGTCCGCCAGGCCGTCGTGCAGGACCTGCATGATCGACAGGCAGGTGTCGAGGCCGATGAAGTCTGCGAGCTGCAGCGGGCCCATCGGGTGGTTGGCGCCGAGCTTCATGGCGGTATCGATCGCCTCGACCGTGCCGACGCCTTCATAGAGCGTGTAGATCGCTTCGTTGATCATCGGCAGCAGGATGCGGTTGACGATGAAGGCCGGGAAGTCTTCGGCAACCGTCACGGTCTTGTCGAGCGTGCCGACGAATTCCTTGGCGGCCTTGAACGTGCCTTCGTCCGTCGCGATGCCGCGCACGAGCTCGACCAGCTTCATCACAGGAACCGGGTTCATGAAGTGGATGCCCATGAACTTTTCCGGGCGGTCGGTTGCCGAGGCCAGGCGGGTGATCGACAGCGACGACGTGTTGGTCGCCAGCAGCGCTTCCGGCTTCAGGATAGGACACACCTGGCCGTAGATCTTGCGCTTGATGGTTTCGTCTTCGGTGACGGCCTCGATGACGAGGTCCACCTGCGACAGGTCGTTGATGTCGGACGAGCCCTTGATCAGCGCCAGCGCGCTCTTGCGTGCCTCGTCGGTCATCTTGCCGGACGACACCTGGCGGGCAAGGTTGCCGTTGACGGTGGCAAGGCCTGCCTCGATGCGATCAGCGGCAAGATCGTAGATCTGCACCTTGTATCCGGCCATGGCCGAAACATGCGCAATGCCGCAGCCCATCTGCCCGGCACCAATAACTCCGACCGTCTTGATCATCGCGGCGAACATCCATCTTCAAGAATTTTGGCGGCCATGCCGCCGTCACATACGAAAATACCGGGCCGGTCTGGCCGGCCCGGTAGATTGTTAATGCCAAGTCAGCGCTTTTGCCAGCCCTTTTCCTTGAGGCTCGGGCAGTGCGGTTGGCGAATGGTTACAGCGCCTTTTCAAGCTCCGGCAGAGCTTCGAAGAGGTCGGCGACAAGACCGTAGTCGGCGACCTGGAAGATCGGTGCCTCCTCGTCCTTGTTGATGGCGACGATAACCTTCGAGTCTTTCATGCCGGCCAGATGCTGGATCGCACCGGAGATGCCGCAGGCGATGTAGAGATCGGGGGCGACCACCTTGCCGGTCTGGCCGACCTGCCAGTCGTTCGGCGCATAGCCGGCATCGACGGCAGCGCGGCTGGCACCGACGGCAGCGCCGAGCTTGTCGGCAACCGGCAGGATCACTTGCTGGAACTTCTCCGCCGAACCGAGCGCCCGGCCGCCCGAGATGATGATCTTCGCCGACGTCAGCTCCGGACGATCCGACGACGACAGCGCATCGGCAACGAAGGTCGACAGACCGGGATTGACTGCCGCCGAAATCGTCTCGACCGAGGCCGAACCGCCCTCGGAGGCCGACGCGAACGAGGCGGTGCGCACGGTGATCACCTTCTTCGCTTCACTTGTCTGCACCGTCTGGATGGCGTTGCCGGCATAGATCGGACGCTTGAAGGTGTCGGAAGAGACAACCTCGGTGATTTCGGAAACCTGGACGACATCGAGAAGGGCTGCAACCCGCGGCATGACGTTCTTGCCGACCGAAGTGGCGGCGGCAAGCAGGGTGTTGTAATTGCCCGACAGCGAGACGATCAGCGCTGCCAGCGGTTCAGCCAGGTTGTTGGCAAGCGAGGCGTCCTCAGCGACCAGCACCTTGGATACGCCCGATAGCTTGGCAGCCTGGTCGGCCGCCGCCTTGGCGCCGGCACCGGCCACCAGCACATGCACGTCGCCGCCAATCTTGGCGGCTGCCGTCAGCGCCTTGGCGGTCTGGTCGGAAAGGTGGCTGCCGTCGTGATCAGCCAGAAGCAGAATAGCCATGATAAAATCTCCCTTTCCTGAACTTACAATACGCCGGCTTCGGTCTTGAGCTTTTCGACCAGCTCGGCCACCGACTTGACCTTGATGCCGGCCTTGCGGCCTTCCGGCTCCTCGGTCTTCAGCACCTTCAACCGCGCCGTCGTGTCGACGCCGAAATCGGCGGGTGTCTTTTTGTCGAGCGGCTTCTTCTTCGCCTTCATGATGTTCGGCAGCGACGCATAGCGCGGCTCGTTGAGGCGCAGGTCGGTGGTCACCACCGCCGGCAGCTTGATGTCGATCGTCTGCAGGCCGCCGTCGACTTCACGCGTCACTGTCGCCTTGCCGTCACCGATCTCGACCTTGGAGGCAAAGGTGCCCTGGGCCCAGCCGAGCAATGCCGACAGCATCTGGCCGGTCTGGTTACTATCGTCGTCGATCGCCTGCTTGCCGACGATGATCAGTCCCGGCTGCTCGGCTTCGGCCACGCCCTTGACGATCTTGGCGACGGCGAGCGGCTCGACCTGGTCGTCGGTCTCGACCAGGATCGCCCGGTCGGCACCCATGGCCAGCGCCGTGCGCAGCGTCTCCTCGGCCTTGGCCGGACCCACGGAGACGACCACCACCTCGTCGGCCTTGCCGGCTTCCTTCAGCCGCAGCGCCTCTTCCACCGAGATCTCGTCGAACGGGTTCATCGACATCTTCACATTCGCCAGCTCGACACCCGAGCCGTCCGCCTTCACCCGGATCTTGACGTTGTAGTCAACCACCCGCTTGACCGTCACAAGTATTTTCATGGATTCTTCCCTCCAAGAGCTTTCGCAGGAAAATGCGCCTTAACGGAGCCGCCTGATTGTCGGTTGGCGACATCGATACGCGTTTTTTCTCCAATTACAATCACTGTGCATGGCGCTAAATCGATATAACCCCGAGAATTGGAATAACGTTTACGTACACGTAAGAAAGTGACCTGACAAGACCTCTTCGCGGATGCGGCATGAGGGTTCATTCCCGATCATGCGGTGGCGCTCAAACCCTTGAAATAATGGCGAAAGCGGGAAGGGAGACATGCCAAGCCGGTGGGTTCAAGCGGTTGGTCGACCCCAGGGTGTCGGCGGTTTCCGCGTTTCCGGCGTGGGTTGCGGCGTGACGACGACGGACTCCACCTTGTGTTCGACGGCGCGCGGCGTGACGATCGTTCGGTCGAAGAGCGGGACGCCGCGGCGTCGCAAAATGACCACCAGCACGAGCCCGGCGATGATGCCGCCGACATGGGCGCTCCACGAGACGCCACTGCCCGGATCGACCGCCAGCATGAAGAATTGCTGACCGATCCAGAAGGCAAGCGGAATGGCCGCAGGCAGGGGCAAGGGTATGCGGAAAAACACCAGAACCCAGACGCGTACCTTCGGATGCAACAGGAAATAAGCGGCGACCACGCCGGAGATCGCACCCGATGCGCCGATCAGCGGCGCTTCCGATGCCGGGTCGAGCAGGCCATGTGCCAGGGCACCGGCAGCGGCACAGGCGAGATAGAACAGCAGAAAGCGAAAATGCCCGAGCGCATCTTCGACATTGTCGCCGAACACCCAGAGAAACAGCATGTTCATCGCCAGATGCATGAAGCCGCCATGCAGGAAGGAATAGGTGATGAACGTGAAGCCGTCGGGCACGATGATCAGCGACGGATCGAGCTGGGCATAATCGAAGATGAGCGCCGGGATATAGCCGAAGCCCAGCAGCGTCGCGTTGGCGAACTCTTCCGTCGCGATCGGCCCGGTTATCAGCCAGACAACGATGTTGATGACGATCAGGCTGATCGTCACATACTGAACCTTGATGTGCTTCAGGGTGTTCTTATCGTGAAGCGGTATGAACATGCGGTCTCCCGAAGCGTGATTCTACAGCGCGCGCCTGTCCAGGCGCAAAGGTCGCTGTAACACTTTGATTGACTGCATAATCTCACCCTTAGATCGAACCCGGCTTGAGGCTGAGATTGTGCAGTGGGGAAACGTTATCTGTTTTTCCCGGGAATCCAAAGGACGTCGGCACGGCCCTTGTCGTTTGCCAAGCGGGCTGCGACGAACAGGAAATCCGACAGCCGATTGATGTAGGCGATCGCCTCGCGGCTGACGATTTCGGCTTCGATCTGGGCAAGCGCCACCATCTGCCGTTCGGCACGCCGGGCGACGGTCCGCGCCACATGCAGTGCTGCGGATGCGGCGCTGCCGGCCGGCAGCACGAAGGAACGCAGGGGGTCGAGATCGGCGTTCAGCCGATCGATCTCGGTTTCGAGCCAGGCGACTTGGCTTGCGACGATGCGAAGCGGTTCGTATTCCGGCTTCTCGCCGGTGTCCGGGGTGGCGAGATCGGCGCCGAGATCGAACAGATCGTTCTGGATCCGCATCAAGATTGCATCGAGATCGGCGACATCGGCGGTGTGTTGCCGTGCAAGACCGACAAAGGCGTTGGTTTCGTCGACCGCGCCATAGGCATCGACCCTCAGATCGCTCTTCAGGCGGCGCGGACCGGAGACGAGCCCGGTGGTGCCGTTGTCGCCCGTCCGGGTGTAGATTTTGTTGAGCTTGACCATGGTGTCGTCACGTTCCTCAGGATGGGCGACCGCCGCCGGTGAGCCACAGCGTCAGCATGATCAGGACGATGGCGATTGCCTGCAGCAGGACGCGGGCCTGCATCAGCTTGTTCGACGTGTTGCCGCTGCCGCCCTTGGCCATGTTCACGAGGCCGCGGATCAGAACGATGACGACCAGGCCCATGACGAGCAGGGTCAGGCCGGTGAAGAAACTGGACATCGAATGCTTCCTTGCGTTTACGATCAGCCTAGCCGGCCGATAATGCGGTAAAACAGTGCTGCCGGCAGGAGCTTCTTCAGGAGCGCACCCTGCCTGGCGGGCCTAGTTACAATATAGTGCGGCTTCGGTCGCTTTGCCGTCAGCGCATGCTTGAGCACGGCGTAGACCGCCTCCGGTCCGAGCTTGCCGGCAGCCGGCTTGCTTTCGCCCTTCAGCCGTCGCAGCTGCCGTTCGTACTCTACGCGGTGCACGGAATTCTTCAGGTCGATGAAGCGCTCGATATAGGTCACGGCATTGGCGGTGAACCTGGAGGCGATCGGCCCGGGCTCGATCAGGCTGACGTCGATGCCGCTTCCGGCCAGTTCCATCTTCAGGGTCAGCGACAGCCCCTCGATCGCGAATTTCGAGGCGTTGTAGGCGCCGCGCCAGCGATAGGGTACGATGCCGAGGATGGAGGAGCATTGTACGATGCGGCCGCTTCCGCGGGCGCGCATGGCCGGGATCACCCGCCGCGTCAGGTCGTGCCAGCCGATGACGTTGGTTTCGAGCTGCAGCCGAAGTGCCTCGGTCGGCAGGTCCTCGACCGCGCCGGCCTGGCCGTAGGCGCCGTTGTTGAACAGCGCATCGATACGGCCGCCGGAGCGCGCCATGACCGCCTCGACCAGGGCGGCGATCGTTTCCGGCTGGGTATAGTCCATCAGGAAGGTTTCGATGCCCTCGCTTTCAAGGGCGCTTCGGTCCTCGTCGCGGCGCACAGTCGCAAAGACCCGCCAGCCGTCCGCATGCAGCGCGCGGGCGCAATGGGCGCCGATCCCGGATGAACAACCGGTGACAATGACTGTGGGGCGATCGGACATCCTGTCGATTCCTGTAGAAATCCTGCCCCCGTTTCCCATATTCATCGGCGGGATACAATTGAATTGCGCGAGCCCAAACCCGTGGACGTTGCTACGGGCGAATGTGCGCCAATGCCATGGAACGGCGCCGCGGGACCCGCATGCGAAAGCAGGCGACCGCGGCGCCCACAGGGCCGGAGTGGAAATGCCAGCGTTTATTCGCATCACCTGGAAAGTCGTTTTCGATGCGCTGTGGCACTTCAGTCTGGACGACGGCTGGGCCATGGCGAGCCATGTGGCGCTGTCGTCCCTGCTTGCGGTCTTCCCCTTCCTGATTTTCGGCACCGCGCTCGGCAGTTTCCTCGGCGCCGACCAGTTTGCCGAGACTGCCGTCCATCTCATTTTCGACGCCTGGCCGGAATCGATCGCGACGCCGATCGCCAACGAGATCGTCCAGGTGCTGACCATTCCCCGCGGCGGCCTGTTGACCGTTTCGGTGCTCGCGGCCGCCTATTTCGCGTCGAATGGCGTCGAGGCCCTGCGCGTCTCGCTCAACCGCGCCTACCGGGTGACGGAGAGCCGCTATTGGTATGTGACGCGCCTGGCGAGCCTTGGGTTCGTGATTGCCGGGGTGCTGATTCTGGCGGCGCTGAGCATCCTTCTCGTCGCCGTGCCGCTGGCGCTTCGTTATGCCGGCGAATGGCTGCCCTGGCTCGACGGCGTTCTGGCGACGGTCGACAACTGGAGCCTGCCGCTGGCGCTGGTCGTGGTGACGGGTGGGCTCTTCATGTCGCATCTGTGGTTGCCGGACGGCCACCGCAAGGTGGTCGATGTCTTGCCTGGCATCTTCCTGACACTGCTCTGCTGGACGATCGGCGGCTACACCTTCGCCTATTATCTCTCGACCTTTGCGACCTATGTCTCGACCTATGCCGGTCTGGCCTCGATCATGATCGTGCTGGTGTTCCTCTATATGGTCGCGGCGATCTTCATCATTGGTGCCGAGATCAATGCCGCGATCCTCAAGTACCGGGTCAAGCGCATGGTGCGGCGCAGCTTCCAGGGCCGCACGACCGAGGACTGAATTCCGTCAGAGGACCAAAGCACGGATGTCGGCCGGCGTGCGGCCGGCCTCGCGGAAGGCGGAGATGCCGGTGTCCCGATTGCTCTTGGAAAGCTTCCGGCCATCCGCGCCGAGCAGCAGGCGGTGATGGTGGTAGACCGGTTCCGGCAAATCGAGCAGCCGCTGCAGCAGGCGATGCAGGGCGGTCGCGTGATAGAGGTCGCGGCCGCGCACCACATGGGTAACGCCCTGCAGCGCATCGTCGACAACGACGGACAGGTGGTAGCTCGACGGCGCATCGGAGCGCGACAGAATGACGTCGCCCCAGGCCGCAGGATCGGCCGTTATGGTGCCCGTCTCTCCATCCGGCCCGCCGCCGGTCTCCTGCCAGGTCAGGGGCGCTGCGCCGGCTTTAAGCACCGCCTTTTTCATATCCAGCCGCCAGGCATGGGGCTTGCCGCCTGCAACGATGTCTTTACGCGCACCCGGTCCCAGATCGCGCTCGCGCCCGGGGTAGAGCGGTGCGCCATCCGGATCGCGCGGCCAATCCTGGCCCTTTGCTTCCGCAGCGGCAACCGCCGCCTTGATCTCGCCGCGCGACAGGACCGAGGGATAGACGAGGCCCATGTCGTTCAGCCGCTGGAGAGCGGATGCGTAGAAGTCGAGGTGGTCCGATTGCCGGCGCACCGGCCGTTCCCATTCAAGCCCGAGCCAGGCGAGATCGTCGAAGATCGCGGTCTCGAACTCCTGATGGCTACGCGTCCGGTCGATATCCTCGATGCGCAGCAGGAACCGTCCCCCCGACGCTTTTGCCATATCGTGGTTGAGCATCGCCGACAGGGCGTGGCCCAGATGCAAAAGGCCGTTCGGGCTCGGTGCGAAACGGAAAACGGGTTGAACGGATGACGTGTCTGCCATCGTTTCCCTTTGACATGGAAGCGGTATAAAAATCATCCGCTTTTTGGAGGCGCCATGCGGATTATCCGAACACATGAGGACATCGAGGCAGGGCTTGCCGGCCTGATGATGCTCGACGCCCGCCTCGAACATGTCGTGGCCAAGGCCGGGCCTGTGCCGCTCAGGCGAACCGACCCCGGCTATCGTGGTCTTGCCAGCATCATCGTGTCGCAGATGGTCTCGAAGGCAAGTGCTGCTGCGATCTGGAAACGCATGGAAGCCTCGCTCGGCGAGATCACCGCGCCTGCCGCCCTGACACTCAGCGACGAGGATTGCCGAACGATCGGGCTTTCCCGCGCCAAGGCCGATGCGCTGAGGCGCGTGGCGCAGGTGGTCGTTGCCGGCGAAATCGACCTCGACGCGATCTGCAATGTCGAAGCCCCGGAGGCGATCCGCGAGCTGACGACCATCAAGGGCGTCGGCCGCTGGACGGCGGAGGTCTATCTCCTGTTTTGTGCCGGGCATCCGGATGTCTTTCCATCCGGCGATATCGCGTTGCAGAACGCGATCGGCCACGGGCTTGGTCTCGAGCTGCGCCCGACCGCCCGCGAGATTGATTCGCTGGCCGCGTCCTGGGCGCCATGGCGTAGCGTCGCGGCACGTCTGTTCTGGGCCTACTACGCGCAGGAAATGCGTCGGGATGCTGTTCCTGTGACACCTTGAAGGAAAAAGCGAATCCGTTGTTCGCTTTTTTCTTTCCTGCTTCACAATCCTGTTGCAACGGGCCTAATATAGAAGGTGCAGATGCCGAATCGATCAGGAGAATACGCTTGACGATTGCAGTCTCACCGCAGGCCTTACCAGCGCTCGTCTTGAACGCTGACTATCGGCCGCTGAGTTATTACCCCTTGTCGCTCTGGTCCTGGCAGGACGCGATCAAGGCCGTCTTCCTTGACCGTGTGATTATCCTTGCCGAATACGAGCACTCGGTCTCCTCGCCCAGCTTCTCGATGCGGTTGCCGAGCGTGGTTTGCCTCAAGAGCTACGTGCAGCCGTCGCGTCATCCGGCGTTCACCCGGTTCAACGTCTTCCTGCGCGACAAGTTCGAATGCCAGTATTGCGGCACGCCCGATGATCTGACCTTCGACCATGTGGTGCCCCGCGCGCATGGCGGACAGACGACCTGGGAAAACGTCGTTGCGGCATGCTCGCCCTGCAATCTGCGCAAGGGCAGCAAGCTGCCGAAGCAGGCCGGCATGTTCCCGCACCAGAGGCCCTACCAGCCGACGGTGCAGGACCTGCACAACAATGGCCGGCTTTTCCCGCCGAACCACCTGCATGAAAGCTGGATGGACTATCTCTACTGGGATGTCGAACTGCAGCCGTGAGGCTTGTGGGCCATCGCGTTCCAGACGACGCCAGGCCCGAAGCAGGTGGGCTGAGGCACGCCGCGTGATCCGTTGTCACGCGGGCGTTGCTTTCGGGTAGGCCGTTTCAGTCTCGGGTATCAGGCCTTTGCGGCACCGCGTAACGCGATCGCTGCAAAGATCAGGCTGGCAACGACGTTCCAACCGGCAAAGGACAGGCCGAGTACCCGAAGCGCTGCCTCGGTGCAGGACGGGCCGTGCTTGGAATCGAGGTCGCCGAGGAGATCGCCGACATTGGACGACACGCCCTGCGCGGTGGTGGCACAGGTCGACGGCCCTTCCCAGAAGCCCCATTCGGCGCCCGAGTGATAGACACCCATGCCTGCGCCGACGAGCATCAGGATGCCGATCGCCAGAAGCAGGGTGCGCGTCGTCCAGGCTGGCAGCTTCAAGGCGCTGGTGGCGACAGCGAGAATGCCGAGCGGAATGCCGTAGTAATAGGGATCGCGCTGCAGCAGGCAGAGTGCGCAGGGGATATAGCCGCCGATATGCTCGAAACTGAGCGCGCCGCCGACAGTTGCCGCCATGCCGAGCGTCAAGACGACAGCGATGAGCAGGTGATGGCGGGAAGCGGTGGAAGCGTCGATCATGCGTACCTCACGCTGGAAAGCATAACGGATCAGTGTCCGCATATGCTGCATTGCAACTGAATAAGGCCTTCTTAGGTGCGACGGCGCGCGCTGTAAATCGCCTCCCATGCGTCACGTTTGCACGCTTTCGTGATTGTTGCTCCGCCAGACCCCATCACGATCTTTCGGCATCACTTTCCGCCCTTTGCGCTCTTATCTTGCGCATGTCGTAGTCGGAAAACTGCTGCTCAGTTTTGCGCGACATGCATTCGTTGAAAATGATGGTTGACCGAGGCAAAAACCTTCGTGTAAATCCCAGCCGCTGATATCTTATATCCCTGAGCCCCATTGGCGGAATTGGTAGACGCGCTCGACTCAAAATCGAGTTCCGAAAGGAGTGCTGGTTCGACCCCGGCATGGGGCACCACCACTCAGCTTTTCCCGCAGCACCGTTGCTTTTGACTCCGGTCCGCCCGTCTTCGACGGCAGGGCAAGCGTGCGATTCTTAGACGGCCACCGTCATCTTGCATGCCGGTTACGTCACTGCTCGCCGACACCGAACGGTTGCTGGCGCGCAATCTCGTCGAGATGGGCTGGCCACCGGCCCAGGCGGCCTCACGCGCCGCGATCGTAACGATCGCATCGCAAGGGGTGGCGCGCCTTGCCCGTGGCGGTGGCGGGATCGGTGGCTTCAGGCGCATTCTCGGCCACGTCAGAACGTTTCTTGGCGAGCTGCCGCGGCGTTGCTGTGAGGGATGCGCCGGACCGCCGGCGCGTGTCGCATCTTGCCGTTGGCCGCGAAGTGTCGGCCGGCCTGCTGACCATCATTGGACCAGCAATCGTGGCGCTGCCATAGACAGTGAGGTGGCCCTCGTCATGCCGGTGATTGAACAGGGGCGGGCGAAGATGTTAGGTGCAGTGCAGCAGAAGTCTGTTGCGGCGGGGCCATGTTACCGACAATCGAGAATTACGACGAACTTTACGGCGCTTTCCAGTGGCAGATCCCTGAGAAGTTCAACATCGGCGTTGCGGTCAGCGATGCCTGGGCCACGCGAGAGCCGGAACGCATCTGCCTGCAGCATTTCAGCCCCGATGGCGCCCATCGAACGCTGACGTATGGCGCGTTCTCCCAACAATCCTCCGCATTCGCCCGTGGGCTCGAACGCCAGGGGATCAAGCCCGGAGACCGGGTGGCGATCCTGCTGCCGCAGGGGGTCGAGGCTGCCATTGCGCACGCCGCCATCTACAAGCTCGGCGCGATCGCCTTGCCGCTGGCCCTGCTGTTCGGAGTGGAGGCGCTGGAGTATCGCCTGCTCGACGCCGGCGCGGCGGCGATCGTCACCAATGCTTTCGGCCACGAGCGGGTCGCGGCCATTCGCGACCGACTGCCGGATCTGCGGCTGGTCGTGCTGGCCGGTGCCGAAGGTGTTCCAGGCACGCTCGATTTTATCGAGCTCGCCTCGGGCGATGCCGACGACTTTGTTCCCGCCGACACCACGCCCGACGATGCGGCATTGATGATCTACACATCGGGGACGACGGGGCCGCCCAAGGGCGCGCTGCATGGCCACCGGGTGCTGCTCGGCCATCTGCCGGGGTTCCAGTTTCACCATCATTTCCTGCCGCAACCTGATGACCGGATGTGGACACCTGCGGACTGGGCCTGGGCCGGCGGATTGCTGAATGCGCTGCTGCCTTCGCTGCTGCTCGGCGTTCCCGTCGTCTCCTCCCCGGCGCAGAAGTTCGATCCGGACACCGCCTTTCGGATCCTTGAAGAGATGGATGTCCGCAACGCCTTCATTCCGCCGACGGCGCTGCGCCTGATGAAGGCGGTCGACCGGCCACGCGAGCGATACCGTCTCAACCTTCGGACCATCGGCTCGGCCGGCGAGGCGCTCGGGCGCGAAACCTTCGAATGGGCCAAGACGGCACTCGGCCTCGAGGTCAGCGAGTTCTATGGCCAGACGGAGTGCAATATCGTCATTTCGTCCGCCGCTGATCTGGGTGTGGTAAAGCCCGGTTCGATGGGCAAGGCGGCGCCTGGGCATCGGGTGGCGATCATTGACGGTGACGGCCGGGAATTGCCGGCCGGAAGCGTCGGCCAGGTGGCGATCCGCCGCCCGGACCCGGTGATGTTTCTCGGCTACTGGAAGAACGAGAAGGCCACCGAAGCAAAGTTCATCGGCGACTGGATGACGACGGGCGACCAGGGCGTGATGGACGGCGAAGGCTACTTCACCTTCTTCGGGCGCGATGACGACGTGATCACGTCTTCGGGCTATCGCATCGGTCCCGGAGAGATCGAGGACTGTCTTGCCGGGCACCCGGATGTGCAGCTCGCTGCTGTCGTCGGAAAGCCGGACGCGCTGCGCACGGAAATCGTCAAGGCCTATGTCGTTCTGAGACCGGGTGTGGCTGGCGACGAAAAGAAGGCTCAGTCCATCCGCGACTGGGTGAAGACGCGGCTGTCGATGCACGAATATCCGCGCGAGATCGCCTTCGTCGACAGCCTGCCGCTGACGACATCCGGCAAGGTGATTCGCCGCTTCCTGCGCGAGCGGGCGGCGGCGGAGCCGCCACACTCGCCCTCTGGCTGAAGAGATCAACGCCCGGCTAGGGCCTTGATCTTTTCGCGCAGCATTCGCGCCATGTTGCGGGTGTTGCGGTAGAGGTGCAGTTGGGCTGCGACCTGGCGGACGTCGCGGTCGCGCGTCTGCTGCAGACCGATCACCAGCGTTCCCATCTCTTCGCGCTCCTGCCAGAAGCGGCTCATGATCGGATGGTCGGGAACGGCGCAGGAATCCGAGCGGGCGATGTTGGCGTCGTCGAGATGCCATTCGGTCAGTTCCGCCAGCAGCAGCTTGCCGGGCGAGAACTTCGCGTAACGTTC
The DNA here is from genome assembly GCF_050434565.1 of Ensifer sp. 4252. NCBI lineage: Bacteria > Pseudomonadati > Pseudomonadota > Alphaproteobacteria > Hyphomicrobiales > Rhizobiaceae > Ensifer > Ensifer sp. 4252. The sequence continues at coordinate 400,115 of NZ_JBNDIU010000003.1, forward strand.
GTCGTACGCCGTCTTCCACGTATAGGCCTCGCCCGACATCAGGAACACGACCATGGAGGCGATCGCCTTGCCGTCGAGATCGAGCGTGTGGATGCGGACGCTGTCGGCTTCGGCAAGGTTGGTGATCGCCTCGCGCGCGAAGGCGGCGCGGAACCGGTCGAGCACCATGGCGCTGCGTTCGCGACCCTTCCAGCCTGACGCTTCCAGCGCAAGGAACTCCTCCATGCGAATGCGGATTTCGCTCGGCTGGCGCGCGACCGAATAGGCAAGCTGTCCGTGCTTTTCCAGCTGGTTCCACTGGCGCCGCAGCTCGCGGAAATGCGCAGGGCTGATCGATTTCTTCAGATAGGTCGGGCCGTCGAGCAGGCTTTCGAGCATTGGCCGGCTGAACGTATCGGTCACCGTCAGCGGCAGGTTCCGGCCAATGGCGACGGCGCGCGCCAGCTGCGCAAACTTGCCCTTGAGGCGCACGTCCGGCAGCACCAGAACCGGTGGCAAGCTGGCCGACGGATCTGTCAGCGCTTCGAACAGGTTATCGATCGTTTCGGCCGCGTCTTCGGCATCGAGCAGTGGCACGCCAAGCGGACCGAAGGGGTTGGACCAGGCGCGGATGATCGGGGCGCCGATCGAAAAGCCGGGCTTCTCGATCGAAAACGGCATCAGGAAGCGCATGCGGCTGCGGCGCTCGTCATTGTCCCTGATGATGGCAAGACGGATCACGCGTTCCTCGAGCCTAGGCATTGCCGGTGCCAGGAAATGGCCGGTGAAAAAGACGTTCGGCTCAAGGGCCCGGTTCGACAGGAAGTCGAGCTCACGCTGCAATTCATAGCCAGCCTTGGCCGGGTAGATGGAAAGATGCCGTCCGGGGCGCCCGACCGCAAGCATGTGTTCTGCCTGCGGATGGGAGTGGCCCATCGGAGCCAGCCCGCCGAGGATGCGGGCAGCCCTGTCGTCTGCGTCACCGGGAAGATTGGTATTGCCGATCATGGATGGATCGCCCCGTTGTTGTCATGGCTCGAACGCCCGCTTGCGAAAGCGAAGAGTGCGAAGCCGAAGCTACGCCTTACGGCGAAATGAAGCAGCATTGCCTCTACGAACATAGCACCGGCGGTTGCAAATGCAGCACCCACCAATCCGAAAAGAGGAATGAGGCTCAAGTTAAGCGCGAAGTTCGCGACCAGTGCGCCGGCGTACAGGATCACGCAGAGTGTCTGCTGGCCCGCCATCGTCAGCAGGATTTCGGCAGGCCCGATGAACGCCTTGGCCATGATGCCGGCAAAGAGGATGGCCATCAAAGGCCAGCCGCCGACGAAGGCTGGGCCGAACAGCGAGAGCAGGAACGGACCGGCAGCGAGGACGACAGCCCCGAGCATGAGCGAGGGCCAGAACGCCCATCGAGCGCTTTCTATGGCGATGTCAGCCAGTTGCCTGCTGTCGCGTGCGGCCATGGCGCCTGCAATCCGCGGGCCGGCCGCCGCCTTGACCGAGAACATGACGAAATGCACGAGGGCCATGGTCTTGGCGGCGGCGAAGTAGACGGCGACATCGTCCGGCTTGAGATAGAAGCCGACGATGACGACGTCGGAGTTGGTCAACAGGAAGCCGAAGCCGTCGATCAGGAAGATCGGCACCGCAACCTTGAGCCATCGCCCCATTTCGATACGCAGCGGCCCGCTGACATAACGCGAACGCAGCCGCCAGGTCAGCACAAGGAACTGACTGACGGTCGTGGCGTAGACGGCGGCCATGGCTGCGGCCATGGCGGTGCGCGCCGTGTGCGGCGCGCCCATCATCGTTGCCAGCACCATGAAGGCGAGCACCAGCAGCGGGCGGATGATGAATGTCGGGCTCATGGCCGAAAGCGGCCAGCCATGGGCGCGGGCGGTGCCGTCCATCACATCGCCGAGCGCGATCATCGGCAGGATGAACAGGCCGAGATAGAGGGGCACTAGATAGTAGCTCTCGATCCGGTCGGCGAACAACCACAGGCCCGAAAATCCGATAAGCGCCAGCGTGCTTGCCGAGATAAGGGCAAAGACCCGGGCGGTGGTCGTCAGGCCGCGAATTTCAGCCAGCGCCGATGTCGCCTGGTATTCGGGCAGGAAGCGGATCACGGCCGAATGGAAGCCGACGCAGGAAAGATTGCCGAACAGGATCACCAGCACCCAAACGAAGACGAAGATGCCGTATTCGAACTCGCCCATCAGGCGCGCGAGTATGATCTGGGAGAGGAACGCGATTGCGGCGCTGAGGATGCGGATGGCGAAGGCGACAAGCGCCATACGTCGCGCCGTATTCTTCGGGTCCTGTTCGGTCAGGGCCGCGACAAGCACGCCGATCAGCGGAGACAAGCGGTGTCGCAGCGCCGACGGCAGCATTCGTCCGGCTGTTTGACATACCGCCATGAACACGAGAACACCCTGAGATTACGCAATACAGGGTTTGGTTGTGCCAGATCAGCGTTAACAAACGGTTCAGCCGGGGTCCTTGCCTCGGGGAAGGGGGCCGATCGGACGTTGCTGGATCGGCGACTGTGAGCACGATGGTCGAACGGCAAAGCGGGCAACTCTGTGCCTGGCGACAGGGCGGTCTCAGCGCTTTCCCGCTCCACAAACAAAAATGCCGCCCGGAGGCGGCATCTTCAGGTCAGGCTTCGTAAATTCCGTGGCAGTGCTTGTACTTCTTGCCGGAACCGCAGGGGCAGGCTTCGTTGCGCGAGACCTTGCCCCAGGTCGACGGGTCGGCAGGATTACGGTTTGCCGGTGCGACCGCCAGCAGCGTGTCGGAGCCGCGACCGAAATCGTCTTCGCCGGTCAGCGGATCGATATGGTGGCCTTCCATCAGCGGCGGCGCCGGCTGCGGCGCCTCGGCCGCTTCGCGGACCAGTTCGACGCGCATGAGCTGGGCCGTCACGGCCTGGCGCAGGTTGCCGAGCAGGGCCTGGAACAGTTCGAAGGCCTCGGACTTGTATTCCTGCAGCGGGTCACGCTGGGCATAGCCGCGGAAACCGATGACTGAACGCAGATGGTCGAGATTGACGATGTGTTCGCGCCAGAGATGGTCGAGCGTCTGCAGGATGACCGAGCGCTCGACATATTGCATGATCTCGGGGCCGAAGCGCTCGGCACGGTCGGCAACGGCCTTGTCGGTGGCCGCCGTCACGCGCTCCAGGATGTCGGCCTCATCGATGCCTTCCTCGGCTGCCCATTCGACGATCGGCAGGTCGAGGTTGAGGTACTGCTGCACGTCGGCCTTGAGGCCCTCGACGTCCCACTTTTCGGCGTAGGCGCGTTCAGGGATACGCTTGGAAACGATGTCCTCGATGACTTCGTTGCGCATGTCGGTGACGGTTTCGGTGACGCTGACAGCATCCATCAGCTCGATGCGCTGTTCGAAGATCACCTTGCGCTGGTCGTTGAGCACGTCGTCGTATTTCAGAAGGTTCTTGCGGATGTCGAAGTTGCGGGCTTCGACCTTCTTCTGCGCGCGCTCGAGCGCCTTGTTGATCCAGGGGTGGATGATCGACTCGCCTTCCTTCAGGCCGAGCTTCTGCAGCATGCCGTCCATGCGGTCGGAGCCGAAGATGCGCATCAGATCGTCCTGAAGCGACAGGTAGAACTTGGACCGGCCCGGGTCGCCCTGACGGCCGGAACGACCGCGCAGCTGGTTGTCGATACGGCGGCTTTCGTGACGCTCGGTGGCGAGAACGTAAAGTCCGCCGGCGGCCAGCGCCTTTTCCTTCAGCTGCTGAACCTCGGCGCGGATCGCCTGTTCGCGCTCGTTGCGCTCGGTGCCGGGCTCGACCTCTGCGAGTTCCTGCTGGATGCGCATGTCGACGTTGCCGCCGAGCTGAATGTCGGTACCGCGACCGGCCATGTTGGTGGCGATCGTGACGGCGCCGGGCACGCCGGCCTGCGCCACGATGAAGGCTTCCTGCTCGTGATAACGCGCGTTCAGCACCTGGAAATTGTCGAAGCCGGACTTCTTGAGCAGATCGGCAAGCTGTTCGGATTTCTCGATCGACGTGGTGCCCACCAGCATCGGCTGGCCGCGTTCATGCGCCGACTTGATCTCGTCGATGATCGCCTTGAGCTTCTCGCCCTGCGTACGATAGACCTCGTCGTCCTCGTCGATACGCTTGATCGGCAGGTTGGTCGGAACTTCAATGACTTCCAGGCCGTAGATGTTGCCGAATTCTTCCGCTTCGGTAGACGCCGTGCCGGTCATGCCGCCGAGCTTGGAATACATGCGGAAATAGTTCTGGAAGGTGATCGAGGCGAGTGTCTGGTTCTCCGGCTGGATCTGCACCTTTTCCTTGGCTTCGAGCGCCTGGTGCTGGCCTTCGGAATAACGACGTCCCGGCATCATGCGGCCGGTGAATTCGTCGATGATGACAATCTCGTCGTTGCGGACGATGTAGTCCTTGTCGCGCTGGAACAGCTTGTGGGCCTTGAGCGCGTTGTTGACGTGGTGGACGATCGCGACGTTTTCGATGTCGTAGAGCGATTCACCCTTGAGCAGGCCCGCCTCGCGCAGCAGGTTTTCGAGCTTCTCGGTGCCATCTTCGGAGAAGTTGGCCGAGCGCTGCTTCTCGTCGATTTCGTAGTCCTCCGGCGAAAGCAGCGGGATGAACTCGTTGATCGTGTTGTAGAGATCCGAGCGGTCGTCGAGCGGGCCGGAAATGATCAGCGGCGTACGCGCTTCGTCGACCAGGATCGAGTCCACTTCGTCGACGATCGCGAAGAAGTGACCGCGCTGGACCATCTGCGCGCGCTCATACTTCATGTTGTCGCGCAGATAGTCGAAGCCGAGTTCGTTGTTGGTCGCGTAGGTGATGTCGCAGGCATAGGCGTTGTGGCGCTGGTCATCGGTGAGGCCGTGGACGATGACGCCGGTCGACAGGCCGAGGAAGCTGTAGACGCGCCCCATGGTGGCGGCATCGCGCTGGGCCAGGTAGTCGTTGACAGTGACGACGTGCACGCCCTTGCTGGCAAGCGCGTTGAGATAGACGGGCAGGGTGGCAACGAGCGTCTTGCCTTCGCCAGTCTTCATTTCGGCGATGGCACGCTCATGCAGGATCATGCCGCCGACCAGCTGAACGTCGAAGGGGCGCAGGCCGAGGACGCGGCGAGCCGCCTCGCGGGCAACCGCAAAAGCCGGTACCAGCAGGTCGTCGAGCGTCTTGCCGTCTGCGAACTCTTGGCGGAATTCCACCGTCTTGGCGGCAAGTGCCTCATCCGACAAAGCCTTCATATCGGCTTCAAGAGCGTTGATGGCATCCACCCTGGCCTTGTAGCCACGCACGCGGCGTTCGTTGGAGGAGCCAAACAACTTGCGGGCTAGGCCGCCGAGACTGACCATACGAATGGTCCTTTCTTTTTTGTTGCCTTGGGTTCCACTGGCCGCACAGTCCAAAACCGCGCAATGCCGTGAAACGCCCGGAAACTGTTCTGGACGCGAGGTTGCGTGACAGATAAGAGGGGGGTCGAATTATGTCAACGCACTTGCGTGGCTGGACGGCTACAGAACCGCCACATTCTGGTGGTGTTCAGCCGCCACGAGCCCAATGCAATCGCGTTGACGGCCAAAGGTGAAAGGTTACGAGCATGTCGAAGTTTAAGACGCTGGCCGCTGCGGCCCTGGTTGCGGCGATCGCCGTTCATGGTGTCGCGCGCGCCGAAGATGCGGACCCGGTCATCGCCACGGTCGGTGGCGAAGAAGTGCACCAGTCCGAGCTCAATCTTGCCCTTGGTGGTCTCGACCCGCAGCTGCAGCAGATGCCGGAAGAGCAGAAGCGCGCCGCCGCGCTGTCGGCTGTCATCGACGTCAAGCTTCTGTCGAAGACGGCCGAGAAGGAAGGCCTTCAGGACGACGCGACCTTCAAGCAGCGTCTGGCCTACCTGACCGAGCGCGAACTGCACAACGCCTTCTTCAAGAAGCACGTCGTCGACGCGATCACCAAGGAAGAGGTGAAGGCGCGTTACGACAAGGAAATCGCCGCGGTTCCGGTGCAGGAAGAAGTCAAGGCACGCCACATTCTCGTCAAGACCGAGGAAGAGGCCAAGGAAATCATCAAGGAACTCGACGCCGGCAAGAGCTTCGTCGAACTCGCCAAGGCCAAGTCCTCCGATCCGAACAAGGATGACGGCGGCGACCTCGGCTACTTCACCAAGGGCCGCATGGTTCCTGAGTTCGAAGCCGTCGTGTTCACGCTCGACAAGGGCGCCTACACCAAGACGCCGGTGAAGACGCAGTTCGGCTTCCACGTCATCCTGGTCGAGGACAAGCGTCCGCAGGCCCCGCCGACGCTGGAGCAGGTCGAGCCGCAGGTTCGTCAGCTTGTCATGCGCGACAAATACGTTGAGCTTCTTGCTGCCGCCAAGAAGGACGCCGGTGTCGAGATTTCCGATCCGGCTCTGAAGAAGGCCTATGACGAGGCCAACAAGGCGCAGGAAGCCAAGTAATTTTCGACCGGCGGGTCCTGCTTGAGGCAAGGCTCGCCGATCAACGTTTCTTGTCGATGCCCGACGGCTTGAAAGCCGCTCGGGCATTTGTTGCAACGCCACCTTGACCCCACGGTCTTCACGCAGGTTTCCCATGTCCGGTTCCGTCTCTCCGCTCGCTCCGAAAACCTTTGCCGAAATGCCCGCCTTGCGCGGCGTGCGCATGGCAACTGCCGCTGCCGGCATCAAGTACAAGAACCGTACAGACGTGCTGATGATGGTTTTCGATAAGCCTGCGGCCGTCGCCGGCGTGTTCACCCGGTCCAAGTGCCCGTCGGCGCCTGTCGACTTCTGCCGCCAGAACCTTGGCGGCGGTGTTGCGCGCGCGGTCGTCGTCAATTCCGGAAATGCCAATGCCTTCACCGGCAAAAAGGGGCGCGATGCGACGGAGCTGACCGCGAAATCGGCGGCGAAGGCCGTCGGTTGTGCCGAGAGCGAGGTGTTCCTGGCCTCGACCGGCGTCATCGGCGAACCGCTGGACGCGACGAAGTTCGCAGGCGTGCTCGACGATCTCGCGGTTTCCGGTCACCAAGACTTCTGGTTCGAGGCCGCCAAGGCGATCATGACCACGGACACCTATCCGAAGGTCGCCACCCGCAGCGCCGAGATCGGTGGCGTCAAGGTCACGATCAACGGTATCGCCAAGGGTGCCGGCATGATTGCGCCTGATATGGCGACGATGCTCTCCTTCGTTGTCACCGACGCCGACATCGCGTCGGCGGCGCTGCAGACGCTGCTTTCGGCCGGCGTCGGCCCGACGTTCAATTCGGTCACCGTCGATAGCGACACCTCGACGTCGGACACGGTGATGCTGTTTGCGACCGGCGCTGCCGCCGGCGATGGCCAGCAGAAAGTGACGGATGCTTCCGATCCGAAGCTCGACGCCTTCCGGGCGGCGCTCAACGATCTGCTGCGCGATCTGGCTCTTCAGGTCGTGCGCGATGGCGAAGGTGCGCGCAAGATGGTTGCCGTCACGGTCGAGGGTGCCGAGAACGACGCGGCTGCCAAGCGCATCGCGCTTTCGATCGCCAATTCGCCGCTGGTCAAGACAGCGGTTGCGGGCGAGGACGCCAATTGGGGACGTGTGGTCATGGCCGTCGGCAAAGCTGGCGAGATGGCCGAGCGCGATCGGCTCGCGATCTGGTTCGGCGATGTGCGCGTCGCCGTCGAGGGCGAGCGCGATCCTACCTATTCGGAAGCGGCCACTACAGCGGTCATGAAAGCGCAGGATATCCCGATCCGCGTCGAAATCGGGCTTGGTTCCGGACGTGCGACGGTCTTTACCTGCGACCTCACCAAGGAATATGTCGAGATCAACGGCGACTACAGAAGCTGACGTCTTTGCGAGCAGTCTTTCCCGGGGCTTGCAGGTCCGGAAGCTGCCCGCACTGTCGGCACCTGATTTGACCTGTTGGGGGGTAAGCTAAGCAGATGACATCGATCGAGACCCAGCCGTCCGCAGGCGACGCCGCGGCTGAAGGCAAGGACAAGCGGATGGTTGATCTTCCGAGCGTGCGGCGGCTTGAGGCCGTCGGTTTTCGCGCCTGGCCGGCGGCGTCGGTCCACTATGACGGCAGCTGGCTGATCCGGCTGAATGCCGGCCACGATTCCAAGCGTCTCAATTCGGTCAATCCGCTCGATCCCTCCGATTACCGCGACATCCCTGTTCGATTGGAAAAGGCTGCCAGGCGCTTTGCCGACTATGGCCGGCCACTGACCGTGCGACAGACACCGTTGACGCCACCGCAACTGATCGCCCACATGGATGCAGAAGGCTGGACCGCCTTCTCCCATAGCACCGTGATGATGGCTGATATCGCCGAGCGTGACCTCGGCGACGGCATCGACCACCTGCCGATCAAGGATGTCGGCCGCTTCGTCGACGCGCGCATCCGCATCGGCAAGGAAGACCCCAAGACCAAGGCGGCGCTCGCCGAGATCATCAATTCCATCAAGCCGGAAAGCGGGCTGTTCCTCTTCGAGGATGTGGAAAGCGGGCCGACGGCGGTGTCGCTTGTCGTTCAGGATAACGACCTCGCGGGCATCATGCTGTTTGCCGTGGACGAACATTACCGTCGACAGGGGCTGGGCAAGGCCATGCTCGACGTTTCGCTGCGCTGGGCGCGCCTGCGCGGCGCCAAGAAGGCCTGGCTGCAGGTCCAGGCAACCAGCGAGGCGGCGTTGGCGCTTTATCGCGGTGCCGGTTTCCGCGACGTCTACAACTATCTCTACCGCACGCCTAAGGCCTGATTGATGGACGCCACCGGAAAGAAGATCGTTCTCGTCGCCGCCTGTGCCTTGGTGGATTCCGATGGCCGCATCCTGCTCGCGCAGCGCCCTGAAGGCAAATCGCTTGCCGGCCTCTGGGAGTTTCCCGGCGGCAAGGTGGAGCCCGGCGAGACGCCGGAGGAAACGCTGATCCGCGAACTGGACGAAGAGCTCGGCATCCAGACCAAGGTCGCCTGCCTGGCGCCGCTGACCTTTGCCAGCCACACCTACGACGATTTTCACCTGCTGATGCCGCTCTATGTCTGCCGTCGCTATGAAGGCGTGGCGATTGGGCGGGAGGGTCAGGCGATCAAATGGGTGCGCTCCAAGGCGCTGCGCGACTACCCGATGCCACCCGCCGACGAGCCGCTCATCCCATTTCTTATGGATTTGCTCTGAACCTACCCAAAAACCGATCGATTATTAATCAATCGTTTATCTCCCTCCCGCAAAGATAGCTTCAATTCAGTTTCGGTATGTAACGTTCAGCGAACGGCGTATCGGTTTCGGACAATGTGGCAAACGAAGCTTGGGAAGGATGCTCCCGTTCGCCGCACCTTATGCGTTTGTGAGGCTGGGATGGTAGACGACGATTTCTGGAGGACGGTTCAGGAGAAGGACATGGTGACGAGCCAGTCCCGCCGGACAGGCGTGCTCAATCTGTCGCTGCTGTTTGGAACGGCGGTGATTGCACTGACGCTGATCCTGACACCGATGCTGTCCTCGAAGACGGACAAGCGCATGCTGGCGAACACGCCGGTGGACTACGACAATATTTCGACCGGCTCTATCCCCTCGAACGGCACCACCAAGCGCTATACCGTGCGGCGCAGTGTGCTTCAGGAAATGCCGGGTGCGGTCTGCATCATCGATGCCGACGGCAGCAAGAGTGGCTGCTGATCTGGGCGGAGCGTCGGACTGGGTCCTTGCGTGTCTGCCGGTCGGGAAGTGAGTTCCAACCGGGCTGGGATCTATGGGCACATTGAAGCGCCTTATTCGCGATAAAAGTGCGGCCACTGCGATCGAATACGGTCTCCTTGCGGCCGTGATTTCCGTCAGCCTGCTTCTCGGGATGGAGCAGATACAAGCGGCGCTCTTGGCTGTCTTCGAGCTGCTGACGACGACCTTTCAGAATGCGATGAGCTAACGTTGATCGGCCGGACGGTTTAGACCGGTCTTTCCTTCGTCCCAAGTGCCTCCGACAGCCGTTGTTTGGCGGAGCCCGGCTTCAGCGGTTTCTGCTGGCTCTCGTGCGGTGCCCAGCCCGAGAGGTAGACGATGGAGAAGGTCGCGCGGATGCGGCCGTCCGGGTCGGAGAAGCGCTCCGCATAGATTTCCGCAGCCCTCAGGAAAAAGCGCCGGGACACGGGTGTCCGGCTGCGCGCTGTAAGCGGGCTGGTCATGCCCATCGCCCGCAAATCCCGGGTCAGCGCGAAGAGCGAATCGTAACGCACCGTATAGGTCTCCGCGTCTGCCACCGGCAGGGCAAAGCCCGCCCGTTGCAGCAATGCGCCCATGTCGCGAACGTCGGCAAAGGGAATGACCCGCGGGCTTGCGCCCCCGGTCAGCTCGGCCTCGGCGGCAAGCAGCGCCTCGCGCAACTCGTTCAGCGTTCCATTGCCGGGAATTGCCGCCAAGAACAGTCCGTCCGGCTTCAGCGACCGGCGCGCCTGGATGAAGGCGCCGGGCGTGTCGTTGGTGAGATGCAGCGACAGCGGGGAGACGAGAAGATTGAGTGTCTCCGGCTCGGCCGGGATGCGCTCGAGCGGCGCAATCGCGACGGGCATGGCAGCAGTGCCGAAGCCGGGGTCCGTTTCCACTCGCTCGACCGTTCCGACCTTGCCGGTTTCCAGAAGCCGAAGCGCCGTTGCGCCGGTGTAACCGTGCAACTCCATCGCCCTATCGAACTGACGCTCGACCACGCTCACGCGGTCGGCCAGCTCCTGTGCGACGATATCGAGGAGGAAGGCTGCCTTGGGGTCGGCATTGCGCAGCGCCCGGCGACGATGCGCCTCGACAAGGCTCTGGTCAAAGATGATTTCCACGATACTCTGCTCCGACAGCATGATGGCTTCCCCGGATCGAAACCGATTTAAGGGAGTAAACATGCAGAATTTCAAAGTGCTACAGCGCCCTGCAAAGAAACCCACACGACGGCAAAGTCAACCTCATGAACTGGGAAGAGCGGCAATTTGGGCTGGCGGATTGCCTGGCCTTTCTGCGGCGGATCGGTAACGATCTCGTCGACGTCGTCTATCCTCCCGTCTGCTGCGGTGCGGACGCCTGATGGGCCGGCACCGGGCCGTCTGCGCCCCTTGCTGGTCGACGCTCCCACTGATCGAGCGACCTTACTGCGAAATCCTCGGCCTGCCATTTGCCCACGATCACGGGAAGGGAACGGTGTCTCCCGAAGCGATCGCCGATCCGCCGCTGTTCGACTGCCTGCGTTCGGTCGCGGTCCACGAAGGCATCGCCCGCGAACTCGTGCATGGACTGAAATATCGGGACCGCACCGACCTCGCGCCGATGATGGCGGAATGGATGGTCCGGGCGAGCGATGGTGCCGTCGCTTCCGCCGATGCGATCATCCCGGTGCCGCTGCATGCCTTCCGGCTGTGGGGACGGAAGTACAACCAGGCGGCGGAGCTTGCCCGTGCCGTGGCTGCAGTGTCGGGGCGGCCCTATCTTCCGGCAACGCTTCGCCGGATCAGGCGCACGACCAAGCAGGTCGGGCTCGGCGCCAAGGCGCGTGAGGACAATGTTCGCGGCGCCTTTGCCGTTACCGAAAGCGGCAAGCAAGGTCTCATCGGAAAACGCATCGTCCTCGTCGATGACGTATATACAACCGGCGCCACGGTTTCGGCCGCGACCCGCGCGCTGAAGCGGGCGGGGGCCGGACACGTCACGGTTTTAACCTTTGCAAGAGCTATGTCCGGTCTTATATGACAAGTGGAAGTCCGGCATCGTTGCCGGTAAAGGAGCGGTTAGGAAACATGGCTTCGGTCGTTATTTATACGCGTCAGTTCTGCGGTTATTGCTCGGCTGCCAAAAAGCTTCTGGAAACCAAGGGCGTCTCGTTCCTCGAACATGATGCGACCTACGATCCACAGGTTCGCCAGAAGATGATCGAGAAATCGCACGGCGGAAGCACATTCCCGCAGATCTTCATCAACGACATCCATGTCGGCGGGTGCGACGATCTGCACGCGCTCGAGCGCGCCGGAAAGCTCGACGAGATGCTCGCCGCCTAGACCGTTTCCGCTTTGGATGGAGTGGCGAAGCGCTTCATCTCCTAAGCTTTTGCGCATTTCCGACGGAGAGCCGCTTCGTGCCTTCCCGGAAATGCCTTGAGGAGCCCGACTGCGATGACATTCAAGGCTGCGGCCATCCAGATGTGTTCCGGCGTCGAGCCGGCAAGAAATGCCGAGACGATGGCGCGGCTGGTGCGCGAAGCGGCAGGTCATGGCGCAAGCTATATCCAGACGCCGGAGATGACCGGTGCGCTCCAGCGCGATCGCACCGGCTTGCGGGCCGTGCTCAAGGACGAGGCGAACGATATCATCGTTCGCGAAGCGGCAGCGCTTGCCGGCGAACTCGGCATTCATCTGCATGTGGGGTCGACGGCCATTGCGCTTGCCGACGGCAAGATCGCCAATCGCGGCTTCCTGTTCGGTCCCGACGGAGCGAAGATCTGCGACTACGACAAGATCCACATGTTCGATGTCGATCTCGACAATGGCGAAAGCTGGCGCGAAAGCGCTGCCTACACGCCGGGCAGCACGGCGCGGCTCGCCGACCTCGATTTCGGCAAGTTGGGCTTTGCCATCTGCTACGACGTTCGCTTCCCCGAGCTGTTTCGTCAGCAGGCGGTTGCAGGTGCAGAAGTGATGTCGGTGCCGGCGGCCTTCACCCGACAGACCGGCGAAGCGCACTGGGAAATCCTGCTGCGTGCCCGCGCCATCGAGAACGGCTTCTTCGTCATCGCTGCCGCGCAGGGCGGGATACACGAGGACGGGCGCGAAACCTTCGGCCATTCGATGATCGTTGACCCCTGGGGCAAGGTGCTCGCCGCAGCAGGTGCCGCCGGCGAGGGGATCGTGCTGGCGGATATCGACGTGGCCGCCGTGCATGCGGCCCGCGCCAAGATCCCGAACCTCAGGAATGCCCGCAGCTTTGCGCTGGACCATGTCCTGCCGACCGGCAAGGGAGGTGTTGCCGCTTGATCCGCTACACGCTTTCCTGCGATGAGGGCCACGCTTTCGAGGGCTGGTTCTCGTCGAGTGACGATTTCGACCGCCAGATGGACCATAAGCTCGTCGCCTGTCCCACCTGCAATTCCACGTCGGTTGCCAAGCAACTGATGGCACCGTCGGTCGCCACCGCGCGCAAGAAGGAAGCGACGCGGGCGCTGGTCATGGATCAGGCGCAGAAGGAGACCGTCGCGAAGATCCGCGAACTCGTCAAAACGGTGCGTGAAAATGCCGAGGATGTCGGCGACCGCTTCCCCGAGGAAGCCCGCAAGATCCACTATGGCGAGACGGATGAACGCGGTCTCATCGGCAAGGCGACCGTGGAAGAGGCAGTGGCGCTTCTCGAAGAGGGCATCGCCATCGCGCCACTGCCGGTGTTGCCCGACGAGGTCAACTGAGCGGCAGGGTGGAGGGCCTGCTCGCGCCAGCCATTTTCAGCGCCGTCGGATGAAATCCAGGAAACACCCTTTAAAAACAGATCGTTGGTTCCCATTTCCGGATCTTTGCAATCCGGGATTTTGAGAGCAATGGATCTTTCCGACCTTCGCATTTCCACCGACCGCCTGGTGATCCGGCATTTTGCGCCTGAGGACTTCGATGGGTTTCACGCCTATCATCGGCTGCCGGACGTCTATCGCTATCTCTATGCCGATCCGCTGGATGAGGACGGCGCGCGCGAAAAATTCGCCAAGGCGAGCAACCCGCGTCTCGACGAGGATGGCGATGTCGCGGTCTTTGCCGTCGAACGGCAAGACGATGGTGCGCTTGTCGGCGAGGTGCTGTTGAAGCTTGCCAGCAAGGCGGCGCGGCAGGCTGAAACCGGCTACATCTTCAACCCGGCATTTGCCGGCAAGGGCTATGCGACCGAAGCGATGCGGGCGGCGCTCGAGCTCGGTTTCTTCCAATTGAATTTCCACCGGATCTTTGCCCGTCTCGACCCGCTCAACGCCGGTTCGGTCGGTGTCGTCGAGCGGCTGGGCATGCGCCGCGAGGCGCATCTGATCCAGAACGACCTGTTCAACGGTGCGTGGGGGGACGAGTACATCTACGCGCTCTTGCAGCACGAATGGCAGGCGCGGCCGAAGGCTCTCTGAGGCGGCAGAGCTAAAAGCAAAACCCTCCTGCGAACAGCGCCGCCGGAGGGCTTTGCATAGGATTTGATGCGCGTGCGAGGCGGCGGGCGCCTTTGCGTTAAAGCGGGCGCTTGGCGACAATCATGTAGTTGACGTCCATGTCCTTCGACAGGTTCCACTGGTTGGACAGCGGATTGAAGAATACGCCGGTGCGCTCGGTCAGCTCCAGGCCGCTTGCCACAAGCGGCTTTTCCAGTTCCTCGGGACGCACGAGCTTTTCATATTGATGCGTGCCGCGCGGCAGCCAGCGCAGAACGTTTTCGGCCGCGAAGATCGCCAGCGCCGCCGCCTTCATCGTGCGGTTGATGGTGGCGACGAACATCAGGCCGCCGGGGCGAACCATATGGGCGCAGGTGGTCATGAAGAAGTCGACATCGGCGACGTGCTCGACCACTTCCATGTTGAGGACGATGTCGAAGCTTTCGCCCGCTTCGGCAAGGGCTTCGGCCGTCACGGCGCGATAATCGACGGCAACGCCGCTGCCCGCCGCATGGGTCTTGGCAATGCCGATATTTTTTTCCGAAGCGTCGGCGCCGACGACGTCAGCGCCCATGCGGGCCATCGGCTCCGACAGCAGCCCGCCGCCGCAACCGATATCGAGAAGGCGCAGGCCCTTCAGCGGTTGCGGGCTCTTCGGATCGCGGCCGAAATGCTCGGCAACCCTGTCGCGGATATAGGCGAGGCGGACCGGGTTGAACTTGTGCAACGGCCGGAACTTTCCCGTCGGGTCCCACCATTCGGCGGCCATGGCCGAAAAGCGGTCCACCTCGCTCTGGTCGATCGTCGTGCGCGCTGTCTCGCTCATGCTGCCGTCTCCTTCATTCTGCCTGATGAAGTCGGACGATCGGGCAGGGATGTCAAGAGGCGCACCATGGCCACAACAGCGCATCTGAAGTGGCCGCGCGGAAGCAGCAACAAGCCGAGCAGCCTTCGATCAGGCATCCGGCTGTGGCTGGTAATGCAGGATGACGACACCGGATTTGAGCGGTCTCGTGTGTGTGAGCTTGAGGGTGGTGCGTTTCGAAAGCGGTTTGAAGAGGGGGATGCCGCCGCCGAGCAGGACCGGGTTGATGCCAAGGCGATATTCATCGACAAGGCCCTTTTCCACCAGCGCTGCGGCAAAATCCGCGCTGCCGAAGATGAAGATGGCGCCGCCCTCGCGCGCCTTCAGGCGTTCGACTTCGGCGACCGCATCGCCGACAACGAGCGTGGTGTTGTGCCAGTCGGCGCTCTCTAGCGAACGGGAGAAGACGTACTTCTCGACGCCATTCATAAAGGTGGCGATATCGCCTTCGGCTTCCGGCCAGTAGGACGCCATCATCTCATAGGTCACCCGGCCGAAGAGCAATGTATCGGCTTCAAGCTGGGTCTCGCCAATATAGGCTGCGAGTTCCTCCTCGAAAACGAACCAGCTGATGTCATGTCCAGGCGCTTCGAAGAAGCCGTCGACACTGACCATGTCCCACATGATGATCTTGCGCATTATTGCTTCTCCCGTTTTCTCTCGCCGCCATTTGTGGTCCACTTCATCGATGAGCGGATCATTGCAAAACTGATCTTGTTTTGCAAGTGGTTTTGTTTTGGTATCTGAAATACTCGGGCCGCCCATCAGGCCGACCATGGTATCGTCCCGCACTCGACGGCGGGCGGTGGGCTAGGAAGAGGCCATGCAAGCGGAAAGCAGAATCGGCTGGGCAGTGGAAATGGTCGCGCCGCAACCATCGGACTGGCTGCTTGAAATCGGCTGCGGTCATGGTGTCGCTGTCACGGGTGTTAGCGAGAAACTCGTCGATGGGCGGATCGTCGCGATCGATCGCTCGGCGACGATGATTGCCGCGGCGAAGCAAAGAAACGTCAGCTATGTTGCCGCCGGCAGGGCGGTCCTTGAAACCGTCGAGCTGGCTCAGGCAGATTTTGGCGACGCGCGCTTCGATGCCGTTTTCGCCATCCGCGTCGGTGTTTTTGCGAGGGGCGATCCATCGCGCGAACTGGCGGTTCTTGCGCGGGTCCTTAAGCCGGAGGGGCGCTTTTTTCTGTTCCACGACGAGCCGGCGGGCAATGTCGACGACATATCCGGCCGGATTGAAGCCCGGCTTGCCGATAGCCGGTGGAGCGTTGAGAGCGTCAGGACCCGTAGGATCGACGGTATCGACGTCGTCTGCGTGATTGCACGACCGGGCAAGTTCGAAAACGGCACTGGCGGTCCCGATTGAAGGCCTGGTCCGGACGCGGGACCGTATGGGGCAAAGCCCGGGCGGTTCCGGCCCGGGCTTCAGGGTCTTATCTCTGTGCGTCGACAATCAGGATCATCGGCCGTTCCATCTCTTCAGCGAGATCCGGATTGGCATCGATCTGCGCCGGTGTCGGGTGCCACTCCTCGACATGGCGGGTGGCGAAGCCGCCGCGCATCAACGCGTTGAGCGTGGTGCCGATGGTGCGGTGGTACTTGACCACGCCCTTGGCCAGCCAATCCGTCGTGCGCCGGCCCTCGACGGAATAGTGATCCAACGGCCAGCGCTTCTCCCCGTTTTCTCCGACCTGCCAGCC
Source organism: Ensifer sp. 4252 (assembly GCF_050434565.1). Taxonomy (NCBI): domain Bacteria; kingdom Pseudomonadati; phylum Pseudomonadota; class Alphaproteobacteria; order Hyphomicrobiales; family Rhizobiaceae; genus Ensifer; species Ensifer sp. 4252. The sequence goes on from NZ_JBNDIU010000003.1 coordinate 416,816, forward strand.
CGGGTTCAACGAGGCCATGTAGATCGGGTGCTCGATGGTGAAGACCAGGTGCGAGCCGGGCATCAGGGCACTGTGGATCGCCCGGACCAAGCGGTCGAAATCCTCGACATAGTGGAATGCGAGCGAGCTGTAGGCGAAGTCGAAGGCGCCGACTTCAAGTGTCAGTTGGTCGAGATCGGCGATGCCGTATTCGATTGCCGGATCGGTCGTGTCGCGCCGGGCGCGGGCAATCATGTTTTCCGACAGGTCGAGCCCGAGGACGCGGGCCGCTCCCTGCTCGCGGGCGAAGCGCGAAAACCAGCCGAAGCCGCAGCCGAGGTCGACGACGCGCTTGCCTGTCAGATCCGGCAGGGCGGCGCGGATCGCCGGCCATTCGGCCGCGCCATCGAGACCGTGCACGGATCGGCCGAGCTGGCTGTAGCCCTCGAAAAATTCTGGTTTGTCGTAGATATTCTGTGCCATTTCAATCTCCATCAAAAATGCCGATGGACGGCGCACCCGTCAAAAGAAGAACCCCGTCCGTATCCGGCGAGGCTGCAGGTGCGCGAACGCTCTTTCGTCAGCGTGCTCTATCGCCCTGCATCCCGCCTGTTGGGATGCCGGCCGAACGCGCAACGATATGGACGTCATGTTCGCACATGGATCCGATATCGCCCGATCACACCGCCCAGTCAAGTTCGTTTCTGGCGCGCCATTGGTCACTTGCAGTTGCCTCGATGGCACGGCGGCGCACGGTATCCACCGCGCGCCGCCTGCTTGTCAGGCCATGTCGCCTTGAGCGGCTGCGGCGAAGAAATCCTCCGGGTCTTCCACCTCGACGAGGCGCCGCTTCTCGATCAACCAGAAGCGATTGCCGATGTTGCGCACGAAGCTGCGGTCATGGGACACCAGCAGGCAGCTGACTTCGTTTTTCATCAACTCATCTTCCAGCGCTTCCTGGCCTTCGATGTCGAGATGGTTCGTCGGCTCGTCGAGCAGGTAGAAATTGGGCTCGCGCAGGCGAAGCACCAGCATTGCGAGGCGCGCCTTCTGGCCACCGGAGAGCCGGCCGACCGGCTTGTCCTGCATGTCGATGCCGACGCCGGCGCCAGCCAGCAGCGAACGCACCTTCTGGTCGCCGAGCGAGAACCGGCGGGAGAGGGCGATGAGCGGCGTCTCCTTATCCGAAAGACCGGCGAGCGCCTGATCGCTATAGCCGAGCACCAGGGAAGGTGTAGCTTTTAGCGTCTCAGGCGCGTGTTCCGGTTCTTCGATAGCGGCGCGGATCAGGTTGACCAGCCTCGTCTTGCCGGCGCCGTTTTCGCCGAGCAGGACGATCCGGTCGCCCTGGCAGATCCAGCGTTTTCCCGTGCCGAACAGCGGGGTGCCATCGGGCGTTTCCACCTTGATGTCATCGAGCGTCACCAGGATTTTTGCGTGCGTGCCGCGGTTGGCAAGACGGATTGCGCCAGCCGAACGCTCCTGGTGGGCAGGCTTGGCAGCATCCTGCAGGCGGTCAGCGCGTTGGCGCAGCTGCTTGGTCTTTATCGTCAGCAGATCGCTGCCGGAGTTGATGCCGATATTGTTGAGCTTGGCCGCCTGCCGCCGCAATTGCTGTGCCGCCTTCATGTCGCGCTGGTAGCGCCGCTCTTCCGACGCGTCGAGTTCATCGACGGCCGCACGCGCCTGCGAATAGGGGAGTGCAAAGACCGGCGACTGATCCGGGCGCAGGAACAGCGTGCGGTTGGTGGTGGCGTCGAGAAAGGCGCGGTCGTGGCTGGCAATCAGCACCGGTACGTCGCGCGGCAGCGCATTCAGCCAGGATTCGAGCCGGGCGATCTTGGCAAGGTCGAGATGGTTGGTCGGCTCGTCGAGAAGCAGCGCGTCGGGATCCGTCACCCAGACACGGGCAAGGAGCGCCAGCCGTTGCCAGCCGCCGCTTAAGTCCGCGACCGCGCGCTGGCGAAGGGCTTCGGGGACCTCGAGCGAATCCAGCACGATATCGACGCGCCAGCTTTCGCTGTCCGCCTGCTCGGTCGACAGTGCCGAAAGCACAGCCTGATGGAACGACAACGGCAGCAGCTGTGCCGGCACGTTCTGCTCGACATGGCCGATGGTCAGGCCGCGCGAGCGGGTGATCTCGCCCGCCGTCGGCTCGAAGCTGCCGCCGACCGATCGGAGCAGGGTGGATTTACCGCGCCCGTTGGCAGCGACGATGCCGAGCCGATCGCCGGCTGCAATCGAAAGGTTGAGGTTGGAGAAGAGCGACGTGTTGAGGGTGACGCCGAGGTTGCGGATGTTGATCAAGGCCATATTCGTTCTCTGGTCAGCGCGAGCGACGGCAGACATCCGCGGGCGGCACGTCTTCTGCCGGGTTGGGCGGAGTGTCGGACCCGATGCACGATATCGTGCAGTTCTCGGGCCGCGTCGGCTCGGTATGGAAAACGGCGCGGGCGTTCAAACCGAAACGGTTTTCAGCCGCACCACACTGGGGCAGACCAGGGATAAGGCTCGCGAGGATGCGAAGCGATTGTACCGGTCAGCCCTGCAAACGCATCTGCAGGGCGTTGACGGGGCCACGCTGGCGGTGGTGCCGGAAAAAAGTCATCACAACGCAGCCCTCCTTTCACAATCGAGTTGCGCGAAGTGTTTACCACCGGCGCGAGCCGTTTTCAACGGGGTGGCGGCGGCGGGTTCGATCGAACGTGGCTGTCTACCACAGATGCAAAGCTGCACGGCTTCTGGCGGGGCTTTCGTTGCGCCAGGCGATGTCGATCGGAAATATTGTTGCCAGGCGTGCGGTCGGCTCGCTGGAACGGGGGCCTTATTCCTGGCTTCTTGCCATTGCGCCCCGCCCCCCGATCCGCTAAGAGACGCCGCGACTTTCCGCTCCCCGAAGCGGTGATTGGCCGATGTCCGAGAAGTCTCCCAAACTTTTTGATCGTCGGGCGCCGACGGGGGCGCTTTCCTGTCACGCGCGCTCGCGCGCAAACATTCGGTACCGGTAGAGGCGAAATGGCACGCATCGTGATGAAATTCGGCGGAACTTCCGTCGCTGATTTGGACCGCATTCACAATGTTGCCCGCCATGTGAAACGTGAAGTCGACGCCGGCCACGAGGTCGCAGTCGTCGTTTCCGCTATGTCCGGCAAGACCAACGAACTGGTCGCCTGGGTGCAGAACATGCCCAAGGTCGCCGGCGGCAACGCGCCGTTCTACGACGCGCGCGAATATGACGCCATCGTTGCGTCCGGCGAGCAGGTGACCTCGGGACTTCTCGCGATCGCGCTGCAGTCGATGGGCATCAATGCGCGCTCCTGGCAGGGCTGGCAGATCCCGATCCGCACCGATAACGCCCATGGCGCCGCGCGCATCCTCGACATCGAGGGCGCCGACATCATCCGCCGCATGGGCGAGGGGCAGGTGGCCGTGGTCGCCGGCTTCCAGGGCCTTGGCCCGGACAACCGCCTGGCGACGCTCGGTCGCGGCGGTTCCGACACGTCGGCCGTCGCGATTGCCGCGGCCGTCAAGGCAGACCGTTGCGACATCTACACCGACGTCGATGGCGTCTACACCACCGACCCGCGCATCGAGCCGAAGGCGCGGCGTCTGAAAAAGATCGCGTTCGAGGAAATGCTGGAAATGGCATCGCTCGGCGCCAAGGTGCTGCAGGTGCGCTCGGTCGAGCTCGCCATGGTGCACAAGGTCCGTACCTTCGTGCGCTCGTCTTTCGAGGATCCCGATGCGCCGGGCATGGGTGACCTTCTCAATCCGCCCGGCACGCTGATTTGTGATGAGGAAGAAATCGTGGAACAGGAAGTCGTAACCGGCATTGCCTATGCCAAGGATGAAGCCCAGATTTCGCTGCGCCGTCTCGCCGACCGGCCGGGCGTTTCCGCCGCGATCTTCGGGCCGTTGGCCGAAGCCCATATCAATGTCGACATGATCGTCCAGAACATCTCGGAAGATGGTTCGAAGACCGACATGACCTTCACCGTTCCTTCCGGCGATGTCGACAAGGCGCTGAGGGTGCTTGGCGACAACAAGGAAAAGATCGGCTACGACGTGATCCAGTCGGAGGCGGGCCTGGTCAAGGTCTCGGTCATCGGCATCGGCATGCGCAGCCATGCCGGCGTGGCCGCGTCGGCGTTCCGTGCGCTCGCCGACAAGGGCATCAACATCAAGGCGATCACCACCTCCGAAATCAAGATCTCGATCCTGATCGACGGACCCTATGCCGAATTGGCAGTTCGCACTTTGCATTCCGCCTACGGTCTCGATAAGAGTTAATCCACAGGTGACTGATTTGGGATTCGCAGCCGTTTCGGCCGCGAATTCTTCCGCCGCCGTCGTCTACTCTTTTTCGGGAGACCCCACGCGATGAGAGACCTTTCCGCAGGTCCGCGCGTTCTCCTCAAGCGGTTGCGCGAACTGATGGCGGAACCGCTCGAGCCACAGGAGCGCCTTGACCGGATCGTGCGCCAGATCGCACAGAACATGGTCGCGGAAGTGTGTTCGGTCTATGTGCTGCGTTCCGACGGGGTGCTCGAACTCTACGCGACCGAAGGTCTGAACAAGACCGCCGTCCACCTGGCGCAGTTGAAGATGGGGCAGGGCCTTGTCGGCACCATCGCGGCCTCCGCGCGGCCGCTCAACCTGTCCGACGCCCAGGCACATCCGGCCTTCACCTACCTGCCGGAAACCGGCGAAGAGATCTATCACTCGTTCCTCGGCGTGCCGATCCTGCGCACCGGCCGCGCGCTCGGCGTTCTCGTCGTGCAGAACAAGGCGCAGCGCAACTACCGGGAAGACGAGGTCGAGGCGCTCGAAACGACCGCCATGGTTCTCGCCGAGATGGTGGCGACCGGCGAGCTGAAGAAGATCACCAAGCCCGGCCTCGAGCTTGATCTGTCCCGCCCGGTCTCGATCGACGGCAACAGCTACGGCGAAGGCATCGGCCTTGGCTATGTCGTGCTGCACGAGCCGAGGATCGTCGTCACCAATCTTCTGAACGAGGATACGGACCAGGAATTGCAGCGGCTTGCCGAAGCGCTCGGATCGCTGCGCATCTCGATCGACGACATGCTGTCGCGGCGCGAAGTGTCGATGGAGGGCGAGCACCGCGCGGTGCTCGAGACCTATCGCATGTTCGCCCATGACCGCGGCTGGGTGCGGAAGCTGGAAGAGGCGATCCGCAACGGCCTGACGGCCGAAGCGGCTGTCGAGCGGGTGCAGAGCGAGACCAAGGCGCGCATGATCCGGCTGACGGACCCCTATCTGCGCGAGCGCATGCACGATTTCGACGACCTTGCCAACCGACTGCTGCGCCAGCTTTCGGGCTATGGCGCCAAGCTTTCCGCAAGCGATTTTCCGACCGATGCAGTGGTCGTTGCCCGTGCGATGGGCGCGGCCGAGCTTCTCGACTATCCGCGCGAAAACGTTCGCGGCCTTGTGCTTGAAGAGGGCGCCGTCACCAGCCACGTGGTCATCGTTGCCCGCGCCATGGGCATCCCGGTCGTCGGCCAGGCGGCGGGTGCCGTCGCGCTTGCGGAAAATCGCGATGCCGTCATCATCGATGGCGACGATGCCAAGGTACATCTGCGGCCGCTGGCCGACCTGCAGCGCGCCTACGAGGAAAAGGTGCGTTTCCGCGCTCGCCGGCAGGCGCAGTTCCGGGCGCTGAAGGATGTCGAGCCGCTCACCAAGGACGGCAAGCGCATCACCTTGCAGATGAATGCCGGCCTTTTGGTCGACCTGCCGCATCTGAACGAGGCGGGCGCTGAGGGCATCGGCCTCTTCCGCACCGAACTGCAGTTCATGATCGCTTCCACCATGCCGAGGGCGGAAGAGCAGGAGGCCTTTTATCGCAGCGTGTTGAAGCAGACCGGCGGCAAGCCGGTGACCTTCCGCACCCTCGATATCGGCGGCGACAAGGTGGTTCCCTATTTCCGTGCGGCGGAAGAGGAAAACCCGGCGCTCGGCTGGCGGGCGATCCGCCTTTCGCTTGACCGGCCCGGCCTGCTGCGCACCCAGCTTCGCGCCATGCTGCGCGCGGCGGCGGGACTCGAGCTGAAATTGATGCTGCCGATGGTGACCGAGGTCTCGGAGCTGAAGGAAGCCCGCGGGCTGCTGCAAAAGGAAATCGAACGCCAGTCGAAGCTCGGCGAACAGCTGCCGCGCAAGCTGCAATTCGGCGCCATGCTGGAAGTGCCGGCGCTCTTGTGGCAGCTCGACGAGTTGATGAGCGAAGTGGATTTCGTCTCGGTCGGCTCGAACGATCTGTTCCAGTTCGCCATGGCGGTCGATCGCGGCAATGCCCGCGTCTCCGATCGTTTCGACGTGCTTGGCCGGCCCTTCCTCAGGATCCTGCGCGATATCGTGCGCGGCGGCGAGCGCCATCAGACCCCGGTGACGCTGTGTGGCGAGATGGCGAGCAAGCCTTTGTCTGCCATGGCCCTGCTCGGTCTCGGCTACCGCTCGGTGTCGATGTCGCCGACGGCGGTCGGCCCGATCAAGGCGATGCTCCTGGCTCTGGATGCCGGCAAGCTCGGCGAGGTCTTGAACGCGGCGCTTGACGATACGCGCGACCAGACGCCGGTTCGCCAGATCCTCATTGATTTCGCCGCGGCGAACGGCATCCCGGTTTAGATAGATTTGAAGCGCTTTTGTCCTCGTCCGGGCTATGATCCGGGCGAGGCGTAGCGCATTTGGAGTGACACTTGGCAAAGCTTCCCATTGAGAAAATGCGCGAACTGGAACGACGGTTCGGCGAGATCGAGGCCCGCATGTCGGCGGGGCCTGCGGCCGACGTCTATGTGAAGCTGGCGTCGGAATATTCCGAACTGCAGCCGGTGGTGACCAAGATCCGCGCCTATGAGAAGGCGACCGCCGAACTTGCCGACATCAATGCCATGTTGGTCGACAGGACGACAGACAAGGACATGCGCGACCTGGCTGAAATGGAAAAGCCTGAGGTCGTGGAGGCGATCGAGCAGCTGGAGCAGGAGATCCAGATCCTGCTCTTGCCGAAGGATGCCGCTGACGAAAAGAGCGCGATCCTCGAAATCCGCGCTGGAACCGGCGGCTCGGAAGCAGCGCTGTTTGCCGGCGATCTTTTCCGCATGTACGAACGTTACGCTGCGGCCAAGGGCTGGCGGGTCGAAGTGCTTTCGGCCAGCGAAGGCGAAGCCGGCGGTTTCAAGGAAATCATCGCGACTGTTTCCGGCCGTGGCGTGTTTGCCCGGCTCAAGTTCGAGTCTGGTGTCCATCGCGTTCAGCGCGTGCCGGAAACCGAGGCGAGCGGCCGCATCCACACGTCGGCGGCGACCGTCGCCGTGCTGCCGGAAGCCGAGGAGATCGACATCGAAGTGCGTCCCGAGGACATCCGCATCGACACCATGCGCTCGTCGGGTGCCGGTGGACAGCACGTCAACACGACGGACTCCGCCGTGCGCATCACCCATCTCCCGACCGGCCTCGTCGTCACCAGTTCGGAAAAGTCGCAGCACCAGAACCGCGCCAAGGCCATGCAGGTGCTGCGTTCGCGGCTCTATGACATGGAGCGCCAGCGCGCCGACAGCGAGCGTTCGGCCGATCGCAAGAGCCAGGTCGGCTCCGGCGACCGCTCCGAACGCATTCGCACCTACAATTTTCCGCAGGGGCGCATTACCGATCACCGCATCAACCTGACACTCTACAAGCTGGACCGGATGATGATGGGCGAAATCGACGAAGTGGTCGATGCGCTGCTGGCCGATTACCAGGCGAGCCAGCTGGCTCTTCTGGGTGAGCAGCGGGGCTGATCGCGATGACGGCCACGCTCGCGCACCTCGTGGCGGAAAGCCGGGATCGCCTGACGGCCGCCGGCATCGAACACGCTGGGCTTGACGCGCGTCATCTGGTTTCGGGTCTGCTCGGGCTTTCGTTGACCGATGTCGTGACCCGCGGCAAGGACGCGGTGTCGGAGGCCGATGTTGCCAGGGTACGGGCTGCCGTGGAGCGGCGGAGTGCGCGCGAACCCGTCTACCGCATTCTCGGCGAGCGCGAGTTCTTTGGCCTGCCGCTCAAGCTGTCGCGGGAAACGCTGGAGCCGAGGCCGGATACGGAAACGCTCGTCGATCGCATGATCCCGCATCTCCGTCGCACAGTTGAGGCCAAAGGCAGCTGCCGGCTCGTCGATCTCGGCACGGGCACCGGGGCGATCTGTCTGGCGTTGCTTGCCAGTGTTCTTGAAGCGCGCGGAACGGCTACCGATATATCGCAGGACGCCTTGGCGACCGCGAGCGCAAATGCCGAGGCGCTTGGCCTTTCGGATCGTTTCGAGGCGGTGCACAGCAACTGGTTCGAAAGGGTGGAGGGCCGGTTCGATGCCATCGTCTCAAATCCGCCTTATATACCGTCCAATGTCGTTGCAGAGCTTGAGCCGGAGGTGCGATTGCACGATCCGACCGCAGCGCTCGATGGCGGAGACGACGGCCTTGATGCCTATCGTGCCATCGCCCTTCACGCCGGTCATCATCTTGAGACAAACGGCGTGATAGGCTTGGAAATCGGTTTCGATCAGAAAGAGGCGGTTGCGGCATTGTTTAGTGCCGAGAACTTCCGTTTGCGCGAACAAGCCAAGGATCTGGGCGGCAACGACCGGGTTCTGATCTTCGAGCGCAGTTTCGACCGTTGAAAAAATGCCGCACTGGCGCATCTTCTTTCTTGCAGACGCAAAGAAAGGGCTTGGAATCCCAGAGGAAGCGGGCTAGTTTGCCCGCGCACTGGGCAGATGGTCATGGACCTAAGATTCGTTCCGGTATGACCTGGCCACGGGGATTGCTCTCAAGAAAGAGTTGCTAGGGTTCAACAGTGCCTTGTGCAGGTACCTGTTAATTTGACGCCAGTCGGCGCCGAAGCCGCCAATGTGCGGGCTCACCGGCGCGCGCTCTGTCGGGCGCGGACGGATCCGGCCGGAAGACGAAACCACATGATCATCATTATCAAGAGAATTCGGGTGAATGTACTATGAGGCCAGGACAGCAAAACAAGCGCGGCCGCGGGCGGAACAACAACAATAACAACAACAATAACAACAGTGGAAATAGCAGCAATCATAACCGCAAGGGATCCAATCCCCTGACGCGGACTTATGATAGCTCTGGTCCGGACGTGAAGATTCGCGGTACCGCGCAGCATATCGCCGAGAAATACTCGGCACTTGCTCGTGATGCGCAGAGTTCCGGCGACCGGGTCATCGCTGAAAACTATCTTCAGCATGCCGAGCATTACAACCGCATCATTGCAGCCGCACAGGCGCAGATGCAGGATCGTTTCCAGCGCGAAGAGCGCCAGGATTTCCGCGGACAGGATGCCAACGACCAGGATCAGGATCAGGACGATCTGGATCAGGGTTACGCCGACGAAGCGCCGGCCCAGGTTGCAGCCGCTCCCGCTCCGGTAGTCATCGAACAGCAGCCGGTGATCGACGGTTCGGGCCCGCAGCCCGTCATCGAAGGCACGCCAGCCGAAGTGGCTATGGAAGAAGAAACGCCAGCGGCTTCCGGCCGTGCGGCCTCGCGCCGCCGCAGCGCACCGCGCCCGCGTCGTCCGCGCCGCAGTGCAGCCGATGAAGCGGCCGGTGAGGGCGAAGCTTCTGGCGAAGCACCTCCGGAAACTCCGGCACTGGCTGGATCCGAGTAAATCTTTGCGGGGCCGCGCATGCGGTCTGGCAGAAGCGAACATCAAAAGCCCGGTCCGCTCTGCGGCCGGGTTTTTTGTTGCCTCGCATATCGCTCGAAGGACTGCGGACGCTAACGCGCGTCTCAGTCGCCAGGATTGGCTTATCGCAAATCCACTGCACACCGGCGTGCAACATGCTGTGGTGCAGAGCGTGCTATTGATCGCGCAAGGAACGCCGGCTTGTGGCGCTGTGCATCAGGCGACGGCGCCGTTGACGATCAAGGCTGCGAGATTGGCGGCCGCATCGTCCTCGGTTGCTCGACCGCGGACGAACTCTCGGGCAATCGCCTCCGCAGCGCCGGCAATGCCCGCGCAACGCAGGCGCAGATCATCTTCGGTGAGGGTAGAGAAGGGTGCGATGGCTGCGCCGATGAGTGCGACATAGTCGTCGGCGAGTTCCTGCTGCACGCGGTCCATCTCGGCATTGCCACGCAGGGCGCTCGACATTGCCTGCCATTCCGACCCGTTTTCCGCGGCACATGCAAGGTAGACGGAGCCGATAATGTCGGCGACAGATGAAAGGTCGGCGGGAGTATACAGCAGGGCCTTCTTCAGCTTGTCGGTATGGCGCTCCTCAATCTCGCGCGAAAGCGCGATCAGCAGCCCCTCGCGGGTGCCGAAGTGCTCATAGGCGATCGGTTTGCTGACGCCGGCGCGCTCGGCAAGATGGCCGAGGGTGAGAGCGTCACCGCCACATTCCCGCAGGATTTCTTTGGACGTTTCGATGAGCTGGGCACGCCGTTCGGGCTTGGCAAGTTTCCTGATCGCCGTCTTCGGCATCGGCTGCTCTCCTCGGGTCGTCCACGCCAGGCGATAAAATATCCGGATCCCTTGACGCAGCGCGTTTGCTACTTATCTACTGATAGTAACTTACCAATAGTAGGTTGGCAAAAAGTGCCGACCTCCTTCCCGTCTAGGAGATATGAACATGTCGAGCAAGTTCTCACCCGTCCTGATCATCGGCGGTTCGGGCGTTGTCGGATCGCAGGCGGCAAAGGCGATCCGCAGGCTGTACCCCGATCTGCCGCTGGCCATCGGCGGTCGAGATCTTGTCCGGGCGCAGGCGGTAGCCAGCGAGGTCGGCGGGGCAACGGGCGTGCGTGTTGATCTCGACCGCGCCGATCTCGGCCTTGACGACAAAGCCCCCTTCAGCGCCGTGGTGATCTTCGTCAAGGACGAGAGACTGACCTCGATGCGGTACGCGCAGAGGAAGGGAATACCGTATATCAGCCTCTCCAGCGGAACGTTCGAGATCGGGCCCGAGGTTGCGCAGTACATTCATGCGCCCGACAAGGCGCCGATCCTGCTCGCCAGCCACTGGCTTGCGGGCGCTGCTATCTTCCCCGTGCTCGAAGCGCTTTCGTCCTACCAGACGGTCGACGCGATCCGTATCGGCGTGCTGCTTGATGAGGAGGATATGGGTGGGCCGGCGGCACTTGCCGACTACAACCGCATCACCGGAACCTCGCCGGCCTCGCTCACGGTCAAGGGCGGCAAGCTGCATTGGGTGAGCGGGCAGGAGGCAACTGCCCGATATACCAGCGTCGATGGCGTCGAACTCGATGCGACGGCCTATTCGCCCTTCGATGTCATGGCGCTCGCCGCCAGAACCGGTGCCAGGGAGATCCGCCTGGATCTGGCCTACAGCGTTTCCGCCAGCCGCCGCCGCGGCGAGCCTTTCTCGACGGAAATCGCGCTTGAAATTGAGGGGCAATCGAAGACCGGAGAGCGCCTGGTGCGCAGGCACGAGATCGTGCATCCTGAAGGCCAGGCGCCCCTGACGGCGCTCGGCGTCGCGCTTGCGGTCGAGCGCATGCTCGGTCTTGCCGGTGGCGAGCCGCCGAAGGCCGGTCTCTATCTGCCGGAGGTGCTGATCGAGCCGGCCTACTACGTTTCCCGCATGAAGGAGTTCGGCACTTCGTTTGTCGATCACTGACTATGGGCCGCATCGAGGCGAGGTCGCCCGAGGCGGCACGGCAATGCCCGGCATCCACTCGCAAGCGGCCACGCATCGCAATGACGCGTGGCCGTTTTCTCCCTCCGCAAGATTTCCTATTTGCGACATGCAATCAGCTCTTTAATTTCGAAAACTGCTGCCCCATATTCGCTTCGGACGCGTTGATCCCGCGCAAGGTGTGGATCGATGCCCAATGACAGGTTCGCCGAATGCGGGAGCCTGATCCTGAAACACCAGCGGGTGCCGCATGACGGGCCTGGTGGGCTATGGAGGTAAAGTATGAATATCGAGAAATATTCCGAACGCGTGCGCGGTTTCCTGCAATCGGCGCAGACCTATGCGCTGGCACAGGGACACCAGCAGTTCACCCCTGAGCATGTGCTGAAAGTGCTGCTCGACGACGATCAGGGCATGGCCGCCTCGCTGATCGAGCGGGCGGGCGGCGACGTGCGCGAAGCGCGCGCCGGGAATGATGCAGCCTTGGCAAAACTGCCGAAAGTTTCCGGCGGCAACGGTTCCGTTTATCTGTCGCAGCCGCTCGCTCGCGTCTTTTCGAGCGCGGAAGAGGCGGCGAAGAAGGCCGGCGACAGCTTCGTCACCGTCGAGCGCCTGCTGCTGGCACTGGCGATCGAAAGTTCTGCCGCCACCGCTGACATCCTGAAGAAGGCCGGCGTGACGCCGACCAAGCTCAACCAGGTCATCAACGACATCCGCAAGGGTCGCACGGCCGACAGCGCCAATGCCGAGCAGGGGTTCGACAGCCTGAAGAAATATGCCCGTGACCTGACGGCCGATGCGCGCGAAGGCAAGCTCGACCCGGTAATCGGCCGTGACGACGAAATCCGTCGCACGATCCAGGTCTTGTCGCGCCGGACCAAGAACAACCCGGTGCTGATCGGCGAGCCCGGCGTCGGCAAGACGGCGATCGCCGAGGGCCTCGCTCTGCGCATCGTCAATGGCGACGTGCCGGAAAGCCTCAAGGATAAGCGGCTGATGGCGCTCGACATGGGCGCGTTGATCGCAGGCGCGAAGTTCCGCGGCGAATTCGAAGAGCGGCTGAAGGCCGTGCTCAACGAAGTGCAGGCGGAAAACGGCGAGATCATCCTGTTCATCGACGAAATGCACACGCTGGTCGGTGCCGGCAAGGCGGAAGGGGCAATGGATGCCTCCAACCTCTTGAAGCCTGCGCTGGCGCGCGGCGAACTGCATTGCGTCGGCGCGACCACGCTCGACGAATATCGCAAGCACGTCGAAAAGGACGCAGCTCTTGCCCGCCGCTTCCAGCCTGTGATGGTCGAGGAGCCGACGGTCGAGGACACGATCTCGATCCTGCGCGGCTTGAAGGAAAAATACGAGCAGCATCACAAGGTGCGGATCTCCGATTCCGCGCTTGTTGCCGCCGCGACGCTTTCCAATCGCTACATCACCGACCGGTTCCTGCCTGACAAGGCGATCGACCTGATGGACGAGGCAGCATCGCGTCTGCGCATGCAGGTGGATTCCAAGCCCGAGGAGCTCGACGAACTCGATCGGCGCATCATGCAGCTGAAGATCGAGCGTGAAGCGCTGAAGAAGGAAACCGACACCTCGTCGAAGGATCGGCTGGAGAAGCTTGAGCTCGATCTGGTCTCGCTCGAAGAGCAGGCATCGGCGCTGACGGCGCGTTGGCAGGCGGAAAAGCAGAAGCTTGGCCGCGCTGCCGACCTCAAGAAGCAGCTCGACGAAGCCCGCAACGAGCTGGCGATCGTCCAGCGTAAGGGTGAGTTTCAGCGCGCCGGCGAGTTGACCTATGGCGTCATCCCCAAGCTCGAGAAAGAGCTTTCCGATGCCGAAAGCCAGGAAAACGCCAACGCCAACCCGATGGTGCAGGAGGTCGTGACCCCCGACAACATCGCCCATGTGGTGTCGCGCTGGACCGGTATCCCGGTTGACAAGATGCTGGAAGGCGAGCGCGACAAGCTGCTGCGGATGGAAGACGAGCTGGCGAAATGGGTCGTCGGCCAGGGCGATGCCGTCCAGGCGGTATCGCGTGCCGTTCGCCGTGCACGTGCCGGCCTTCAGGATCCGAACCGGCCGATCGGCTCGTTCATCTTCCTCGGCCCGACCGGGGTGGGCAAGACCGAGTTGACCAAGGCGCTCGCCCGGTTCCTGTTCGATGACGAGACGGCGCTGCTGCGTGTCGACATGTCGGAATACATGGAGAAGCACTCCGTTGCCCGGCTGATCGGCGCGCCTCCCGGTTATGTCGGCTACGAGGAAGGTGGAGCGTTGACCGAATCCGTCCGCCGCCGGCCCTATCAGGTCGTGCTGTTCGACGAAATCGAGAAGGCGCATCCGGATGTCTTCAACGTGCTGCTGCAGGTCCTCGATGACGGCCGCCTGACCGATGGTCAGGGTCGCACCGTCGACTTCCGCAACACGATGATCATCATGACATCCAACCTCGGTGCGGAGTATCTGGTCGGGCTCGGTGAGAACGAGGACAGCGATGTCGTTCGCGACCAGGTGATGGATGTCGTCAAGTCGGCCTTCCGGCCGGAGTTCCTGAACCGCGTCGACGAGATCATCCTGTTCCACAGGCTGCGTCGCTCGGAAATGGGTGCGATCGTCGATATCCAGCTCGCCCGGCTGCGCAAGCTGCTTTCCGAGCGGAAGATCACGCTGGAACTGGAGGAGGATGCGCGGACGTTCCTGGCCGAAAAGGGCTACGACCCCGCCTATGGCGCGCGCCCTCTGAAGCGGACGATCCAGAAGTATCTTCAGGATCCGCTCGCCGAGAAGATCCTGCAGGGCGAGTTCCCGGACGGATCCGCCATCAAGGTTCTTGCCGGCTCCGACCGGCTGAACTTCAAGCGTGGCGCCGGCTCGGAAAGAGAAGCCGCCTAAACCCACAGAAACGAAAAAGGCCGCCCTTCGGGGCGGCCTTTTTCGTTTATGCCTCGAAATTCCGTCGCTTCAGGGATCGCGGTGACCGCTTCTCGAAGCATTAAGCCACCGACGAAGGGTGGATATGACTGGCTACTTGCTGGCGACTTCGCTGCCGTTGCCGTCCTTGTTCAGCAACTCGTCGATGCGGTCGCGTTCCTTCTCGAACTTGGCGAGCGCGTCGCCGCCGAGCGATTTGCCGCCCGGCAGGCGAATACGCAGCGGATCGACCTTGTTGCCGTTGACGATCAGCTCGTAATGCAGGTGCGGGCCGGTCGAAAGACCCGTTGTGCCGACCCAGCCGATCACCTGGCCCTGGACCACTTTGGCGCCGGCCTTGACGGTCTTGGCGATCGCGCTCTGGTGGTTATAGGAGGAGACATAGCCGTTGGCATGGCGGATCAGCGTCTGGTTGCCGTATCCGCCGGAATCCCAGCCAGCCTTCTCCACCGTGCCGTTGCCGGCTGCGATGATCGGCGTGCCGCGGGGGGCCGCCCAGTCGACGCCAGTGTGCATGCGCGAGAAGCCGAGGATCGGGTGGCGGCGCATGCCGAAGCCGGAGCGGAAGTGGCCGTTCGGCACGGGGTTGCGCAGCAGGAACTGCCGGATGCTCTTGCCTTCGCCGTTGAAGTAGTCGATCGAATTGTCTTCCGGATCCTGGAAACGATAGAAGGTCGTCTCGGCGTCGCCGAATTTCGCCTTGACGTAAAGCAGTTCGGATTCCGCTGTTGCCATCCCGCGATCGTCGGTGACCGAGAAGAAGGCTTCGAGCGAATCCGTCGGCTTCAGCTGCGCCTGGAAATCGACATTGCTGGCCAGCAGCTTGACGACGAGCCCGACCATATCAGCGCTCATGCCGTAGGACAGGGCCGCCCGGTAGATGCCGTCATAGACGCGCGGCAGATCGTGGGTGCTGGTGATCGTCGGTGTGCCGTTGTCGTCGAAGGCGGTCGCAACCGCATCGAGCTTGGGCGGCTCGGCGCCGGGAACGAAGCGGCCGTCGTCGTCGACGGCCATTGTCAACACATGGCGATTGCGCGAATAGATCGTGGCGCGAACGATGCGCGCTTCTTCGCCCTTCTGGATGATGCCGATGCGCAGGACGTCGCCGTCGTTCAGTTCCTTGGCGCCGAGCGCGTCGCCGATATAGCCGGCAGCATCTTCGGCCTGCGCCTTGGCATAGCCGGCATTGACCATGGCGGTCGCGATATCGGTCTTCCGGCGCACCGGAATGATGTCGTCGGCATACTCAGTGCTTTGTTCGTTGATGCTCTCGTAAGCCGCATCGCTCTTGTTCTGCTCGACGATGCGCGCAGTCAGACCCTGTAGAAGGTCGAGGCCGTCGCTATCGGAGGCGAAACGCTGTGGGTCGACATAGAAGAGCGAAGCGACCTGGGTGCTGCCTTCGGTCAGAACCGAACCATTGGTGCGCACATTCTCCTCGACCTCGTCGAGCGACATCGAGCTGTCGAAGGTCAGGCTGGAGCCCTTGATCGGGAAATCGACCGTCTTCAGCGCCACTTCGGAATCGACGTTGGAGCCGTAGAGCGTGCCGGTGCGCGCGATCTGCGGTTCGGCATCGGCGTCGTCGGTGGAGAAGATCGCCAGCGGATCGAAGTCCGGATAGCTGTCGGAAACCTGGTGGTTGGCGGCAAGGGCCATCTTGACGTGAACGAAGGGCTGCTTGCGCACCACTTCCTTCTCGCCGTCATGGATCATCGTTGAGACTTCCATGACGGTCTTGTCGGCCGGCTTGGCGACGATGTTGGGCGAAAGGATGCGATCGCCACGCTTGGCATTAACAGGGGCGTTGCCGCCGTTCGATGCGTCGAGTGCTGCGTAGGCTTCGGCCGGGATTGCCAGCTGCTGGCGACCGTCAAGCGCTGCGAAGAGGGCAACGCCCATAAGAAGGCTGGAGGTGATGCCAGTCAGGAAGGTGCCGGAAAGCCAGCGCAACGAAATCTCGCGCCTGTCCGGCGCGCGCCGGCCGTCCGCAAGGATCGGCGGTTGGTCGCCGAGCGACCGGACCATTTTCTTGTCGGTGATCATTCCGAGCTGGGGGCCCCTGATTTCTCTTGCCGTATTCTTGCCGACGATACGTTGCGCGAAGGTGTGCATCTTTCGCACACGGGAGTCAAATCGCCAGGGGAGAACAGGGGAGGCGCGTGCACACCCCTATATATGTGCATCCGCGTTCCCCAGCCGTCCCCGCGTGACGCACCGTTGATGACGCTTAGATCGGTGGATTGTGAAAAAGTAAGGGCCAAAATGTGTCTCCACAGGCCGTTCGGAGGCGTTCGAAAGTTTTTTCAGGGCAAAAAGCCCGCGTTTCTGGGGTTTGTCAGAAAACTGTCATTTTTTTTGCAATTGTCTGTTGACGTGTTCGGGGAGTGGGGTCTATAAGCCCGATCACTGACGAGGGCGGCGGCGCTGCTGGCGACGATGTCCTTCGT